>JBCBCF010000116.1:0-12668 GCA_038530905.1 Acidobacteriota bacterium
CACCTCGATCACCGCCAGGACCAGGCCGCTGCGGTCGGATCCTTCGGCCTGCCACACGCCGTCGTGCAGCAGGCGCGGGCGCCAGGTGGTCGGAGCCGACTGAACGACGCCGATGGCGCCGGGCGTCCCGACCGCCGGACTGTCAGCGCCGACGCCACGCGGCGTGGTGGCGCACGCGTCATCCACAAAACCGGCGGTCGACAGTCCAAGCGCGGTCGGACCGACGTATTGCAGCAACTGATTGGCATCGAGGTTGAACGGATAGCCGATCACGTTCCCATCGGTGTCGATGGTCACCAACTCTCCCTCGCGCTCGCAGAAAGCGACCACGGGCTGGTTGCCGACCGCGATGCCGAATCCCGGATCACCACTCAGCTCTTGACGCCAAAGGAAGTTGAGCGGAAACGAGAGCTCGCCGTAGACCACGGCGTCGTCGAGCAGCCAGACCGGGCCGTAGGCTCGGCTGGAGCCACGGGTATCGACCAGCGTGACCCACGAGCCATCGGTATTCACCAGAACGACGTCGATGCCCGAGGCCGCACAGCCGACTCCCGGTCGGCACACGATGTCGAGCAGCTGCGGCTGCATGCCGTCGAGGTCGGTCGGCTGCTGCATCCACGTGCCGAGCCCGGGTGCCTGCATGTCGCGGCTGAGGATCAGCCCCTGATCACCAACGATGTGGAAGGTCTGAGCGTCCTCGTCCCATGCGACGCCGAAAAGCTGGGTCAGAACCGGCGAACGCTCGGCCTTCCACGAGTTGACGGTGAACTGCGCCGCCGCCGGCGTGGCGAAGGCGGCAACGAAGAGCAGGACAACAGCGACGAGGGAACGGCCCGCGGAGCGAGCCGGGGCGAGGCTCGTTGAATGCGACATAGTGAGCTCCTGGATCGGCACGGGGTGGACCCGAGCCGGCGGGCCGTCGTCGGACCGGCCGGCTCGGGTCGGCCGGCGACTGCCGGCCTCGATCCCTCATGCGCCGTGCGGATCGGAGCTGCGACAGCTCCCGTCCGGAAGCTCGTGATCAGGCGGCGTCGGAGCGCTGCTCCAGGCGGCCGAGCCAGGTCTCGAGGGCAGCGGTGTCGCCGCGTTGCCGAAGGTAGGCCTCGAGGCGTTCCCAGGCCGCCAGCGTCCGCTCATCCGCCGCGCCGTAGGCCTCGAGATGATGCTCAAGAGCGCGCTCGAGCCAGCGCTCGCCCTCTGCCCGCCGGCCGGTGTACAGCAGCGCTTCACCATAGAGCTCAGCATCGCGCATGCGCGCGGCCTCTGAGATGCCGGGAGCCGACTCGTAATAAGCCATCAGCCGTTCGAGCGGTTCGATCGCTTCCTGCCATTGCTCGGTTTCGACCAGGATGCGACCTTGACTGCCGAGATTCGATCGCAGGACGCCATTGCCGAGGTCAACCATCGCTTCCATGCCCAGTTGCACCCGACGCAAAATGGCGAGAGCTTCGAGCGGTCGACCATCGAGAAAAAGGATCAATCCGTGGTTGGTCGCCACGTGGAATGTGTTCGGATGATCCGATCCGAGCGCGGCTTCGAACGTTTCCAGAGCCACCGCCGACAATTCGCGAGCTTCCGTGAAGCGGTTGAGCCGCAGAAGCACCATCGCCAGATTGGTGCGATAGGCGGCGATCTCTGGATGATCCGGCCCGAGCTTTTTGCTGCGCACCGATAGCACCTGGCGATAGAGCGACTCTGCTTCAGCGTTCTCGCGAAACCGCTCGTGGATCCGAGCCAGGCCGTTGAGTGCCCCCGCGACTCGCCGATCGTCCGCAGGCAACGCGCTGGCGAAGATCGTGTGCCCTTGCAGGTAGTGCTCACGAGCGGTGTCGTAGTTCTCGGTCTCGTACATCAGGTTGCCGAGGCTGTGATGCGCCCTCCCGACCTCCAGCTGGCCGCCGCGTCCGGCGGCCGTGTGTCGCGCCAGAACGTCTTCGAGAATCAATCTCGATTCCTCATACCGCCCGAGACGAAAATAGAGCGACCCCAGGGCGCGACGCGTGGCCAGCGTGTCGAGGTGGTCCTCTCCGAGCTCGCGGCGGCGGTGCTCGAGCGCCGCGAGGAGGTCATGCTCGGCCCCGGGCCAATCGCCCGCCTTGGACCGCGCCGCCCCGAGGCGGTCGAGCGTGTCGCCGATCGCCGTCGGCTCGGCGTCGGTGCGCTCTTGGCTGCTCAGAGCCGTCTCCAACATCTCGACCTGGCGCTCGAACTCGCCGAGGTTGCCGTAAATTTCACCCAATGCGAGCGTCAGCGGCAACGACAGAGACGGGTCGTCGAGGTCAGCTAGGATCCGTTCGGCTCCTTCGTCCAGGACCTCGCGCGCCGAGCGATCCGGCGAGGATGCGATCTCCGGGTCGGAGCCTTGGAAGAGGTCGACCAAGAATTCGGTCACCTGGCCGCGTCGTGCCGACTCCGCCGACGCTTCATCGAGCGCGGCGCGCAAACGCAGGGTCTGGAACGTCAAGCCAACGATGAGCAGGCAGAGGATCGCCAGCGAGGCCGCGAGGATCGAAGCCGCCAGCCGATGGCGGCGCGCGAGCTTGCCGAGGCGATCGCGCCAAGAGAACGGCGCGGCCAGCACCGGCCGGCGCTCGAGATGTCGTCGCAGATCGGCGGCGAGCTCGGAACAGGTCGCGTAGCGCCCGTCGCGCGACGCCGTCGTCGCCTTGGCGATGATCCAGTCGAGATCGGTTCGTGGCCCGGCGGCCGCCGACGCTGGCGGGCCACCGCGCTCCAGATACGACAGCAAGACGCCGAGCGCGTAGACGTCGGTGCGGCTGTCGACGTCGCCCGCGCCGGTTTCCGAGACCTGCTCCGGACTCATGAACGTCGGCGTGCCGAGAACGCGACCGACGGCGGTGACGAGCGCACCGTCGGCCACCGATCCGCCGTCGGCCGGGGCGTCAGGCGGCGGCGCCTCCGACAGCAGTTTGGCGATGCCGAAGTCGATGACCTTCGGCGTCGGCCGACCGTCGATCTCGCCGACCAGGACGTTCGACGGCTTCAGATCCCGATGGATGACGCCTTTGTGATGCGCATGCTGAACGGCCTCGCAGACCGTGATCATCAGCTCGAGTCGATCCTCGACCTCGAGCCCGCGGCGGCGGCAATAGACGTCGATCGGCAGGCCGTCGACGGCCTCCATGACAAAGAACGGCCGGCCGTCGGGCACCACGCCGGCGTCGAGCACGCCGGCGACGTGCGGATGCGCGAGCCGCACCAGGATCCGCCGCTCGGCATCGAAACGCGCCAGCAGCTCCGCCGTCTCGAACCCTGGCCGAATGACTTTGAGCGCCACGCGGCGCTCGAGCGGCTCCCGCTGCTGAGCCAAGAACACCCGACCCATGCCGCCTTCGCCGAGAAGTTCCAGCAGCTCATACGGGCCGACGCGGTCGCCGGGTGTCAGCTCCCGAGTCGGCTCGTTCTCACGCCGAACGCCGACACCGTCCGTTGGCAGGAACGACGTGTCGGCTGCTTCCGAGGCCTCCAGAAGCTCCAGCACCCGATGAACCAAGGCCGGATCGTCGCAATGCGCCGCCAGCCAGGCCTCGGGATCGTCGGCTTCCGAGGCGTCGTGGAACAGCTGCCACTGGCGCTCCCAGCGGTCGTCGCGCTCATCCAAGGGCAGGTGGCCCTCCGACGGCGGCGCCGCCGGATTCTCCGCCGTCGCCTCGGCGCAGGTGGTCGTAGAGCCATGCGCGCGCCGCCGTCCACGAGCGATTGACCGTCCGCGATGACACGTCGAGGACCTCCGCGACCTCGGCGACCGTCAGGCCGACGACGAAGCGCAGCTCGACGATCCGCGCCATGGTCGAATCCCGACGGGCCAGGGCGTCGAGGGCGGCATCGAGCGCCAGCATCTCCTCCGGCGACACGTCCCACATCGCGCCGCCGTCGGTGAGTGTGACGCGACGCAGAGCGCCGCCGCGTTTGTCGCGGGCCGCGGCGCGTGCGCGCTCGACCAAAATTCGGCGCATCGCGATCGCCGCCGAGCCATAGAAATGCGCCCGGCTGTCCCATCGACCGGCGGCGCCGCCGAGTCGGAGGTAGGCCTCGTGGACAAGCGCCGTCGGCTGCAGCGTCAGCGCCGCGCGCTCCCTGGCCATCATTGACCCTGCGAGCTGCCGCAGCTCTTGGTAGAGCAAGGGCAGCAGCTCGTCGGTTCCCAGGGACGCCGTGTCGTCCGCGGGCGACGGGTCGGGGCCGGGCTCTCGATCCATGGTCTTCCTGAAGTCGATCGTTGGCGGGGCAACCGATGCTAGCAGCGGCCCCCATCCCGCGTGCTACGCACCGCCTTCCGCACGCGCGAAGCGGTAATGGCCCACCATCCACTCTTCGCCGTGGCGGAAACCGAAGAGCTCCGCGCAGGCCATGAAGAAGACGCGCCAATAGGCGAGCCAGCGCCCGGCTTCCTCGGCGCCGTAGGTCGCCTGAAGAATCGGCCAGACTTCTGCGCGGTGGGCGTCTAGGTTGTCGAGCCACGCATCGGCGGTGCGCTGGTAGTGCGCGCCGGCCACCATCCAACGCTCGACGATCCGCAGGTGGCGGTCGAACCGGGCGAAGAGATCGGCCGACGGCATCGTGCCGCCGGTGAAGAAATGCTGCGCCAACCAGTCACCGCCACCGGCCGGCTCGAAGAGATAGGCCGCCGCGCGGTGACAGAACACGTGAACGAACGCGAGAGCGTCCGGCCGCATCCAGCCCGCGACGCGCTCGAAAAGCAGCGCGTAGTTGCGCATGTGCTCGAACATCTCGATCGAGATCACACGATCGAAACGGCGGCCGGGGTCGAAGCGGCGCATGTCGTCCGTCCGCACCTCGACGTTGCGCAGGCCGCGCGAGGCCAAGCGGCGCTCGATCTCCGCCCGCTGCGTCGCCGAGTTCGACACGGCGAGGATCTGCGCGTTCGGATAGTGCTCCGCCATCCACACCGTCAACGAGCCCCAGCCGCAGCCAAGCTCGAGGATGTCTTGACCGTCAGCGAGCAGCGCCCGCCGGCACGAGAGATCCAGCATCGATTCTTCGGCGGCGTCGAGCGTCCGGACGCCGGCCGGCCAATACGCCGAGCTGTATTTCAGCCGCCGACCGAGAACGAGACGGAAGAACTCGGTCGGCAGCTCGTAGTGCTGTTCGTTCGCTTCATCGGTGGCAATCGCGATCGGCGACGCTCGCAGGGTCGCCTCGAGGGCATTCTGACGCTGTGCGAGCAGGTCGCTGGAACCGCGTGTCTCGTGGCGCAGGCGGCGGCCAACCAAGCGTCGGATCGCGAAGCGAAGGGCGGAGTCAGGCACGCGGCCCGAGGCCAGGAGGTCGTCGACGCGCATCACGGAAGCGCCTAGGCGGTCTCGGCCGTAGCGTTGCGTTCGGCGTCGAGGTCGGCTTTTCGCCGGAAGATGTCCGTCCATCGCCCGTCGCCAACCTGCGCAAGAGCGATCAAGAAGTAGATGGCGATGGCGATCGAGCCCAGGCCGAGGACCAGAGGCAGCCACAGCAGCCGCATGGCCCACGAACGCTCCCGCCACGCCATCCACAGAAAGCAGACGAGAAAAGCCGAGTAGGTGTCGATCAGGGTCGCCTTGCCCCACGGATCCGCCCAAATCTCCGGCCCCGCCTCGAGCACGCTGCGGTCGAAGCTCGCACGGGTGGTGATCGCCAACATGGCGATCAGGATGATGGCGAAGAAGAGCTGCACGAGTCGCTTCATGGAATCACCTCGGGAGGTTGAACGGATGCTGGGTCCCTGAAGATTCGGTCGACGCGGCCTCGCGCGCGAGACTCGTCGCCCGCAGCGACCCTCGCCAGGCGCGGCGAGTCGCCCAAGGCAGAGCGAGCGCCCAGACAACGGCCAGCGCGGCGAGGCTCGGCCAGACGTCAGGATGGAACTCGGCGGCTCCCAACGCGACGCCGAAGCCGTAGACGAGCGGGCCGCCGACCGCGCCGAGTACCACGGCCATGATCGGCCGTCCGACTAGGAGGCGCAGAAGCCCGTGGCGCAGCATGCCGAACTGCAGCCACAGGCCGAGGATCCAGGCCGGTGCCAGCCACGGCACCACGGCGCCGCGGTAGCGCATCAGCCCGGTCGCCTGCAGGATCGACTCGGCGACCGCGCCGAACGCGACGAGGAAGAGCATCAGCAGGGCGTCGCGGCGGCGGGAGTAGCTGTAGCCCAGATACAGCAGCGAGACGACGACGGCGAGGCTCGGGCCGAGCCAGAGGAAGTCCTGGGCCGCACCGAGGACCGACGCGAACCAGACGACTTGCAGCACGACGACCGCGACGGCGCCTTCGAGTCGGCGCAGGGAGCGGGTGTCGCTGCCGATCATCTCGGCTCCGAACTCCCGATGGGACCCACGCGGGCCGGCAGCCGATCTCCCGGCTTGGCCAAGACCATCTGCACATCGCCGATCTCACGCTCCAGGAAACCGGCCTCGCAATAGGCGAGGTAGTAGCGCCACAGGCGTCGGAAACGGCGATCGAACCCGAGCGCCTGCACCGCCGCGTCGTTGGCTTCGAAACGCTGCCGCCAGAGCCGAAGAGTGGCGGCGTAGTGGGGCCCGATGTCTTCGAGATGGCGGACGGTCAGATCGGTCTTGGCGATGGCCGCCACCATCGCCCCAACCGACGGGATCTGGCTGCCCGGAAAGATGTAGCGCTGGATGAAGTCGACCTTGCGGCGGGCCGACTCGTAGTTGCGGTCGGCGAGAGTGATCGCCTGCAGCACCATCCGCCCGTCAGGACGCAGCAATTCGGCGCAGCGGGAGAAGTAGGTCGGAAGGAAATCATGCCCGACGGCTTCGATCATCTCGATCGACACCAGCTTGTCGAAGGTCCCGCGGAGATCCCGGTAGTCCTTGAGGAGAACCTCGACCCGATCCTCGAGCCCGGCGGCCCGCACGCGAGCACGCGCCGCGTCGTATTGCTCCCGCGAGATCGTCGTGGTCGTCACGCGGCAGCCGTGGCGGGACGCTGCCCACAGCGCCATGCCGCCCCAGCCCGTGCCGATCTCGAGCAGGTGATCCGTCGGCTTGAGCGCCAGCTTGTCGGCCACGAGCGCGAGCTTGCGCTCCGACGCTGCGTCGAGATCGTCGATGGTCGCCAACTCCGGGCGTTCGAAGACCGCCGCTGAGTACATCATCTGGCGGTCGAGGAAGAGGCCGAAGAAGTCGTTCGACAGATCGTAGTGGGCGCCGATATTGCGCCGGCTGCCCCGGCGGGTATTGGCGCGCAGGCGCTGAGCGAGTCGACGCAAAGGCTGCCGCCAGGCAACGTTGCCGCCGTCGAGCGCGAAGAGCGCGTCGCGGTTCAGCAGAAAGAGACGCAGGGCAGTCGGCAGGTCGTCAGCGTCCCAGAAGCCGGCAACGTAGGACTCGGCGGCGCCGATCGAGCCGCGCGCCACCAGCTTCGGCCAGCAGCGCGGATCGAGGATCTCGAGGCGTGCCCGCGTCTCGGCGTCGTCCCAGCGCTGACCGAGCGGTGTTTGCCGATCCTTCTCGATGAGCTGCAGGGCGCCGCGCTGCAGTCCGCGCAGCCGCGACAGCACAAGCCGCCGACTGATCCGCCGCCCGACGCGCGACTCGACGAACGCTCCCGACTCGATGCCGTCCAGCACAGCGATGGAGTCGCTCATTGAGCACCCTCCCCTGCCGGCGTGTCCGCCGAAGGCCGGTTCGCAGGGTGCCGGTGAAACGGCGTGCGCCGCAGCCACAGGCGCGCCGCCTGCGCGTAGATCGCCGCGAGCACGCTCCAGGTCATGGCCGGATGCCGCAGCTGCGCTGAGGCCAAGGCGCGGCGTCCGAGAGCGGCGCGGCGCTCCAGCTGGAGGGTCGCGTCGAAGACCTTTTCGTCCGACGCTGAGACCCCGTCGCTCGCGGCGTCCTGTCGGTAGTTCTCCATGTGGACCGCGAGGCGCTCGCCCGGCGCGGTGAAGCGCCATCGATAGGTCTGTTCCATCGGCTGGAACGGAGAGACATGAAACTGCTTGGCCATCGTCTGCCGTACGACCTGCATGCCGCTGGAGGCTTCCGTTTCGGAAGCGTCGGCGGTCAAGACATAGGAGTAGCGCTCGTCCCACGGCGTGTTGGTGATCTCGGCGATGATCGCCTCGAGCGTCGAGCCGTCGGCGGCGTAGCAATAGTAGAAACTGACCGGGTTGAACGCGAATCCGAGGGTGCGCAGGTGAGTCAAGAGGCGCACCGGGCCCGACGGGCGCTCGCCGGTGCGCTCGGCGACGAGATCGCGCGCCGCATCGCTCAGCGCCCGCCCGGCAGTCGTGCGCTCCGGCAAATAGTCGGTCGCTCGGTAGCGGACCATCGCCGGGCGCCGCGCCGAGCCAAACGGCCACGTGTCGAGCACCTCTGGCAGCTCGTCAAGATCGAGGAACACGAGAAACATCCGGTAAGAGAACTCGCGCAGCCGAGGCTCGAAACGCCGATGACGAACGCGCCCAACGTAGATCGAGGAGATCTGCGACGCCTCGGTCAAGCGGCTGCTCCTCGATCGGTCTCACCCTGCTCCGGCTCGATTCCGACGTCGCCCAGCGGCACCGTCGCCCCGAGATCGCGCGCCACCCGCTCGCCGCTGGCCATGCCGTCTTCGTGAAAGCCGAATCCCCAATAGGCACCGCAGTAGTGCGTGCCGCGGCCCGAAATCTCTCGCCAGCGAGCCTTGGCAGCGGTCGAGTCGGCGGTGAAGAGCGGGTGGTGGAACACGCGACGATGATGAACCGTGCTCGGATCGATCTCCTCTTCGCGGTTGAGTGTCACGAAGCATTGAGTGGCGGCGATGTTCGGCCGCGGACCATCGAGGTTTTGAAGGCGGTTCATCCAATAGGTCACGCGCGGCGGGCCCGGCGGCCGAGCCGGATCGCGCAGCACGTTCCACGATGCCCAGGCGCGTCGCCGACGCGGCATCGCGGATCGGTCCGTGTGCAACAAGGCGACGTTGCGCTGGAACGGCAACGCGCCGAGCACCTCGCGCTCGGCGATCGAAGGGTCGTCGAGCAGGGCGAGCGCGCGATCGGCATGTACGGCGAGGATCACGTGATCGAACGCGCGCCAGGCTCCATCGACGCGTAACTCGGCGCCACCGCCGGCTGGCCGATGGATTCGTTCGACGGAGGCGCCGGCGTGCTGGCGCGCTGGCAGGCGAGCGAGCAACGCTTCGACGTACCGACTCGAGCCGCCGCGCACCACCCGCCAGGTCGGCCGATCGTCGATCGTCAGCATGCCGTGGTTGTGCAGGAAGGCCACCAGCGTCCGGACCGGGAAGTCGTGAACGCGCCCGGGCTCGGTCGACCACAAGGCCGACATCATCGGCTCGAGGTAGAGATCGACGAACGATCGGCTCCAGCGTCGCTGGGCGAGCAGCTCACCCAGGGTCAGGCTCGGGTCGGACCCGAGCAGCTCCACCGCCTCACGATGGAAACGCAGGATGCCGGTAACCAGCTGCCAGAATCGGGGTGAGGCGGCGTTGCGCCGACGCGCCAGCAGCCGGCCGAACGACTCTCCGTTCCATTCGATGCCGCTGGCCTCGTCGCGCACGGCGAAGCTCATGCAGCTCGCCTCGCTGTCGATCCCCAGCTCGTCGAGGAGGCGGCAGAAGCGCGGGTAGGTCCGTCGATTGAAGACGATGAACCCCATGTCGACCGCCTGTCGGCCGACCGGCGGCCGGTCGACCTCCACCGTCACCGTGTGACCACCGAAGGTCGGCGCTGCCTCGAAGATGTCGACGCGGTGGCGATCGGCGAGACGCCAGGCGGCAGCGAGGCCGGCGATGCCGCCACCGACCACGGCCACCCGCCGCCCCGGCGGCGGCGGATCGATGGGCGCGAAGGCTGCGAACGGCTCGCCGCCGGCGCGCAGGTCGGCCGGATGGCGAGACCCACGCGGTGCCCCGCGCCCCGTCGCCTGTGCCGACGAGGACCGACGCGGCGTCCGGAGGCTCATCGCTCGAGGCGGCCGAGCGCGTGGCGCAGAGTGTCGTCGAGCGTCTCGTGACGGAACTGATAGCCAGCGTCGAGCAGACGTCGCGGCGCGGCGCCGGTTGACGCGAGCACGGTTTCGCGCGCCATCTCGCCGAGTCCCACCTTGATCGCTGTCTCCGGCACCTTGGCAAGCACCGGCCGGCGAACGACCCGCGACAGCGCATCGACAAGGGTCGACATGGTGACAGGTCCCGGCGCGGTGAGATTGTACGCCCCGTCGAAGGTCTCGTCGAGCAGAGCGGTCAAATAGGCCGCCGCCACATCGTCGGTGCCGATCCAGCTCACCAGCTGGCGCCCGTCTCCTGGCACCATCAGGGGCCCGACGCCAGGCATCAGAAGCTTCGGCAAGGCGCCGCCGGCCGGCGACAGGACCACTCCGGTGCGCAGCAGCACCACGCGCTCGGCGAACCGCTTCGCCTCTCCGTGGGCGGCTTCCCAATCGCGCACGACGTCGGCCAGGAAGCCTTCGCCGAGCGCACCGTCGTCGTCGACGACCTGCTCGCCGGTGTCGCCGTACCTACCGATCGCCGAGGCGCCCAGCCACACCCGCGGCGGCGTCTCGAGCTGGCGTTCGATGGCGTCGACCAGGCGGCCAACCCGGCCGGCCCGGCTGTCCTGGATCTTCTCCTTCTTGGCGTCGGTCCACGATCCTGACGCAATGTTCTCGCCCGCCAGATCGATCCATGCGTCCAGTGCGCCGAGGCGCTCCGGCGCCAGCAACTCGCTCTCGTCCCAACCCACCTCGTCGTCGGTGGCGGGCGGGCGGCGAACGATGCGCAAGACCTCGTGCCCCTGGGTGCGCAGCATGGCGACGAGGCTCTTGCCGATCAGCCCGGTCGAGCCGGTGACGGCGACCCGCTGGCGCGGCAGGTCGCGAGTCGCCGCGTAGGTCGCGAGATCTTCGCGCAGCGTGCGATGCCGATAGGCGAACATCCGATCCAGCTCGGAGCGAACGCGTCCGGCGACGGCCAGCGCACCGAACGGGCCGAACGGCAGCCGATAGTCGATGCGGTCGACCAGGCGCGAGCGGTCGTCGCCTGCGGCCTCGAACAGATGCTGATGGCGCCAGGATGAGAGCGGGCCCTTTTCCTGGACGTCGACGAACCCGTTCGGCGGCTGAACGTCTTCATGCAGCGCCACCCAGCGGATCGGCATGGGCCCCTGCTTCACCTCGAAGACGAGACGGGCGCCGTTCTCGAGGCGGTCATAGCGTTCGATGACACGGCCATTGACCCAAGGCGGCAGCATGCGATCAAAGGCGCCGCGGCGGGTATGCCAGGCGAACGCGTCATCAACGGACGCGGGGAGCTGGACGGAGCGCTCGAATCGGGTCACGGATTCCTCTCGCGGACGTTGGACGGCGAACGGGCGGCACGCCGGACACGCGGCGGCTCGGGCTTCGTCGATCTTTTCGTCTCGACCGGCGTTTGAGATGCGCAGAGGCGTCGTCGACCCGAAGCGCCGAGCTATTTTCGCCGCGCGCAGCTCATGATAAACAGCGACGAAGACCGACCGCGCGCCTGTTTCTTCCCACCCCACCGCGCGGTCGACCCGAGGAGACATTCGCGATGAAGCAGATGGACACGCAGGCCTATATCGAGCTGGAAGATCGGTTCGGCGCCCACAACTACCACCCCCTCGATGTCGTCATCGAACGCGCGGAGGGCGCCTGGGTGTGGGATGTCGAAGGCAAGCGCTACCTCGACATGCTGGCCGCCTACGGCGCCGTCAATCAGGGGCATTGCCATCCGAAGCTGGTGGCGACGATGGAATCTCAGATTCCGCGCCTGACGCTCACCTCCCGCGCGTTCCGCAACGACAAGCTCGGCGACTTCTACCGCTTCGTCACCGAGCTGACCGGATACGACAAATGCCTGCCGATGAACACCGGCGCGGAAGCGGTTGAGACCGCGATCAAAGCGGCCCGAAAGTGGGCCTATACGAGGAAGGGTGTGGCCGAGGATCAGGCTGAGATCCTGGTCTTCGACGGCAACTTTCACGGCCGCACGACCACGATCGTCGGCTTCTCGTCAGACCACCAATACAAAGAGAACTTCGGCCCGTTCACGCCCGGCTTCCAGCTGATGCCGTATGGCGATGCCGACGCGGTGGCCCACCGACTCGCAGAGAACCCGCACGTCGCGGCGCTTCTGATCGAGCCGATCCAGGGTGAGGGAGGCATCATCATCCCGCCCGACGGCTACCTGGCACGCCTGCGCGAGCTCTGCGACGCCCACGACGTGCTGCTCATGAGCGACGAGATCCAGAGCGGCCTCGGCCGCACCGGCAAGCTCTTCGCCTGGCAGCACGAAGACGCCCGGCCGGACGTGGTGATCTTGGGCAAAGCCCTGTCGGGCGGCTTCTACCCGGTCTCGGCGATCCTGGCCGACGACGTGGTGATGGACGTCTTCCAACCCGGCGACCACGGCTCGACCTACGGCGGCAACCCGGTGGCGGCGGCCATCGGCCGCGCCGCTCTCGAGGTTCTCGTGGACGACGGGCTGATCGACGCCTCGGCCGAGCTTGGCGACCGTGCGGTCGAGCGGCTGCGCGCCATGGACTCGAAATACCTGCACGAGGTGCGGGGACGCGGTCTGTGGATCGGCGTCGAGCTGACCCACGAGGCCGGCGGCGCTCGTCGCTTCTGCGAGGCGCTACAGGAGCGTGGCGTGCTGTGCAAAGAGAC
>JBCBCF010000117.1:0-12651 GCA_038530905.1 Acidobacteriota bacterium
GACCGTCTGGCGAGTCGATCGAGAACAACGCGCCGCGCGGCAGCAGGTCGACCAGGCGCTGCTGCTCGATCGGCGGATAGAGCACGTCGCTCGTCACGCTCGCCACCATCACCGGCTGCGCGACGCCGCGCAGTGCAGCCTCCGTGCCGCCGCGGTCGCGGCCGACGTCGTGCGAGTCCATCGCCTGGGTCAGGCGCACATAGGTCGCCGCGTCGAAACGGTCGACCAGCTTCGCGCCTTGATAGCGCAAATAGCTTTCGATCTCGAAGGGATCCTCCAATCTTTCTGCGCCGGCATGTTCCGCGGACGCATCCGATGGCCGGCGACGGCGAGCGAAACGGGTCTCGAAGTTCGCGAAGCTGCGGTAGCTGCACATGGCGATGGCGCGGGCAGCGCCCAGCCCTCCGCGCGGTCCCTGCGCCGCGGGGTCTTCGGAGGCATAAAGGCCGTCGCGCCACGCCGGATCGGCGCGGATCGCCTGGCGCTGCGCTTCCGACCAGCCGATGCACCACGGCGAGTGCAAGGCCGAGGCGGCGACGACCGCCGCCGACTCGGCGACGAGGCCCTCGCCATCGGGCGGCAGCAGCCATTCGAGCGCCTGCATGCCGCCCATCGAGCCGCCGAGCACGCAGCGCACGCGACGCACACCGAGAAGCGCGAGGAGACGGCGCTGTGCTGCCACCATGTCGCGAATCGTGACGCGCGGAAAGCGACTGCCCCAGCGGCCGCCCTCCGCGTGGCGAGAAAACGGGCCGCTGGATCCCGAGCAGCCGCCGAGCACGTTGGAGCACACCACGTAGTCGCGCGCCGGATCGAGCGCGCGCCCGGTGCCGAACATCTCGCGCCACCAGTCGTCGGCGTCGGCCGAGCCGGTGAGTGCATGGCACACGACGACGGCGTTCGAGCCCTCGGCGTCGAGGCGTCCCCAGGTGCGGTAAGCGATCTCGACCGCGGCGAGGCGCGCCCCGCTCTCCAGGCGCTGAGCGCCGAGGCGAGCGACGCGGGTCTCGGCCGAGATCGCGCCGGCGACATCGCCGGGATCCGGTGCGTTCATGCCGCGCGTCGCCCGCGCGCCCGCTCGAAGGCCTGCTCGAAGTCCGCCTTGATGTCGTCGATGTGCTCCAGGCCCACCGACACACGCACCAGATCCGGCGTCACGCCGGACGCCAGCTGCTCCTCGGCGGACAGCTGCTGATGGGTGGTCGACGCGGGATGGATGACGAGCGTCTTGGCATCGCCGACGTTGGCCAGATGACTGGCGAGCTGGACCGAGTCGATGAAGGCGCGCCCGGCGAGATCGCCGCCCTCGATGCCGAAGGCCAGCACCGCGCCGAAGCCGTTGCGCAGGTATTTGCGCGCCGTGTCGTGGCTCGCGTGCGACGCCAGGCCGGGATACCCGACCCACGCGACGGCGGGATGTGCTTCGAGCCAGCGCGCGAGGTCGAGCGCGTTGTCGACATGGCGCTGGACGCGCAGCGACAGCGTCTCGAGGCCCTGCAGGAAAAGGAAGGAGTTGAACGGCGACAGAGCGGCGCCGAGGTCGCGCAGCCCCTCGACCCGCGCGCGGATGGCGAATGCGATGTTGCCGAACGGGCTGTCGGTGCCGAAGGCCTGCCAAAAATCCAGGCCGTGATAGCCCGGCGCCGGCTCGGTGAACAGTGGGAACTTGCCGTTGCCCCAGTTGAAGCGCCCGGAGTCGACCACCACGCCGCCGATCGAGGTGCCGTGTCCGCCGATCCATTTCGTCGCCGACGCCACCACGATGTCGGCGCCGTGGTCGATCGGCCGCACCAGGTAGCCGGCGGCGCCGAACGTGTTGTCGACCACGAGCGGGATGTCGTGGGCGTGCGCTAGCTCGGCGAGTGCCTCAAAGTCCGGAACGTTGAACTTCGGATTGCCGATCGACTCGATGTAGAGGGCCTTCGTGTTTTCGTCGATCGCGCGTCGGAACTCCTCCAGGTCGTCGCCGGCAACAATGCGCGTGTCGATGCCGAGACGCGGCAATGTCACCTTGAGCTGGTTGTAGGTGCCGCCGTAGAGGTTGCTGGTGGCAACGATGTTGTCGCCGGTCTGAGCGAGGGTCGCGAACGTGAGGAACTGCGCGGCTTGCCCGCTCGCCGTCGCCACCGCTGCCGCGCCACCCTCGAGCGCGGCGATGCGCTGCTCGAAGACGTCGGTCGTTGGATTCATGATCCGCGTATAGACGTTGCCGAACTCTTCGAGGCCGAACAGGCGCGCCCCGTGGTCGGCGTCGTCGAACGTGTAGGACGTCGTCTGATAGATCGGCACCGCGCGTGCGTTGGTGCCGGGCGCCGGTTCCTGGCCAGCATGGATCTGCAGGGTCTCGAAGCGATAAGCGGGGCGATCGTCGGTCGGTGCGGTCATGGCGAGGCTCCTCGGAGGTGCCGGTCCGGCCACGACGAAAAACCCGCCGCGGCGCGGGCCGGGCGGGTTTCGTGTCGATCGTCGAAAGCTCGATCAGCAAAAAGATCTTGGGCTTTCAGAAGAGACGCGCGCGCCCTACCCGGAGGATCCGGTCATGCAACACGCACACATCATGGCAGTCGTCGTCGACCGGTCGAGGTCGAGATGGCGAAGCGGACGGTGGGTGGGCGAGGGCGACATCGGCCGGACGCTACGCCAGGGTCGGGATGCTGTCAACCGACGCGTCGATGGTCACGGCGCCAGGTGGCGGTCGAAGAAGTCGTGGTCGGCCGGGGAGAAGCCGGTGTCGAGCACGGTGTAGACAGTGCCGGCGGCCGGCATGGGCACTTCGACCGCTGCCAGCGAGGCCGACAGCGCATCACAATCGAGCAGCCCGAGAGCGAGCGAGGCGAGGCCGCGGCAGGTGGTTACGAGCTGGCTGGCCAGCTCGCTGCGCAGGAAGATGCGGACGACCGGCTGCAGCGGCTCGACGACTTCGATGTCGTAGCCCGAGAAGCGGCCGTCGGCCGTCGCCGGCCGGATGCGCACGCGCGCCGCGGCGTAGATCCATTGTTGGCCAACGCGGACGCGGTCTTCGTAGGTCTGGGGCTCGCCCGCGCCCTCGATCCTGGCGATCAGATCCCCTTCACCTTCGAGGCGCGCCCGAACGTCTGCTCGCCAGGAGCCGTCCTCGCGCGGCTCGCTCAGGGCGATTTGATTCGACAGCACGCGCAGCTCGTGCTCGGGCGAGGAGAGGTGGATGGTGATGGGCCCCTGCTGCACCGGCACGAAGCCGTCCCCAGCCTGGTTGGCGTAGGAGCCGTTGTAGACCTCGATCTCGTGGGCGTGGGGTGACGGCGCCGTTGAGGGCGACTCGGCCGTCGCCGCGCCGCAAACGGTGCAGAGGAGGGCGGCGGCGAGGAGGATCTTGCGCACGAGCGTTCGAGGCCGTCCCGGCGTCGTCACGTCGAGGGGGCCTGATCCCGAATCTCGCGGTAGTGGCCGAGCGGCTCTTCGGCGCCCGGCAGACCGTCGAAGAGCCGGAGCGAACGGTCGTCCGAGTCCGCATCGAAGCGCAGCACGCGTCGCGCGACGACGGCCTTGCGCAGCTCCAGCTCGGCGGCCTCCCGATCGCCGAGCTGCCAGGCGATGATGCCGGCCAGGAGCCGCGTGTCGCCGTCGCCCGGCTCGAGCTTGATCACCTCGGCGATCGCGGTCCGAGCGTCCGGCCAGGCCTCCTGCAGAACCCGCGCGAAGGCGAGTTGGTACCAGCCGGCCGGCCGCTCAGGGGCCAGCTCCGTCGCTTTCTGGTACGCCATCCGAGCATCCTCGACGAAGCCGGTGCGCAGGAAGGCGTTGCCCAGGAAGAGATAGTGGCGCGCCTGCCAGGTGCCGAGCTCGTGCGAGCGTTGGACCAGCTTGCGGGACGACTCGAAGTCGCCGGCCAGGTGATGCACCATGGCGAGGTAGAAATGCGCGTCGACGCTCTGCGGATGCTGCTGAGCGGCCGCCACCAGAATGTCCTGCGCGCCCACCAGGTCGCCGCGCTCGATCAGGGCGCGACCGAGTCCAAGAGCGGCCGGTTCGTCGGTCGGCGCCAGCGCCAGCGCCTGGCGGTAGGCCTCGATCGCTCCCTCGAGATCCCCTCGCCCGGCGCGCTGCTCGGCGACCGTCAGGTGATCCCGGGCGCCGGCGCCGTCGAGCTGTGCCGTGCGCTCGACCAGGTCGCGCTCGTCGTCGGCTCGCGCCAGCTCCGCGTGGCGGGCGAGCAGCTGGCGGCTCTCGACCTCCTTGCCGAGACGGCCGAGCACCTGGCCGAGGTTGAGCATCGCGCCGAGGTGGCGCGGCATGATGGCGAGGGTGGTTCGAAAGGCCTCCGCTGCCTCCTCGAGGGCGTCGCGCTGGCGCAGCACGGTGCCGAGCCCAAAGCTGGCAGAGGCGACCGTGGGCGTCCCGGGCAGTCCGACCTCGATCGCCTGCCGGAAGCGACGTTCCGCGTCCTCCAGGTTTCCGGAGAGCTGCAGGCTGCGGCCGAGCTGCCAGGCGGCGTCTGCACGGCCCGTGTCGCGTTCGAGGACGCGGCGCAGGAGCGCCTGCCCTTCCTCGTGGCGATCGACCGCCAGATACGTCTGGCCGAGATTGAAGAGCGTGTCGAGGTTGTCCGGGTCGAGCTCCTGCGCTCGCTCCAGCTCGACCGTCGACTCGGGAAGTCGGCCCTGGACCCCGAGCATGACGCCGAGGAGCTGGTGCAGCGCAGGCGACTCGACCTCGGGGTCTTCGAGCAGATGCGCCTGCAGGAGATCGATGCCTTCGTCGAACGACTTCTCACCGTAGAGGCTTCGCGCCTCGGTCAGCACCTCTTCTGTCCGCTCGGCGCGCTCCGCCTCGCGTTCGGAGGTCCACAGGTACAGGCCTCCGGCGGCGAGAAGAAGGCCGAGGATCGCGGCGACGAGGATCGTGGCGCGGCGCGGCGGCTTCTGATTGGTGGTCTTGCGGGGTCGACTCATGTCGAGATCTCCAGGTCGGGTCTCCGGTGCGACGAGAACGCGCGCCGCTCCGACGGCTCAAGGCTCGGGCGCGTCGGCAGCCGGGCGGATCGTGTGAACGCGATCGATCGACAGGCTCGAGGGATCGATCTCGCGGCTGCGTCCATCGGGCCAGGTCACGGTCAGGCCGTCGATGGTGGCGTCGCCCAATCCGAAGAGTATCCGAGGATCGTGCTGCGACAGATAGGAGCCGCCGGCGCGCACCCGGCGCACCTGCCGTCGGCCGCCGGCGATCAGCTCGACCCGCGCTCCGACGGCGTCGACCGCCGGTCCGGCGGCGCGGTCCAACACCCGCAGGCGCAATGATCGCCCACCGTCTCCGGCGCGATTCCACAAGAGAATCGCCGGACTGTCGCTATTCGAGATCACGAGGTCCTCGTCGCCGTCGCCGTCGAGATCGCCGCGCGCCACGCCGCGGCCGACATGGAGGCTGGCGAAGTAGGGCCCGGCCTGCGCCGAGACGTTGACAAAGCGACCGTCCTGGTGGACGAAGAGAAGGTCGCGCTGCGGGTATGACAGCGCGGCATTCGTCAGCGCGACGTTGTCGATGATGTGACCGTTGGCGACGAAGAGGTCGAGATCACCGTCGAGCTCGAGGTCGAAGAAGGTCGTCCCGAAGCCGACCGTCAGCAGACCCGGGCCGCCGAGGCCGAGCGGGTCGGTGCGGTCCTCCCACAGGCCGCCGCCAGCCGGCCAATAGAGCGTGTTCGTTTCGTAGTCGAGGTGGGTGACGAAGATCTCCTCCCGCCCGTCGCCGTCGATGTCGCCCGTCGCCACCCCCATGCCGGCTTCGGTCTTGCCCTGCGCGTTGTAGGCCGTGCCGGCGCCGATCGCGACGTCCTCGAAGGTGCCGTCGCCGCGGTTGCGCCACAGGAAATTGCGCGTCGAATCGTTGGCCACGTAGATGTCGGGCCAGCCGTCGTCGTCGGCGTCGAGCCAAACGACACCTAATCCTTTCGACTCCTCGGGATCTTCGATGGCGACGCCGGCGCCTCGGGTCACGTCCTCGAAGGTGCCGTCGCCCAGGTTGCGATAGAGGGCGTCGGGCAGGCCGTCGTAGACGTCGGGGTGGCAGTAGGCGGAGAGGCTGGGCGTGCCGCAACGGCGATGGTTGTCTGCGCGCGCGTCGACATAGCGCGTGACAAAGAGGTCGAGCCAGCCGTCGCGATCGAAGTCGGCGAAGGCGCAGCCCGCCGACCACACCTCCTGATCGCTCCACGGGCCGGGCGCCGAGCGGAAGGTGCCGTCGCCCTCACCCAAGAGCAGCGCGTCGGCGGCAAGAGCGGTGCGGAAGAGATCGACGTTGCCATCGCGGTCGACGTCGCCCGCGCAAACGCCCATGCCGTAGCCGAGCGAGATTCCCGGCGTCGGGTCACGCCGAGCGAAGGTCCCGTCGCCGCGACCGAGGAAGAGGGCGTCCCCGCCGCGGTCCTCGACATCACTCGCTTCCGCCACGGCGCCAGGCCACGGCACCGGCCCGCTCTGGACGAAGTAGAGGTCCATGTGCCCGTCGCCGTCGGCGTCGAGCACGGCGACGCCGGAGCCCATGGTTTCCATCATGAAGCGTTCACCGAAGCCGCCGTGAGCGTGCACGAAATCGAGTCCGCTCTCCGGGCCGGCTGGCTCAAGGCGCGGTCGCGTCACCTCATGCGCCGTCGGTGGGTTCACCACGTCGCCCGTGTGCTCTCGATCGCAACCGAGGCCGACGATCGCGACGGCGAGCAGACCCGCGACGAGCGCCAGGCCGCGCGGGAGCCGGCGGTGCCGTGGCTCAGCCATCGCCGAGCCTCTCCCTGGCGCCGGACACCTTTTCGCCTGACGCAGCGCCGGATGCCGCTGCGACCGGCACCAGGTCGTCTGGGCTCAGCACGTAGGCACGGTCGAGTGTGATTTCGGCGGCCTCGTCGCCCTCGATCACGCGGCGCGCGCCGTCGGGCCAGAGCACTTCGAGGCGCTCGATCGCCGTCGCCTTGCCGAGGCCGAAGACGAGAGGCAGCTCCAAGGCCGAAAGATAGCTGCGCGCCGGCATCACGGTGCGCGCGTGCGCACGGCCGTCGGCGACCACCGTGACGCGCGCGCCGATGGCGTCGAGATTGGGCGCCGGCCCGCGCAGCCGCAGGCGCAGCCAGTGGTGACCGGTTGGCTGGTCGTTCACGAAGTACGCCGGCGGGCCGCCAAGAGTCGTCATCACGAGGTCGAGATCGCCGTCGAGGTCAGCGTCGGCGGCCGCCAAGCCGCGGCTCACCCGCGGAATGGCGAAGGCGCCGAGGTCGGCGGCCGGTACTTCCGCGTAGACCGTCGAGCCCGCCGCCATTCGACGGTCGCTTGGCGCAGTCGGGCGAAAGAGCTGCGCCGGCTGAGCGAAGGTCTGTCCCGGATCGAGCTCGGCGATGTCGTCCTCGATATGGCCGTTGGCGAGCAGCAGCTCGGCGTCGCCGTCGAGATCGAGATCGCTCAGGAGCAGGCCGAAGGTCAGGGTCGGCGTGGTCGGGAGCACCAGGCCGACGCGCAGCGCGACGTCGTCGAACACGCCCTCAGCGCCGCGAGCCACGAGGAACGACAGCGCTTCGTCTTGAAAGTTCCCGATGGCAACGTGAAGCGGGCCGGCGCGCGATCCACGGGCCGGCGTGCGCATGGCGTCCATGCCCATCGCCCCGGTGTCGGTGCCGCCGGGGGCGTAGGCGACCCCGACCTCCACACCGACCTCTTCGAAGCGGCCTCGGCCGTCGTTGCGCAGAAGGAAATTCGGCGTCGTGTCGTTGGCCACCATCAGGTCGAGATCGCCGTCGTCGTCAGTGTCGATCGGCAGCACCGCAAGCGCCTTGGCGGCCGGCGCCCCCCGGAGGTCGACGATCTCGAGGCCGGCCTCGGCGCTGACATCGCGAAAGGTGCCGTCGCCCAAGTTGCGATAAAGCGCCAGGAAGGCGCCGGTGAAGCTGAACGGTGGGCTGTAGGAGCGGCGGCCGCTGCGCGGGTCGAAGTCGATCTCGAGATCGAGCGCGCGCGACCACTCGACGTAGCGACAGACGATCAGATCCAGCCAGCCGTCACCGTCGAGATCGGCGAAAGCGGCGCCTGTCGACCAACCCTCACCGGCCCCTAGGCCCGAGCCCGGCGTCGCGTCGTGCCATCGGCCGGTCTCGGCCAGTCGGTTCTCGAGCAGACGGTGGCCACCGACGCCGGTGAGAAAGACATCGAGGTCGCCGTCGGCATCGACATCGCCCACCGCCGGCCCCATGCCGTAGAACGAGCCGGTCGGGATCAAGTCGGCGAGGCCGGTGGCCACCGTTCGATCATCGAAGGTGCCATCGCCTCGATTGGCGTAGAACCGCGGCGTGCCGCCGCTCGGCGGCCGGGCGTCCCACGGCCAGCGGGCCGAGTCGACGAAGAGCAGATCGGCACCGCGGCGCCCGTCGAGGTCGACGAAAGCGACGCCGCCGCCCATCGTCTCGGGGAGAAGCGCTTCGCCAGCGAGGCCGCGCTCGTGAACGAACGTCAGGCCGGAAGCCGTGGTCTCCTCGCGGAGAGCGATCAGGACATCGCTCGAAGCACGGCTCGAGGCATCTTCGGGCACAGCGGCGGCGGGCGGCGCCTCGCCTTCGCTCGACAGGTCGGACTCGGCGCAGCCGCCGACGAACAGCAAGACGCCGAGCAGCGACAGGCCGAAGAGCGGGTGGAAGACGGTCGGCGGAAGCCGAAGCGGGAGATCCGCGAACATGGAGGCGATGGCGGCGGGGCGAGTGGGCGCGGAATGACGACGAGTTGCCCGCGGTTTGGCTGCCAGAGGTCGACTAAGATAGCAAGCTCATCGAACGGGCTGTCGGCTCGATCGCTTCCTTCCCCCGCACAACTTGCCTCGGATCGCGCCTTGGTCTGCCCGGCGCGAGCTCGGACGTCGTGAGCTGTCCCGGCCCAGCTCGCCGACCGAGCCCAGGAGACTTCGATGAGTCGTTCGCCCCATGCGCCCCAATCCCAGCTCGCGGCTGACGCGTCACCGGGAGTGCTGAGCCGATCGTTCGGCCCGAAGTCGTGGATCGTCGGCCCCTGGCAGGATTTGCTGCTCTTCGTCGGCACGCCACTGGTCATCGTGCCGATCGTCATCGGCGCGCAATTCGCGTTCTCGGCGGCTCAGATCGCGCTGATCGTCGCGTCGTTCGGCGCCCTCGGGCACCACCTGCCCGGCATGATGCGCGCCTATGGCGACAAGGGGCTGTTCCGCCGATTCAAGAAGCGGTTCATCCTGGCGCCGCTCTTCTTGATCGGCGTCTGCGCGCTGTTCACCGTCTACGAGCTGCACGGCCTGGTTCTCATCGCCTACCTGTGGGGGGTTTGGCACGGGTTGATGCAGACCTACGGGTTTATCCGCATCTACGACGCCAAGACCGGCTCCCCGAGTGCGTGGACCCGCCGGCTCGACCATTGGATGTGCCTTGTCTGGTTCGGCGCCGGCGTGACGCTGTCACCGGACCGCATGTATACGGTGCTGGAGCATTTCTACCGCTCGGGAGGCCCGCTGCTGCCGGTCGCCACGGTCGAAGTGGCGCGCACGTTGACCTGGATCGCGCTGGCCGTCGTCAACGTCGCCTTTTTTGCCAACCTGGCGAATGAGTGGCGGCGCGGCAACCCGCCGAATTTGCTCAAGCTGCTGCTCATGCTGACCAGCTTCGGCTTCTGGTTCTACTGCTCGGTCTTCGTCGGCAACATCCTCGTTGGCGTCGCTCTCTTCGAGATCTTCCACGACGTCCAATATCTGTCGATCGTCTGGCTGTTCAACCGCAAGCGGGTCGACAAGGATCCGACGGTCGGCGAGTTCACCAGCTTCCTCTTCCGTCGCTCCGGCGGCATGATGGGCTTCTACGTCGGCCTCGTCTTTGCCTACGGCGGCCTCTATTTCTTGCCGAGAGCGCTGGCCAGTGAAACGTTGAGTAACGCGTTGATGGGCGTCTTGGTCGCCTCGGCGCTGCTGCACTTCTATTACGACTCGTTCATCTGGAAAGTGCACGAAGCCGAGAATCGAGAGACGCTCGGCCTGGCGGACAAGAGCCAGCACGGTGGCGGCGTGCGTCTGCCGTCTTGGGCGCTCACCGGCGCTCGGTGGAGCGTCTTCGTGTTGCCGCTGGCCGGCCTCGCCGTCGCTCAGTCTTTCGGCGTCTCGGAGGTCGGTGATCGACAGCGCAACCTGGCGCAGCTCATGCCGGAGAATCCGGTCGCCCTCTACAACCTCGGTGCGGTGCTCGAGACCGAGGGCGATCTCGACACCGCTCTGGCGAAATACGAGCGCGCGGTCACGCTGCGTCCGAAGTACGCGGAAGCGCGCTACAACTACGGCAACGCGCTGCGGGCGCGCGGTGAGTTCGAGGCGGCCGAGCGGCAGCTGCTCGCCGCCATCGAGATCGAGCCGAAATACCCTCAGGCCTATAACAACCTGGGCAATCTCAAAGTGCAGCAGGGCGAGCTGCGGCAGGCGGAGGTCTACTATCGGCGCGCTCTCGAGCTTGATCCGCGGCTCTTCGAGGCGTCCGCCAACCTCGCCGAGGTGCAGCGGAGCCGCGGTCTGCTCGACGAGGCCGAAGCGACCTATCGTGCCTACCTCGACCTCGACGACGATTTCGCGCCGGCGCATCGGGCCCTTGCCGGACTGCTCGGCGCCCGCGGCGAGCATGCGGCGTCGGTGCGTCACTACGAGCTGGCGGTGGCCGAAGCGCCGGACAACGCCGAGCTGCGTCTCGAGCTCGGCCGCGCCTATGGCCTCGCCGGACGGACCGATGAGGCGAGGGCGGCTCTCGAAGATGCAGCGCGCGTCGCTCCTCAGTCGGTGCCGGTCCAGCTGGCGCTGGGGGTGGCGCACGAACGCGCCGGCGACGCTCAGAGCGCCGAGGCAGCGTACGATCGCGCGTTGGCCATCGACCCTCAGTCCGTCGCTGCGCACCACCACCTCGGCAATCTTCTCCGCGCCACGGGCGACATGGAGCGCGCGGCCGGCGTCTTCGAGCGTGCGCTCGAGATCGCGCCGGATGATGCGGAGACGCACCTTCAGCTGGGCGTGGTGTTGGCAACGAGCGGGCGCATGGTGGACGCCGAGCGGCAGTACCGCCGCGCGCTCGAGCAGCGCTCGGACTGGGCGGTGGCGCATTTCAACCTCGCGAACGTCCTGGCGGTGCAGGAGCAGTTCGGCGAGGCGGTGGAGCATTACCAGCGCGCACTCGAGATCGATCCAGCGCTGGCCGAGGCCCGCACCAACCTGGAGGCGGTGCGCCGCCATCTCGCCGGCGCCTAGACCGAGGACGGCCATCCTCGGCCTCCGCAGGAGCATCCGATGAGTCGTCGGCGCTCGCGCCTCGCCCGCTGGAGCGCCCTGCTCCTGGCCTATCTCGTCGTGCCGCTAGCAGCGCTGGCGACGCTCGAGGTCTGCCTGCGCCTGGGCGGCGCACTGCGGCCGACGACCTTCTTCGTGGCGGCGCCTGATCGACCGGGCTCCGAGGATGCCGTCGCCACCAACCCGCTCTTCGGCTACACGTGGTTTCCCGCCAGCTATGCGATCCGGCCGGCACCGCGTCGTGTAGCCCGCGCGCCCGGCGACGAGACGTTGCGCGTGGCCGTGGTCGGCGGCTCGGCCGCCTTCGGTGACTTGGCGCCGCGCTTCGGCCTGTCGCGGGTGCTCGAAGTGGTCCTCGCCGGCGCGACGGACCGGCCGGTCGAAGTCGTGAACGCCGCGCTCGCCGGCGTCAACTCGCACGTCGTGCGTCGGATCGTCGACGACGTCCTCGATCTCCGCCCCGACGCCGTCGTGATCTATCTCGGCCACAATGAGGTGGTCGGGCCGTGGGGGCCCGGCGCGGTGGCCGAGCGCGGCGATCCGGACGACCGACCGCCGCCGCTCGCGACAATCCGCCGGGTCGAGGCTCTGCGCACTCTCCGCCTGGCCCAGGCGCTCGGTCGGCTGTCGCCGCGGGTGGGCGCGCCGGACGCGGCGTCGGCGCGCCCGGCGGCGGACGAGATTGCGGCGCTCGAGGTGCCGCTGGGCGATCCTCGACTCGAGCGGGTCGAGGCGCATCTCGAGGCCAATCTGCGGGCCATGGTGCGCGCCGTCCGGCGGGCCGGCGCGATCGCGCTGGTCGTCGCGCCGGCCTCCAACCTGCGCGATTTCGCGCCCTTTGCTTCGACGGTTCCGGACGGCGCTGCCGGTGAGGCGGTGCGCCGCGGACTCGAGGCGATGTTCGACGCGGCCGAGGCTGGAGACTGCGACCGCCTCTTTGCCCTTGCCGACGAGTTGGGTGCCGCCGGCGCCGAGACGGCGGACGCGGTGTGGCTGCGCGGTCGCTGCCTCCTACGCGATGGTGAGCTCGAGGCGGCGCGCGACGCTCTGCGCCGCGCCCGCGACCTCGACGCCCAGCGCTATCGCGCCGACAGCCGCCTACGGGCGGCGATCCTCGAGATCGCCGATGACGAAGGTGCCCGCGTGCTCGACGGCGCCGAGCTGCTCGCCGATGCCGATGGCCTGGCGGGCGCCGACAGCTTCTATGACCACGTGCACCTGACGTTCGAGGGAAATCGGCGCCTGGCGGTGGGCATCGCCCAGAGGCTGGCCTCTGAGGCAGCGGCGGCTTCAGGCTTCGAAGCCGAGCGCCTCGATCCCGAGCGCCTCGACCCTTCGCCCGCTGACCTGCAGCGCGCTCTGGCC
>JBCBCF010000118.1:0-12552 GCA_038530905.1 Acidobacteriota bacterium
GGAGTCTCTCCACACATGGAACAAGGACAGAACGAGGCGTTTTCCGGCCTGGGTTACGACCCTTCGGAAGACGTCGAGCTCGACTACGAACAGCTCGTCGCTCTCTACGACGAGAGCATGCGCCACCTTGAAGAAGGTGAGATCGTCAACGGCCACGTTGTCGCCATCACCGACAACGAAGTCATCGTCGATGTTGGCTACAAGAGCGAGGGCCTGATCCCGCTCGAAGAGTTCACCAAGGGCGGTGACGACCCCGGCGTCGAGATCGGCGACGAAGTCGAGGTTCTGCTGGAGAAGGCCGAAGATCAGGAAGGCCACGTCCTTCTGTCGAAGGCGAAGGCCGAGCGCATGCGCGTTTGGCAGCAGATCGAGAGCGCGTACAAGAACTCGGAGATCATCACGGGCCGCGTTGTCGACCGCATCAAGGGCGGCCTCACGGTCGACGTGGGTCTGCGTGCGTTCCTGCCGGGCTCGCTGGTCGATATCCGCCCGGTCAAGCACCTCGAGAGCCTCAAGGGCAGCGAGCTCGAATTCAAGGTCATCAGCCTCGATCGACGGCGCAACAACATCGTGTTGTCGCGCAAGGCCGTGCTCGAGAAGGAGTTCGCCAAGAAGAAGGCGGAGACCCTCACGAAGCTCGTCGAGGGCGCGCGCCTGCCCGGAACGGTCAAGAACATCACCGACTACGGTGTCTTCGTCGATCTCGGCGGCATCGATGGCTTGCTCCACATCACGGACATCTCGTGGGGCCGCGTCAACCATCCGTCGGAGCATTTCTCGATCGGTGACGACATCGAAATCGTCATCCTCAAGTTCGACCCCGACACCGAGCGCGTGTCGCTCGGCTACAAGCAGCGCTCCGAGGATCCGTGGACGCTGGTCGACAAGAAGTACCCGATCGGTTCGCGCGTGCGCGGCAAGGTCGTCAGCCTGGTCGACTACGGTGCCTTTGTCGAGATCGAGGAGGGCGTCGAGGGCCTGATCCACGTCAGCGAGATGTCGTGGACCAAGAAGGTCGTGAACCCGTCCAAGATTCTCTCCGTGGGCGACCACATCGAGGCGATCGTTTCCGAGCTCGACATGGATCAGCGGCGCATCAGCCTGTCGTTGCGCCAGACCGAGCGCAATCCGTGGGAAGAGCTGGCCGACACCTTCCCGACCGGCTCGATCATCGAGGGCAAGGTTCGCAACCTCACCGACTTCGGTGCGTTCGTCGAGATCACCGACGAGATCGACGGCCTGATCCACGTTTCGGACATGAGCTGGACCAAGCGGGTCAAGCATCCGAGCGAGGTGCTCAAGAAAGGCGACATCGTCAAGGCCCGGATCACCAATATCGACGTGGTCAACCAGCGCGTGTCTCTGTCGATCAAGGAGTTCCTGCCGAACGAGTGGGACAACTTCGTCGAGCAGCATCGGGTCGGCGACACGATCGACGGCAAGATCGTCAACGTCACCGATTTCGGTCTCTTCATCGACGTCTACCAAGGCCTCGAGGGTCTGGCGCACGTCAGCGAGATCGATCTGCCGGGTGGTAGGCTCGAAGATATCTATCGCGCGGGCGACTGGGTTAGCGCTCGGATCCTCCGCATCGAAGAGGAAGAGAAGAAGGTCGGCCTGACCATGCGCGGCGTGCCGCAACCGGACGAGGCCGAGATCGCTGAGCTCGAGGCGGTTCACCAGCGCCAGGAGAATCAGCGACCCCTGGGCGACGCCATCACCGAGCGTGCCGACGAGTCGGCGGAGGCTGCCGATGAGTCAGCCGAGGCTGCCGATGAGTCAGCCGGCGCGACGGGTTCCGACGCCGAGGCTGCTGACGAGTCGTCAGAGGCCGCGGCGGAGGCTGCTGAGGTGGCGACCGCCGGCGACGGCGACGCCAAGGAGTAGAGCCCAACGGGCGGCGGGTGGTCCGTGCGGACCGCTCGCCGTCGACGCCGCCACCTGAGGCGCGGCCGCCGCGCCTTCCTTGCCGCGAGGAGACGACGTGCCGACGAAGCGTGATGCCATGACCAAAGCCGAGCTGGTCGAAGAGGTCGCCGGGATGACCCAGCTGACCAAGAAGCACGCTGAGATCATCGTCAACACGGTCTTCGGCAGCATCGTGGATTCCTTGCGCGGTGGCTCCAAAATCGAGCTGCGAGGCTTTGGCAGTTTCCGCATCCGCGACCGCGGTGCCCGGATCGGCCGCAATCCCAAGACCGGCGACAAGGTCGAGGTGCCGGCCAAGCGCATCCCGTACTTCAAGCCCGGGAAAGAGCTGAAGGAAATGCTCAACAGCTAGAGCGTTCCTCTGACGCCGCGGCATCGCCGCGGCGTCTTGCGTCATGCCCACCGACGTTGACACGCAAGCCGAGCCGCAGTCGGCGCTTCCGCTCGCCAATCCGTTTCTGGCCGCTTTTCTGGCCTGGATCATTCCGGGCCTCGGCCACGGCTTCTTGGGCCGCTGGCGGCGAGCGGTGTTGTTCTTCGCTCTTGTCCTGGCCTCGATCGCCGTCGGGCATCAGCTCGACGGTCAGCTTCCGAACCGGCTGGGCGGCCCGCTGCTGGGAACGTTGGGTACGCTCGGAAGTCTCGGGGCCGGAGCGGTGTACCTTCTGCTGGTCTTCGGCATGGGCTACGCGGGCGAACCGACCGCCGCCGGCTTCGATTACGGGCGTGCGTTCTTGGTCACCGGAGGGCTGATGAATCTGCTGCTCGTTCTCGACGCTTGGGATATCGCCTGGGGCAAGGAACTCCCGGCCGAGTCGCCGTCCGAGGCCTCAGCCTCCGAAGACGAGACGTCCGACGACGTGGTCCCAGCGGAAGCGACGGCCGAAAGCTGAGCGCCGCGCTGCTTGCTGTCGTTTCTGGTCACCGACGATTCTCGATGGACTCGCCCAACCACTTCTTGCTGATGGCCGTCTACGCGGCGATCGTCGCCGTCTTTTTCGCCACGCTGACGCGTCGGCAGCGGCGCGACCAGATCCGCCTTTTCTTGCTGATCTTCTTCGGTCTGGTGGGCGGCGGCGTCGCGCTGGCGTGGTTGATGTCCCTCGTTCCCGCCGGGCCGCCGGCGCCGATTCCCTGAGCTGACTCGGTGCGCGAGCCATGGGCGACCCTGACCTTCTGATCGTCGCCGGCGAGGCGTCCGGTGACTTGCACGCCGCGCGGTTGTTGAGCGCGCTCGAGGCGCGGCTCGGGCCGTCGCGCGAGCCACTGCGCGCGTTTGGGCTGGGCGGGGAAGAGCTCCGCCGAGCCGGTCTCGAAACGCTCGCTGACTCGGCCGAGATTTCGGTCGTCGGCATCGTTGAGGTGGCGAAGATCTATCGCCGCGCGCGCCAGATCTTCGACCAACTCCTGGCGGAGGTGGATCGCCGCGGCGCGACGACCGCCATTCTCGTCGACTTTCCTGAGTTCAATCTGCGGCTGGCCCGCGAGTTGCGCAAGCGCGACGTCCGGGTCGTGTACTACATCAGCCCGCAGATCTGGGCCTGGCGCAAAGGTCGTGTGCGAACGATCGCGCGCGACGTCGACCTGATGCTCGTGCTCTTTCCCTTCGAGGTCGACTTCTACCGTCAGCATGACGTCGAGGTCGTCCACGTTGGCCATCCGCTGGTCGACGAGGTGCCGCAGCTTGAGCAGGCATGGGACCGCGTCGAGGCAGCCGGAGGCATCGAGGCCTCAGAACCGCTGCGACTGGCCGTGCTCCCCGGCTCGCGACCGAGTGAGGTGCGCGCTCTCTTGCCGACCCTGATCGCCGCGGCCGAACGCATCGCCGCGCAGCGGTCGGTCGCTGTCCGGCTGATCGCGGCACCGACCGTGCCCGACCAGCTGTTCGACGAGCTGCTCGACGGCGCGGGTCTACCGGTCGAGAGAGTCTCGGCAGAACGTTTCCGTGCCGTCGCCGATTCGCACCTGGCTTTTTGCGCCTCGGGCACCGCGACGCTCGAGACGGCGCTCCTGGGCACGCCGATGATCGTCGTTTACAAGCTCAAGCGGACCTCGTATTGGCTGGCTCGATGGCTCGTCGACCTGCCGTATTTCTGCATGGTCAACCTGGTGCTCGACCGGCCGGCTGTTCCCGAGCTGCTGCAGAACGCCGCTGAACCCGAGGCGATCGCGCGTCGGGCGCTCGATCTCGTGGCCGACGATGCGGCGGTCCGGCGCATGCGGGCGGATCTCTCCGCGCTGCGCCCGGCGCTCGGCTCGTCCGGTGCCAGCGAGCGCGCCGCGGCCGCCGTCCTCGAACGTCTGGGCTGGAACTGAGGGCGCCGCCGTGGACACTGTTCGCTTCCTCGCTCGCTTCTTCAAGCCCTATTGGCCCCAGGCGATCGGCGCGCTGATCGCGACGGTCGGCTATGCCGCGTCGAGTGTCTTGCTGGTCGCCTGCTTCCAGGTCGTCCTGTCGGAAGTGATCCAGACCGACGCCGCCGTCGATGGCATGCCCGGCGTCGGCATCGGCGGGGCGCCGGTCGACGGGCTGGGCGGCGGCGACGCCGAGTCAGGCGAGGAGGACAGTCCGTTCGACATGTCGGCGAACCTGATGGACGTGCTTCTCGGCGGCTATCAGCGGCTCAAGCTCTCGCTCGGCATCGACGAGACGAACGTCGTGTTCTTCGTCCCGCTCGGCCTTGTGCTGATCATGCTGCTGCGCTCGATCAGCCAGTTCGGCAACGGCTACCTCTTCCAGCTCATCGGCCTGTCGGCGACCAACGACCTGCGCAACCGGCTGTACGAGAGGATCCTCGGCCAGTCGAGCCGTTTCTTCGCCAATCATCCTTCGGGTGAGTTGGTCAGCCGCGTGTCGAACGACATCGTCGTCATCCAGTCGGCGGTGTCGACCCGCTTCGTCGACCTCTTCCAGCAGCTGCCGACGTTGATCGGACTGATCTGGATGCTGTTCTCGATCCACGCCAAGCTCGCCGGCATCACGCTGCTGGTGGTGCCGGCGATCGTCGTGCCGATCGTACGCTTCGGCCGCGGCATGCGGCGCACCAGCCACCGCAGCCAGGAGAGGCTGGCCGACGTGGCCAACCTGGTCGCCGAGGCGGTGCGCGGACATCGCGTGGTCAAGGCCTTCGGCATGGAAGGGTTCGAGGTCGATCGCTTTCGCCAGGCCACGCGTCGCCATCTGACGACGCGGCTCAAGGCGCAGCTCCTTTCGTATACGTCGACGCCGGTCATCGAGACGCTGGCAGCGATCGGGGCTGGATCGTTCCTGGTCTACGCTGGAGGCGCGGTTCGGCGGGGTGAGCTGGCGCCGTCGATGTTGGTGACCTTCCTCTTCGCGCTCTTGGCGCTCTACGAGCCCGTGCGCAAGCTCAATAAGGTGAACCTGACCCTGCAGGAGGCACTCGCCGCCGGCCAGCGCGTGCAGCGGGTGGTCGAGGCGCCGCGCGACATCGACGACGCGCCGGATGCGTCGATGCTGCCGGAGATGAAGCACGGGATCACCTTCGACGACGTCAGCTTCGGCTACGAGCGAGACACGGTGCTGCATGCCGTTTCGACCACGATCCATCGCGGGGAGGTGGTCGCCCTCGTCGGCCACTCGGGTGCCGGCAAGTCGACACTGGTCAACCTGTTGCCACGCTTCTTCGATCCAGACGCGGGAGCGGTGCGGATCGACGATCAGGATCTTCGTTCGGTCACGCTGTCGAGCCTGCGCGCCCAGATCGGCATCGTGACCCAGGACACCGTGCTGTTCAACGACACGGTCCGCAACAACATCGCCTACGGTCGCTCGGACCTGCCGCAGGCCGCCGTGGAGGACGCGGCGCGGGCGGCCTACGCCGACACCTTCATTCGCGAGCTGCCGGAAGGCTACGACACGGTCATCGGCGAGGGCGGTCTCAAGCTCTCAGGCGGCCAGCGCCAGCGCATCGCGATCGCACGCGCGATCCTCAAGGATCCGCCGATTCTCATCCTCGATGAGGCGACCTCGCACCTCGACTCCGAGGCGGAAGCGCTGGTGCAAAAGGCGCTCTCGAATCTGATGCGCGGGCGCACAGCGCTCGTCATCGCTCACCGCCTGTCGACCATCCGCCAGGCTGACCGCATCCTGGTCATGGATCGCGGGCGGATCGTCGAGAGCGGGCCGCACGAAGAGCTGCTGGCGCTCGACGGCGTGTACAAAAGGCTCTACGATCTGCAGTTCAGAAATTCTTGATCGGGAGCGACACCATGCGCAGCATGACGGGCTTCGGCCAGGGCGCGGCGGAGAACGCTCGGCTGCGCGCCGTGATCACGCTGCGCGGCGTGAATCATCGACATCTCGACCTATCGCTCCGTCTCCGCGATGAGCGGCTGCGTGCCCTCGAGCGCTCGCTGCGCGATCTGCTGGCAGAACGGCTCGAGCGCGGGCGGGTCGAGCTGACGTGTGAGCTCGAGCGGCTCGAGCGCCGACCGGCCGAGCTGACGATCGATGTCGACATCGCGCGGGATCTGCGGTCGCGGGTGGCGAGCCTCGCCGACCAGGAGTTGATCGTCGACCAGGTCACCTTGAGCGATCTGCTGCGCGTTCCCGATGCGGTCCGCGTGGAGGTGCCGATCGCGGCCTGGACCGACGACGACGACGCTCTGGTCAAGCTCGCCACCGAACGCGCGCTCGAGCAGCTCATCGCGGGTCGCTCGGCCGAGGGGCGGCGGCTCAGCGAGGTGCTCGCGCATCGGCTGGCCAAGCTGGAGGAGCTTGTCGAAGCGATGCGCGCTCGCGCTCCCGAGGTGCCCCGCCAGGCTGCGGTCGCTCTGGCTGAGCGCGCTCGGCGGCTGGCGGACGATCGCGAGCTCGATCCGGAGCGGCTAGCGCAGGAGGCGGCGATCCTCGCCGAGCGCGGAGACGTAAGCGAGGAGATCGACCGGCTCGACTCACACGTGGCCCATTTTCGCGAGGTCGCTGCCGGTGCGGGTGCCGTCGGCAAGCGGCTCGACTTTTTGTCTCAGGAGATCTTCCGCGAGCTGAACACCATCGCCGCGAAATGTCGCGACGGTGCGCTCACCCGGCTTGTTCTCGACGGCAAGGTGCTGTGCGAGCAGCTCCGGGAACAGGTTCAGAATGTCGAATGACGAGGTGCCCGGCCCCTCCGGCGACGTCTGGGTGATTTCGGCCCCCTCCGGCGCCGGCAAGACGACGCTCTTGCGCAAGCTCTTCGCGGAACGCGACGATCTGCGCACCTCAATGGCCTACTCGGTCAGCCACACGACGCGGGCGCCGCGGGCTGGTGAGGTCGATGGGGAGGATTACTATTTTCTCGACGACGGCGCGTTTGATCACCTCATCGAGACCGGCGCGTTTCTCGAGTGGGCACACGTCCACGGTCGCCGCTATGGCACCAGCCGTCGCGAGGTCGAGCGACTGCTCGCCGACGGGCGCGACGTGATTCTCGAGTTGGACGTGCAGGGCGCCGCGCAGGTGAGGGAGGCGCTCCCGGGCGTCGTCACGCTCTTCGTGTTGCCGCCGAGCTTCGACGCTCTGTCGTCGCGACTCCGCCGCCGCGGCTCGGAGACTGCAGAGCAGCGCGCCCGCCGACTCGAGAACGCGATCGGCGAGATCCGCCAGGTCGATGCCTATGACTATGTTATTGTGAATGACGATCTGGCTCTCGCGTGCGAAGCGCTCGCCGCCGTTTTCCAGGCGCGCCGCTGTCGCCACCACCGCATGCGAATCCCCATCCAGCACATTCTCGCCACGCTGCCCGCTGCGACCCCGGCGCGGGATGGCGATGGCTGACGGACCCTTCGACCGCATTGCCGGTCCTTCGGAGAGAGCTTTGCAAGACCTGCCCGACAAGATCGACTCCAAGTTCCGCTTCGTTCTCCTCGCCGCCGCGCGAGCTGAGCAGATCATGCGCGGCGCCGAACCGAAGACGGCTGTGGGCGAGAAGCACACCAGCGCCGCGATGCAGGAGATCCGCAGCGATCTCATCGAGTGGGACTACGGTTTCCAGGAAGAGCCGCCGGCGATTCCGGCAGTTGGCGAGGAAGAGATCGGGGTCGGCGCCGAGGAACCGGTCGCTGCGGCCGACACCGAGGCGGACTGAGGCTGCTCTTCGCTGCTGAGCGATCCGCGTGGCCCGCGATCTGATCGATCCCGCGTCTGACGCTGGCGAGCTGCTGGCCTATCTCCAGGAGCTGGGCTTCGACGAGCTATATCTCGAACCCGGCATCGCACCGGCGCCAGCCGAATCGGCGCCCGATCTGAGCACGCCCGCTCCTGCGCGGGCGGCGTCATCTGAGGAGACGTCCGGCGCGATCCTGCCGCAGAAGCGCCCGCGCGTCGATTCGCCGCCCGTGGAGCAAGACTCTCTCTTCGCCGCGCCCGCGGCGCCGCCGCTCAGCCCCGAGGAGCGACTCGAACGCCTAGGTGCCGTCCGCGCCGAGGCCTCTGGCTGCGTGGCCTGTCGGCTGGCGCAGACGCGCCGAAGCGTCGTCTTTGGCAGTGGAGACCGGAACGCCGATCTGATGTTCGTCGGCGAAGGTCCGGGCGCTGAAGAGGATCGCCGGGGTGAACCCTTCGTCGGTGCCGCCGGCGAGCTGCTGACCAAGATCATCCGCGCCATCGATCTGAAGCGCGAGCAGGTGTATATCTGCAACACGGTCAAATGCCGGCCGCCGGGCAACCGCGATCCGCAGGCCGACGAGCTGGCTGCGTGTCGCGGCTATCTGGACGCGCAGATCGATCTCGTCCAGCCGCGGATCATCGTTGCACTCGGCCGCGTTGCAGCCCAGGCGCTGCTCGAAACCAAGACCAGCCTCGGCCGCTTGCGCGGGCAGTGGCACCGCGTCCGCGGGGTCGAAACGCGCGTGACTTACCATCCGGCGGCGCTGCTGCGCAACGCGTCGTGGAAGCGGCCGACCTGGGAAGATCTTCAGCTCGTCCGCGATCGGCTCGCCGAGCTGCGCGTCGCGTCGTGAGTCGCCGCTCCCTCAGCGGCCCGGCCCGAAGCAGGTGAGCGACGCTGGGCGACCCAGCCTGCCGACTCCGCCCCTTGACGCTGTGGCGCGCGGGGTGCTGCGTGACGTAAATCGCTCTGCTCCCCGACCTCTCGACGCCTGGCGTCGCCATTGGCTCGACGATGCGGAACGCCTGCGCGCCTTCGAGCGCCTGCGGCTCGAATGGTGTTTGCTTGAGGGCGACCCACCCCGACCGACACGGGCCGCCGCGGTCGCCCTCGCGTCTCGTGCCGATCAGCTCGCCGATGACGGTTGCCGGACCGCGCGCTATCGCCTCCTGCTTCTCGGCACACCGCGGCTCGAGATCGTCGGCGCCGACGGTCAGACCCGCGAGGTTCGATGGCGTTTGCGCCGGGCATTGTGGGGTGTCGCGTTTCTCGCCGGCCGCCCCCATCGCCAGGCGACGAAGGACGAGCTGATCGAAGCACTGTGGCCCGACGACGATCCGGCGGCGGTGGCGCGCAACTTTCACCCGACGTTGAGCGACGCGCGACGCACCGTCGCCCGGCAAGGGGGAGATGCACAGGCGATCGAGTTTGCCGAGGGCGTGTATCGGCTGGCGCCACCGGCCGCCTGGTGGGTCGACGCAGACGAGCTCGAACGGCGGATCGAGCGCGCCAGCGAGCAACTGCCGGGGCTCGAACCTGATCGAGCGGGGAGTCAGGCGATCCGAGGGCGGATCCTCGAAGATCTGCGCCAGGCCTGGCGTCTGTACCGCGGGCCGTTTCTCGACGGGCAGCGGCTGCGTGGCGCCGAGCTCGACTGGATCGTGACGCGTCGCGAGGCGCTCCGCCAGCGCCACCTGGAAGTTCTGCGCCTGGTGGGTGAGCTGGCCGCAACGGTCGGCCGCGAAGAGATCGCGCGCGACGCCTGGCGAACGTTGCTTCTTGACGAGCCCTTTGACGAAGCGGCGCACCTCGCCGTCATGCGGCTCGACGCCCAGCGCGGCCGCCGTGACCTGGTGCGCAAGCAATACGTTCGGCTGCAGGATCTGCTGAAGGAGCTGCGGGTGGAACCGAGTCCCGAGGCGCGTGCGCTCTACCATCGCTTGATGGGCTGAGGCACCATGCTGCCTCCTGCAGCGGTCGGCGTCTGCGGAGCCGCGAGCCCGATCTCCCCGTCGCCGTTTGCTATGCTGCTCCCGGCAACAGCGCGTCCGTCGACGCCTGCTCGCCCTGATGCCCCGCGCGGTGCCGTCGTCTTCCAAGGCGGGCTCCCTACGACAATCCGCAGTCCAGCGCTCCCAGCCGAGATGACTCCGACCCGTCGGTCGCCTCGCTTTCGCGCGCCTTTTTCCCGTGCCCCATGCTCGTGACTGAATCGCCGACCGCGTTGCCGGTGCCATCGCTCGAAGAACCGGCTGCTGAGGTCGAGGTGCCGGACGTTAGCGTGCTGGTTCCGGTGCTCAACGAGGCCGAATCCATCGTCGAGTTGGTGACGAGGGTTCGCGATGTGCTCGAAGCGGAGGGTCGAACGTTCGAGATCGTCTTCGTCGACGACGGCTCGACCGACGACACGGTCGGACGCATTCGCGCCGAGCACGCCCAAGATCCGCGCATCCGGCTCGTTCGCTTTCGCCGCAACTTTGGCAAAGCGGCGGCGATCACGGCCGGCGCCGAGGCTTCGACCGGTCGCATCGTCGTGACCATCGACGGTGATCTCCAGGACGTTCCCGAAGAAATCCCGCGCTTCCTCGACATGCTCGAGGCGGAAGATCTCGATCTCGTGTCGGGCTGGAAACGAGATCGCCAGGACCCGCCGTCGAAGCGCTACCCGTCGAAGCTCTTCAATTGGGTCACGCGTCGGTTGGCGCAGGTCGAGCTGCACGACTTCAATTGCGGATTCAAGGCCTATCGCCGCGAGGTGCTCGATTCCGTGGCGATCTACGGCGAGCTGCATCGCTACATCCCGGTGCTCGCCAGTCGCCGCGGCTTTCGCGTCGGCGAGCTGCGGGTCAGCCACGCCAAGCGACGGTTCGGGCGGAGCAAGTACGGCTGGGACCGCTTTTACAAGGGCCTGCTCGATCTGATCACGGTGCTCTTCATCACCAAATACACGCGCCGGCCGCTGCATCTTTTCGGCGGCATCGGCCTCGGCATGCTCGGCCTCGGTTTCGCGATCAACGCATGGCTGGCCGCCCTCTGGTTCCTCGGCGAGCCGTTGTCGGATCGGCCGCTCTTGCTCTTCGGCATCCTCCTGATGGTCCTCGGCTTCCAAACGCTGACCACCGGCCTGCTCGGCGAGATGATCACGTTCAAGAATTTCCGTCGACGCGATAGCTATTCGGTGCGCGAGCGCCTCGGCTGAGCCAGCTGTCGACTGCCTCGAGGCCGAGCCCGTGCGTCTGCTCTTCCTGACCCAGACCTACCCGCGCTTTGACGGTGACACGTCGGGGCCGTTCATTCGCGATCTCGCGCGTCACCTGGTGGCCGGTGGTGATCGCGTCACGGTTCTCACCCCACATGCCGAGGCCGTTGAGCGTGCCTGGAACGACGATGGTGTGGCCGTCCGCAGCTTTCGGTACGCGCCGGAGCGATTCGAAGCCATCGGTTACAGCCGCTCGCTGGATGCCGACGAGACGATGAAGCGCGCGGCGCTGGCGGTGGCGCCTGCCTATTTCTTCGGCGCGCTGCGCGCGGCCCTCGCCGAGCTCCGCCGCGCTCGCCGGCGCGGTCGGCCCTACGACCTGCTGCAGGCGCATTGGGTGGTGCCGAACGGACTGGTGGCGGCAGCGCTGCCGAGGTTCGCCACGGGCGGCGTGCGGATTGCCGTCGGTCTGCACGGTAGCGACGTTTTCTTGGCCGAGAAGCCCGGATTCCGCCAGACCGTGGGCACTGCGCTGCGCCGGGTCGGCGTGCTGACCGGCTGTTCGCCCGAGCTGGTGGATCGAGTCTGTGCCCTCGGCTTCGATCGCGACCGATCGCGGGTCATTCCGTACGGCGTGGACGGAGCGCTTTTTCGACCGGCGGGGAGCGAGGCGGAGAAGGTGCGAGCGGCCGCCTGGCGCCAGCGCCTCGGCGTGCCGAGCGAGGCGCCGCTGCTGCTCAGCGTGGGGCGCATGGCGACCAAGAAGGGCTATCAGGTTCTTCTCGAGCGTCTCGAGGTGCTGATGAGGCGAGCGCCCGAAGCGCATCTGGTCTTCGCGGGCGCCGGCGACCGACTCGAGGAGTTCCGCGCAAAAGCATCGCCGTGGAGTGCTCGGGTGCATTTTCCAGGTGCCGTGTTGCGCGACACGCTGCCCGATCTCTATCGGGCCGCCGATGTCTTCTTCCTGCCGGCGGTGCACGATCCAAAAGGCAACGTCGACGGTCTGCCGAACGTCTTGCTCGAAGGGATGGCCAGCGGTCTGCCGGTGGTGGCGACAGCGATCTCGGGCATCCCGCTGGCGATTGAGGACCGAGAGCACGGACGCCTGGTTGTCGAGGGTGACGCCGATGCCTTTGTCGACGCGCTTCTCGATGTGCTGTCGGATGCCGAACGTGCGCGGGCCATGGGGCGACGCGGGCGTCTCCGGACCGAAAGCGAGTTGAGCTGGCCGGCGGTGGCCAGCCGATACCGCCAGGCCTACGAGCTGGCCCTCACCGCTCCCTGAACGCTCCGTCGGATCAGCCGTCGGCGAGC
>JBCBCF010000119.1:0-12504 GCA_038530905.1 Acidobacteriota bacterium
CTCGGCAGATCCGCTGCCGAGACGGTCGCGGTAGGGTGCGTCGAGTCGAGAGCGGGCGAGCGCGCGAAGCGTATCGCGTCCAACGCCGGCAGGCGCGCCGAGACGCGACGCTGAAACGCTGGACCCGTCCGACGCGAAGACTGGAGGTGGAGAGCGCATTCATCGCGTCGCGCGACCGAGCGACGCCTCTTGGGAGATTCAGCTATGAGCCACATCCGCCGTTCGCGCCCTTGGGCGCTTCCCGAGCGTCTTGCAACACCTGAGCGCATTCACGCCGACCGTCGCCAAGTGCTGCGCACGCTCGGCCTGGGGACTCTGAGCCTGGCCCTGCCGTCGATCGCGTCTGCCGCCGAGCCGGCAGACGACGTCGCGGCGATGACCGCTCCTGCGATCGGTTCTCGCTTCGCGGATCTCTTTCCCGCACCGCGTTCCGACGCCTGGAGTCTCGGAGATCGTTCGCTGACGCCAGAGCAACGAGCCGCCAGCTACAACAACTTCTACGAGTTCACCCTCGACAAGGCAAAGGTCTGGAAGCTGGCGCAGGCCTACGAGCTGAAGCCCTGGACCGTCGAGGTGCGGGGCCTGGTGAAGAAGCCCAAGACGTTCGACCTCGACGCGCTCATGAAGCTCGCGCCGCTGGAGGAGCGTCTCTATCGCTTTCGCTGTGTCGAGCGGTGGGCGATGCAGGTGCCCTGGACCGGCTATGCGCTGTCCAAGCTGATCGACGCCTGCGAGCCGCTCGGCGCGGCGAAGTACGTGACCTTCCAGACCATCCACGACCCGTCGATGCCGGGCGTTGCAAGCCAGCCTTGGTATCCGTGGCCCTATGTCGAGGCGCTGCGCCTGGACGAGGCGCGGCATCCCCTCGCCTTCGTCGCGGTCGGCATCTACGGCCACGCCATGCCGATGCAGCACGGTGCGCCGTGGCGGGTCGTCACGCCTTGGAAGTACGGCTACAAGAGCCCGAAGTCGATCGTCGCTCTCGAGTTCACCGCCGAGCAGCCGAGTACGTTCTGGAACGACGCCCAGCCGGACGAATACGGCTTCTACTCCAATGTCGAGCCGCACAAGCCGCATCCGCGCTGGAGCCAGCGCTTCGAAACCGACATCGGCACTCAGGAGCAGCGCGAGACCCTGCTCTACAACGGCTACGCCGACGAGGTCGGCTCGCTGTACACAGGGCGCGAGGTCTGAGCCGCGCTCACTGTCTCGGGCGCTCCTCGCGTGTCGGGAGCTCCTCGAGCGGCAGTGGGCTCGTGATCGGCAATCTCACTCCGGCCACCAGGACCCGCGACAAGAGAGCCCGCCAGGGCTCGAGCGCCTGGAGCGCGCCGGTCGCCCGCCGGGCGGTGTAGATCCGCACGACCCGCCCGCCGGGCGACGCTTCGAGCGCCAATGGCGAGGAGCGTCGATCGTCTGATCGTGCCTCGTCGATGGGTCCTTCCTCGGAAGACGCAGCGTCCAGAATCACGGTTCCGCGCGCCAGGTCCTCGAGGCGCGGCGCGCCTGTGCGCTCGATCCCCGGGTCGCGCGGCTCGCCGTCGACGGTCCAGAGATCGTCTCCGCGGAGAATCGCCACGTCGCGCGTCCGGCGCAGGCTGCCGGCGAGCTCCACGGTCGCCGGTCCAGGCGGCCAGGCGCTCGCTCGTTCGGCCAGGGCGTCGCGGAGCGCCCGGCCCAGCGCTCGCCCGTCGCCGAGAGTCACGATGGCCTGCAGGCAGCGACAGCCGCGCTGATCGAAGAGCGCGATCTCGCGCGCCAGGCGCGGGGCGACCTCGCGAGGGTCGATCTCGGGTCCGAGCAGCGCCACCGCCATCGCCGGACCGCGGGCGACGAGGCGCTCTCTGATCCGCGCTGCCAGCGCCTCGAGCGTGCGGGCCCTGCCGTAGGCCACGATCCGTTCGGCCCGTTCGAAGGCCAGGTCCTCGACCTCCTGCGCGCCGGCCGGCCACGCGACGAGCGCGAAGGCCTTGGCGAGGATCGGCTCGCGATGGGCCAGCTCGGCGACAAGAGCCGGTGCCGCGTGCGGCGCGCGGCGCGAGGCACGAACGAGCGTGGGTCGTCGCTGCAGCAGAGCGTCGAAGAGCGGCTGGACGACAAGGGCTGGTGGCGTCGCCGCGAGCAGCAGCAGGTCGACGCCGTCGGCCTTCCCGTGCGGTCGCGGGGCGCCGCGCAGGGCGGCGAGGGACGCCTGGGTGACGACCCCGCCGGTCATCTCGTCGAGTGCCGCGTCGAGACCGGCAGCGGACAGCCCGCTCGAGGTGAGCAGACCTTCGCGCAACGCGCGATCACCGCCCCGCATGGCAGTTTGAAGCGCGAGAATCGCATCGCTCCAGACCTCAGCCAGCCGTTCGCCGGACAAGGCGGCAAGATCGACGCGAGCGGCCGCGGCGCGGTCGAACAGTTCCCTCAGATGTCGAGGTGAGGTCGAGTGCATCGTGGGGACATCTTGACGGAAGACGCGGCGACGGCGTGATCGGCGGATCGACAGTCGATCTCTCGACCGAGCGACATCGCGTTGAGCCGCCGCCTCCGCTGCGCCACCTCGCGATGCCCTCTCGGTTGCGCAAGGCTGGCTGATAGCGTCAGCGGCCGTCTCCTGGTACCGCCACCGGAGCGACGCGCGGTCGTGCGACCCGCGATCCCGAAGACGATCGAGAGGTGGACGGAGGTCGCCGACCGTCGGCCTCGATCCCTGCGCACGAGGTGCCATGACCGTTCATTCTCGTCAGCTTGGGCTGCGCCACGGCGCGCCGATCGCCCTCTTCGGACCGCAGCGCCTTGCTCCCGCGCTGGCGCCGACCTTCGAAGAGCTCGAGATCGGCGAGCCGATCGTTTCGATCACCGCCGGCTGGCAGGAGCGCGAGGGCGAGATCGATGAGCTGGCGGCGCATCTCGGGCGCCGCGTCGTCGATCTTGAGCTGATGGCTCGGTGGGATCGCATTGCCGACGAGGATCCGGAACTCTTCGCGGCGCATCGCCTTCGGCAGGACAACCTGCGCCGCCTGCGGCGGCTCTATCAATACCGGCTCGATTTCGTTCTCGAGCCGGCCCGCGAGCTGATGCGGCGCGATGGTGAAGAGGAACTGCTGGCGACGGCTCGCGAGGACGCGATCGACGCGGTGCGCAAGCTCGACGATTGGCACCTGGAGCAGGTCGACGCCGTGCACCAACGGTTTCGCCAGCGCTGGCGTCCGCGTGAACGGCCCGCCGTGGCGCGCCACCGCGACGAGCTGCGCGCCGCGCTCGACGGCGCGGCGGCGGTGGCGATCGCCGGCGGTCATGTCGCCGTGCTGGTCAACCGGCTGCGCCTCTTCGGTCTCGCCGAGCTGATCGCTGGGCGCTCGATCTTCGCCTGGTCCGGCGGCGCCATGGCGCTGGCGGAACGGATCGTGCTCTTCCACGATCAGCCGCCCTGGGGCGAAGGCAATCCGGAGGTCTTCGATCTCGGTTTGGGCCTCTTCACGGGCGTCGTGCCGCTGCCGCAGGCGCGTCTCCGGCTGCGCCTCGACGATCCGGTGCGCGTGGCCCTCTTCGCCCGTCGATTTCGGCCGTCGGTGTGCGTGCCGCTCGACGAACGCACGTCGATCCGTATCGACGAGCAAGGCGATCTGAGGCCCGGTGAGGAAAGCATGCGACTCGACGACGATGGCGAAATCCGACCCCTCGATGCCGGGAGCCCGCGATGAACGGTCAGGCCATCGACCGTCTGCTCACCGCCGAAGGGCCCCCGTCGCCGGAAGCGATCGATGCCTTCATGGCCGAGCATCACGGCCGATTCCCCATCGTCGAGGGACGGTCGGTCACGTTCGTCTACCGCGGGCAGGCGGAGGACGTGCGCCTGCAGCACTTCATCTTCGGCCTGGAGACCTCTCAGCCGTTCGATCGCATCGACGGCACGGACCTCTGGTATCTGCGTCTCGAGCTGCCGCTCGAGTCGACGCTGCAATACAAGCTGAATGTGGCGCGCGGCAATGAGCGGCGATGGATTCTTGATCCGCTCAACGAGCGCCTCGCCCTCGATCCCTACGGCGCCAACTCGGTGGCGCGTGTCGGCGCCGAGCGGCCGGCCTGGACGCTTCCCGACCCTGAGGCGCGCGCCGGCGAGATCACGCGCATGAGCCTCGACAGCGAGGCGTTCGGCGAGCGGCGGCACGTTCTGCTGTATCTGCCCGCGCGTTTCCGTCGGGGACGTCGCTACCCGCTGCTGGTGGTGCACGACGGCAGCGATTTTCTGCGTTTCTCCGACCTCCGGACCGTCCTCGACAACCTGATTCATCGTCAGGAGGTCGCGCCGCTCGTGGTCGCCCTGACCGACGCCGACGAGCGCCTGATCGAGTACGCCGACCACGAGCCGCACGCGCGATTTCTCACCGAGGAGCTGGTGCCGGCGCTCGAGGCCGAGCTGCCTCTGCGCGGCTCGCCGGAAGCGCGGGGTCTGATGGGAGCGAGCTTCGGTGGCGTCGGCGCGCTGTCGACCGCCTGGCGCGCCCAAGGGTTCTACGGCCGGCTGCTCCTGCAGTCGGGTTCATTCGCCTTCACCGACATCGGCCACAGTCGTCGCGGGCCAACGTTCGATCCGGTGGTCCGCTTCATGAACGCCTTCCGTCGAGAGCCCGGGCGCCCAAGCGAGCGAGTCTTCGTGAGCTGCGGCACCTACGAGTCCTTGATCTACGAGAACCGTTCGCTGGTGCCCCTGCTGCAGTCGACCGGCATGGAGGTGCGCTACGAGGAAGCGCGCGACGGCCACAATTGGGTCAACTGGCGCGATCGGCTACGCCTCGGTCTGTCGTGGCTGTTCCCCGGCCCGCTGTGGATGGTCTACGAATGAGACCATCCGGAGTCGCAGGTGGGGTTCGGCGTCACTCCACCGTGCAGGGCGCGAAGTAGTTCAAGAACTCTTCGAGCCGCTCCGGGTCGTTGGGGCCGGCGTCGCTCGGTGCCACGCCTTCGGGCAGGCGTTCAAGCCACAGAGCCAGGCGGGTGGACTCGGAGCAGTCGAAAAAGATCTCCGCCCACACGGCCTCGCGTTTCTTGCCGTGGATGCCGTCGAACCAGCCGTGGACGGCGCGCCAGCGAACGCGCCGCTCGGCAATTTGGAGCTCGCCCGAGTCGAGATCGGCGACGGTGTCGAAATCGAGGCCGAAGTCCATGTTGCCCAGGCCCAGACGGTCGCGACCAGACAGCACGCGGGCCACGTTCTCGTCGCCCTTCGCTTCGTCGGAGTCCAGGTAGAAGAAAAGGTGGTTCTCGACGTCGTCCGGATCGACGACCATGTTCTCGAAGCTCTCGGCCTTCACCGCCAGATCGGCCTCGGGATCGTAGTCGAAGATCGGCAGCGGGTCGTCGCCGAGGATCACGACGCCAAAGGCGAAGGGAATCTGCAGCACGGTGCGTGTGGAATATCCGGGTGGCAGCTCGGAGGCACCGAGCATCTCGAGGGCGCGCTGCGCCCGCGCCTCGGGGTCGGCCATGTCTTCGACCGCCTTCTTCGCCCACGAGAAGCTGTAGACGCCGGCACCGACTGCAGCGAGGATGCCGAGGACGAGGAGGAGTCCACAGCCGCAGCCGACCCAGACCCAGGGGGAGGTGGATTTTTTCGCCATGATGCTCTCCTCTACGTCTTCGTAGCGACCGAGATTCGTCCGCGGTCCGCGTCGGTGAGGCGAAGGCGCCGGCGCGGCGACCTACATGCGGTCGAGAATCGGCACGCCGAGCAGGTCGGCGAGTGCCTCGAGCGCCTTGCGAAACGCCTGGTTGGCCGCCATGCGGGCGTGCCGAAGATGATCGTCCGCCTCGCCGAAGATCCGGTGCACCCGGTAGACGCTGTGAAAGCGACCGGCCAGCTCGAACGCCTCGCGCGCGATGATCGAAAGTTCGAGAGAGGTCGCCGCGCGCTCGACCGCCTCCGGCACCTGAGCGGCCGCTAGGGCCAGGTCCCAGAGATCGTCCGCCCAAACGTCAGCCGGCAGCTGCCGGACTGTCGAGGCGTCGACCTCGGTCGGCTCGCCCGCCGCCTCGAGCTTGCGGCGGATGTTGCGCTCGCGGACCAGCGAGTACTGGAGATAGGGCCCGCTTTCGCCCTGCAGCTGCAGCGCTTCATCGAAGTCGAAGGCGATGACCCGCGTGGTCGTCGCTTTGACCATGAAGAAGCGCAGGGCGGCGATGGCCATGCGCCGGGCGAGATCGTCCAGCGCTTCGCCGTTGAGGTCGTCGTGCCGCTCGGCGAAGCTGGCCCGGCATCGCTCTTCGAGCATGTCGAGCAGATCGTCGGCTTTGACGCCGATGCCTTTACGCCCCGACATCTCGAGGGTCTTCTGCTCGTCGTCAGGGTCGAGATAGCCGAGCTGCTCAGCGGTGCTGCGCGACAGCGACACCATCTCGTAGGCGAAGTGGATCGAGCGCTCCGCTTCGTCGGCGTGGCCGAGCGCCTGCAGGCCGGCGCGGACGATCTTCTGCAGATAGCTCTGGCGCGCGTCGATGACGTTGATGACCTGCTGGCCGCCGCCGAAGTCGGGGTGCTCGGAGACACCGCCGTCGTGGGTCGTGGCCCACAGGGCGGAGGCTTCGTCGCCATCGATCTCGGCCCAGCGTCGATACTCGAAATCGCGACCGAGGAGGCCGAACTTCCAGAGCTGATAGGCGATGTCTTTGCCGACATAAGTGACTGTGCCGTCGGAGCGCACGATGACCTTGTCGGGATCTTCGAGGCCGGCGAACTCGGCGCTCTGCGACAGGGGCATCACCCAGCAGCCGGCGTTCTTGCCCTCGGTGTCCAGGCGGACGGCCCCTGACGCGCGCAGCCGATCGAAGGCGCTGGCGAAGAAGTCCAGGGCGAGGATGTCGCTCTCGTGCGTCAGCAGGTCGTAGTCGACGTCGAGGCGGGCCATCGTGGCGAGATGTCGGCGCACGATGCGGCGCGCGACCAGGGTGCCGAGCTCCGCCCGCTCGCCTTCGCCGGCCTCGAGCTGGTGCAGGGTCGACCGGCGCAACTCGAGCCGTTCCGGATGGGCCTCGTACCAGCGTCCGACCTCGCTGTAGAGGTCCCAGCAGAGATAGTCGAAGGGTTCGTCGAGGGCCGCGACGGCATCACGATCGAGGCCGCGCAGGTCGCAGAAGCCGACGACGACGTCCGCCAGCTGAACGCCGGTGTCGTCGATGTAGTTCTGCACCTCGACCGGATGGCCGAGCCGACGCAGCGAGCGCACCAGGACGTCGCCGAGCACTGCGTTGCGCAGATGGCCGATATGCGCCGCCTTGTTGGGATTGATGTTGGTGTGCTCGACGATGATCTTGGGCCGCTCGCTCGCCTCGGCGAAGAGGGGCGCGGCGAGGACGTCGGCCACGAAGGCACTGCGATCGAGGAAGGCATTGAGGTAGCCGGCACCCTCGACGGTCGTCCGCTCGATGCCGCGCGGCGGCTCGAGTCCGTCCGCGATCTCCTCGGCGATGTCGCGCGGCCTGCGCCGCAGCACGCGTGCAAGATGCAGAGGCGTCGGCGTTGCGAGATCGCCGAGCGCGCGGTCGGGGGAGGTCTGGACCACGACGTCGGGCTCGCGCAGCTCGGCGTGGTCGTCGCCATAGAGCGTTTGGATCCGGTGGGCGACCGCCGCGGCGAAGGCCGCTTTGGCGGCCTGAAAAGGGGGCGTTTTGGGCATGGTCGAGGGAGGATATCTCATGGCTGGTCAGCAGATTCGACGGCTCTGAGGCTGCGGCCGGAGGCCGTCGACCGCCGCCTCGGCGGCGGTTTCGAGTCGCTCGCTTCGGCCGCCGAGAGAGGCGTGTCGAGCACCCGCGCCTGATAAGATGACGTTTCCCGGCGACCTGACAGCTTTTTTTCGGAGACCGACGACGATGGAACGTAGAAAGTTATCGATTCAGCTCGAGGGCACGCAGCTCGAACTGATCGAGGGAGACCTCACCGAACTCGACGTCGACGCCATCGTCAACGATTCGAATGAGGAGCTGCAGCTCGGGCGCGGTGGCGTCTCCAGTTTGATTCTGGAAAAGGGCGGGCCGACCATTCAGGAAGAGTGTGATCGCATCGGCGGCGCCGGTGTCGGCACCGCCGTGCTGACGGGCGGCGGGGAGTTGAAGGCGCTTCACGTGATCCATGCTGTCGGCCCGACGGCCGGCGAAGGCGATGAAGATCGCAAGCTCCAATCGGCGATCCGTTCGTCCCTCGCGGTGGCCGATCGCCATGGCCTGAAGTCGATTGCGCTGCCGGCCATTTCCGCCACCGAAACCGGTGGCTATCCGCTCGACAAATGCGCTCGCATCCTTCTGACCGAGGTGTATCGCTACCTGCAGGGCGGAACGAAGATCGCGCGGGTCGTTGTGTCGCTCGAAGACGACGCGACCTTCGAGACCTTCAAGCGCGAGCTGCGGCGCGGCTTCCGCTGAGCGTCGACCGGCCCCTTCGCGGCCGGTCCGTCAGATCCCTCTCCTCCGCGGCCGGGAAGCGTTCGCCGCAGCGCTCGAGCGTCGCCATCAGCTCATCTTGAAACGCCTTGACGTCGGGGTACCGATCCTCGGGCGCCTTCGCCAGGGCCTTGCGCAGAACGTCGGCGACCGCTGTTTGCTCTGCCGTGTCGACGCGCATCCGAAACGGCGCCGTGGTGATCTGGCGAATGAGCGCCCCGAGGTTCTCCGCCGGGAATGCCGGGCGGCCGGTCAGGCACTCGACGACGATCGTCGCCAGCGCGAAGAGATCGGACCGTCGATCGACGACTTCGGCTCCGAGCTGTTCCGGCGACATATAAGCCGGGGTGCCGAGCACCATGCCCTGTAGCGTCAGACGCCGACTCTCGGAGAGATCCTCCTCGAGCTTGACCAGGCCGAAGTCGAGGATCTTGAGTGACTCGCCGCCCGCGGCATCCGCCACCACCATCAGATTGTGCGGCTTGAGATCGCGGTGCAGGAGCCCGGCCTCGTGCGCCGCATGGATCCCGTCGAGCACCGGATCGAGAAGGCGCGTCAAGGCTCTCGGCTCGAGCCGTCCGTCGCGCGCCAGCCGTCGAGCGAGGGTCTCACCGTCCAGTAGCTCCATGACCAGAAACGCGCCGTCGGTGCCGAGCGCGCCGTTGTCGAGAATGCGCACGATCGCCGGATGGTGCAGCGCGGCGCCCACCCGTGCCTCGTTGGCGAACCGGCCGAGCGCGGTCGCGTCGCCGTCGCTGAGGATTTTGATCGCCACGTCGTGGCCTCGCTGCTGGTCGTGCGCGCGGTAGACCGAGCCCATGCCGCCGCTGCCGAGGCGCTGATCGAGTCGATAGCGGTTGGCCACGACGCGCTGCAGATCGACGAATGACACGTCGAGCGTGCAGTCGTCGTCAGGGCACAGCACTTGGTCGCTGTCGAAGCACCGTCCGCAGTCGGGGCATTCACGCATCGTCCCGCCTTTGATCCAGCCGCGGAGCGTTTCGAGCTCCTGGTGCACCGCGGTGACGAGAGGCGGGGCCGCCAGCCGAGCCAGGTGATCGAGCGTCGGCAGCGGCTGCCCGATCCGACGCGATGTCGCCAGGCAGACGAGAGCGCGAGGCCGTCGCTCCCCGGGCGCGACGATCGGCAGAACGGCTGCGGCCCGCCAGGTGGTGAAGAACTCGCGGTCGCGTGGATCGAGGTCGTCGACCGTCCGGGCGCGACCGTCGGCCGTGCCGTCGTTGCCTTCGCTGTCTTCGCTCGGCGCGAGGATCTTCAGGTCGGGCGGGAGGAGAACCGCATCCTCGACGCGGCCGTCGTGGCTGGCGAACCGGCGGAAACGCTCGCTGCGGCGAACGAAGACGTGCAGGCTCGACGGCTCGAAGAGCTGATCGATCCAGCGCGCCAGGCCAAGCGCCCAATCCTCAGCGGTCGTCGCCTCGGTCAGCGAGGCGCTGAGCTCGATGGCGGTCGCCGAGGTGATGACCGAGCCGCCTCGGCCGCCGAGCCAGCGGCGAAGGGCGCTGCCGAAGTGCCTGGGTTGCTGTCGGGGAAGGTCGTCCGGCATCGAGGCGGCGAACCGACTCAGGCGACGAGATAGGCGCTGGCGCGAATCTGCAGGCGCGAGCGGGCGTCAAAGCCGCTGCCGAACAGTCCAAAGGCGCTGGCTGATGCCAGCACCGGCAGCACGATCCAGCCGTCGAAGCTGTCGGCGCCGTAGGGCGGCACCACCGGCTCGATCTCGGCGAGCTTGACCCAGTGCATGTCCTCGGCGTCGAACGCGGCCCGCAGCTCGACGTAGGAACGATCGAGGTCGATGATCGCGTTGGCGGACGGCGACCAAATCGAGACGACGAAGCGAGCTTCGTCGTAGGGCGACGTGTCGAGGAACGCGTCGTTGCCGGCGACCAAGGGGAAGGAGAAGCTGCCGCCGGTGTCGGTGGCGAAGATCTCCGGCGTCGGATCGAACGTCAGTTGGCGCGGCTCGATCTCGCGGCTCATCGCGTGGGCTCCTGCGGGCATGGGATGTCAGGGCGCGGATGAATCATCCGGCGCTTCACGAGGCGGGCGACGGCGCTCAGCCGCCGAAACGGATCGGATCGCCCAGCTCGTCGAGGGCGAAGTTGGCCATGATCTGGTGGCCGTTGAAGTCGAGCACGCGAATGTCCTCTCCGCCGGTCTCGAGCGCCGAGGTCAGGTCGGCGACCACCGACGGCATCGACTCCGGATACCGCGCTTCGACCGCGTCGAGATCGACCTGATACGCGAGGAAGCGATCGATGCCTTTGTAGCGAAGCTTGTCGATCAGGCGCTCGTCGGTGAGCTTCGGGTAGGTCGAGATCACCAGAATCGGGCCCGAGCCCGTGAAAATGATGTACGAGCGCATCCGGGATTTCGGCATCGTCGTCCTTTCGGCAGGGGTTTGCGTCGCGCGGCGAATTGGTTCCGCATTGAATCGACCTCGGCGGACCCTGTCAAGCAGTCACCGCGCGACGCGCTCGCAGGCCGATCAGCTGCGCGCTCGCAGGTGGCGGTAGAGGCGCTCGTAGTCGAGCACCTGGCGCTCCCACGAGAAATCCTGGCGCATGGCGTTGCGGCGCAGCGCCGCCCAGGCCGATCGATCGCGCCAGGCGGCGAGCGCCTGCTTGAGGACCCAGGAAAAGCCGCGGCGATCGTGGTGCTCAAAGACGAATCCGGTGCCGCGTCGGGTGCGCCGATCGAACGGCACGACCGTGTCGGCCAGGCCGCCTGTGCGCCGCACGATCGGCGCCGTGCCATACGCCAGGCTGTACATCTGGTTGAGGCCACACGGCTCGAAGCGGGAGGGCATCAAGAAGATGTCGACGCCGGCCTCGATGAGATGCGCCAGCGCCTCGCTGTAGCCGCGATAGAAGCACATCTTGCGCGGGAAGGTGCGCTGGAGCCAGGTGAAGTGCTCTTCCAAATGCGCCTCGCCGCTGCCCAACACGACGAATCGGATGTCGAGGTAGCGGAGCGCTTCCGGCATCGCCTCGAACGTCAGCTCCAGCCCCTTCTGCGAGGTCAGGCGCGAGACGACGCCGAAGACCGGCACCTCCGGCCCGGCGCCGAGGAGGCCCATCTCGCGCAGCAGATGAGCCCGGTTCGCCGCCTTGCCTTCCTCGACATCGTCGATGCCGTACGGGCGCGCGAGGTGCGGATCGTTGCGCGGCGACCACACTTCGGAGTCGATGCCGTTGACGATGCCGACAACCGACGCGCGGCGCTCGCGCAGGAGCGCATCGAGGCCCTGGCCGAACTCGGGCGTCTGGATCTCCCGAGCGTACGTGCGGCTGACGGTGGTCACGACATCGGCGTAGAGCAGACCGGTCTTGAGGAAATTGATGGCGCCGCGCGCGAGGTCGTCCTGGAACAAGAGATGCTGGACGTCGGCCAGGCCGAGATTGCCGAGGACCTCGGCCGGGAACATGCCCTGATAGGCGATGTTGTGGATCGTCAACACCGTCTTCGTGCCGCCGAACCGCTGGTGGTCCCAGGAGTAGAGGGTCCGCAGGTAGATCGGGAGCAGCGCGGCGTGCCAGTCGTGTGCGTGCACCACGTCCGGGCTCCAGCCCATGCGCTGGCAGCACTCCAAGGCCGCGCGGGCGAGGAGCGCGTAGCGCAGATGCTCGTCCCACTCGCCGGTGTAGACGCCGTGGCGGTCGTAGAGTGCCGGGCAGCCGATGAAGTACACATCGACGTCGCTCGATGCCGAGAGCTTGGTGGTGAAGACGCTGAAGTGGAAGACGTGGCTGCCCAGGCGCACCGGCACATGGTGCAGGAAGTCGACCGGCACGACCTCGCGCTCGCCGAAGTCGATCGAGGCGTAGAGCGGCATGAAGATCCGGACGTCGTGGCCGCGTCGACCGAGCGCGGCAGGCAGCGCCGCCGAGACGTCGGCCAGGCCGCCGGTCTTGGCGAACGGCGCGACCTCCGAGGTCACGAAGCAGACGCGCAGCGGATCGGCGACGGTCCGCCGGGGCGGCTCAGCGCCCTCGATCTCGCCAGTGGTGTCGAGCGCGCTGTCCACGTCGGGTTCGTTGTCCGCGTCGGGTTCGTTGTCCG
>JBCBCF010000120.1:0-12360 GCA_038530905.1 Acidobacteriota bacterium
TGCGCCGTACGGTCGGCGGCGGCGGCGGTTGGGAGACGATCGGCAAGGTGGTGCTCTTCGTGCTGCTGATCGTCGCCGGCCTGTGGGTCCTGCCGCAGCGGCCGGTGGAGCAGACGATCGACGGCCTGACACCTTTCTTCGCCGCCGGGGCTCTCGGCCTGGTCCAGGCGATGGGCTATACGTTCATCGCCCTCCAGGGCTTCGACCTCATCGCCGCGGTGGGTGGCGAGGTGCGTTCTCCGCGGCGCAACCTGCCGCGGGCGATGGTGATCTCGCTCCTCATCGCGCTGGCGATCTACATCCCGTTACTGCTGCTGATCGCTACGGTCGGGGTTCCGGAAGGAACGGATGTGGTCGCGCTTGCCATCGCGGCTCCGGAAGCTGTCGTGGCGCTGGCGGTCGAGAACTACCTCGGCCGCGTCGGCTTCTGGTTGGTGCTGATCGTCGCCCTGCTCTCGATGCTCTCGGCGCTGCAGGCGAATCTTCTGGCCGCCTCGCACATCGCTCTGGCGATGGCTCGCGATCGCAATCTGCCGGCCCGCTGGCGCCGACTCGATGCCGTTCGCGGCACGCCCGCGGCGGCTGTCACCGCGACCGCGGTGACAGTGGCGGTGATCGTCCCGATGGTGCCGGACGTCGCCACCGCCGGCGCGGTGTCGAGCCTGATTTTCTTGCTGTCGTTCGCTCTCGCGCATTGGACCTCGATCCTCGCGCGTCGTCGCGGCGGCGGGCGCGACGACGGATTGCGGCTGCCTCTTTTTCCTCTGGTTCCCGTAGTGGGTGGACTCGCGTGCATTGGCCTGGCGATCTTTCAGGGCGTTGCTGTGCCGGCCGCCGGTGGCCTGGCTGCTCTTTGGCTGGTGCTCGGCGCGGCGCTCTACTTGAGCGTCTTCTCGCGCCGCGCTCGCGTCGCGGATGCCGCGGCGGAGGCGCTCGATCCTCAGCTCGTGCGCCTTCGAGGCAGGGCGCCCCTGGTGCTCGTGCCGATCGCTCGACCGTCGAGCGCTGCCGGTCTGGTGGCGGTCGCCAACGCGTTGACGCCGCCGCTCGTCGGTCGCGTCGTCTTGCTCTCGGTCGTGACGCCACCCAAGCAGTGGGACCCTGATCAACCGCCCGTCCAGCTTGCCGAGGCGCAGAAGGTTCTCGGGCGTTCGCTCACCGCGTCGTTCGCGGCCCGGCTGTCCCCTGAGGCTTTGACCACGGTGGCTCCGGAACCATGGGAAGAGATCGCCCGCGTTGCCGCGGTCTACCAATGCGAGAGCCTGCTGCTTGGCGTCGGCGATTTCGATGCGCCGACGGCGGGTGCCCTCGAAGGATTGATCGACGAGGTCGCGGCCGACGTCGTGCTGCTGCGCGCGCCCGACCAGTGGCGACTCGGGGAAGCGCGCACGGTGCTGGTGCCCGTCGGGGGACGGCGCGACCACAGCGACCTGCGGGCCCGCCTGATCGGCAGCCTGTGCCGAACCCTGCCGGTGGAGATCGTCTATCTCGGGGTCGTCTCGGTCGACGCGCCGGCCGATGAGGCACGGCGCCTCGAGCAGGACATGCAGCTGCTGGCTGAAGATGAGGCCGGCGGCCAGTCGAGCGTCGAGATTCTCCGCTGCAGCGACGTCCCGGCCCGCATCGCCGAGCGAGCGATCGCTGCCGATCTGACGGTTCTCGGGCTCCAGCGCAGCGGTCGCCGCAGTGTCTTCGGTACGGTCGCGCCGGCGGTGGCGCGCGCTGCATCCGGGGCGGTCATCATGATCAGCCGCGGCGCCTGACCGACCGGTCGCTATACTGATCTCCGGCCGCGCCGTTCCGCCGCCGGCCGGCGCGTTGCGCTGCCGCACGCCCCGGCTCTCCGCGCGGTCCCTCATGCCATGCGACGGTCGATGTTCCCTGCACGTTCCTTCGGTCGCCCCCCTCATGTTGAGGGAAGGCGTCCTCATGCCGGCGGAGGGCGTCGATGAGTTCCTCGCGCTCCAAGCGAGGAGGAGGCCGGCGTCGCCGGCGTGCCGGCCCGCAGGCAAAAGCCCGTCCGCAGAAGCCGTCGACCCAGGACGCACCGTCGAACGACGGGCCGTCCACCGCCACGCCGCCTTCGCTCTCCGGGCGAGGCCCCGAGACGGCTCCACGCTCGTCCGACGCGGGCGCGTCGAAGTTCCGCTCGTACTTCGAGCTGCTCGAAGCAAAATACGGAGACGACGACGCAAGCGACCAGGCATCGCGCCGGCCGGTCATCGGCGATGACGAGCCGACGGTCTTGGCACCTCGGCCCGAGGCGACCTCGCCCGACGGGCCATCCTCCGAGGCGATGCCGGGAGAAATGGCCGGGCCCGAGCCGTCGCGAGTGGAAACCATCGATCCTCCAAAGCCCGGGCGCTCAGCGGCCAGCGGCGAGGAGGCGAGGCAACCGCAGGAGAGGCCGCGCGCAGGTCGGCCGCGCCGCTCGTCAGATCCCGCGCTGTCGGCCAGCCTCCCGTCTGTCAGCTCTGCGACCATCGGAGCTGACGGGACGGCGGCCGAGCCGACGATCGAGGCCTCGGCGCAGGCCATCCGCGATCGTCGCCGCGGCATGCGTCGTCGCGGCTTGCGAGGCGGTGGCCGCGGATTGATTCTGGCGGCCACGGCCGCCCTCGTTGGTGTGATCGCCCTTCTGCTGATCACGCAGCTCGTGGGTCGTTCGTCGGACGAGCCCGCTCGCGTGGCGGTGGCCGAGTCCACGCCACGCGACGCCTCGGGGACGGTCGAGATTCGCCCGCTCGGCCCGTCGGCCACCGAGTTGCCCGCCACACCATCCCGGTCCACGACCGAAGCCGACCCGCCGAGTGACGGATCGGAGATCGAGTCCCCGATAGTCATCGACGCGCCCCGCGAGACTCAGGTGCCGGTTCTCGACGAGGCCGACGCCGCCGAGGCGCGGTCCGAGAGCAGGGCGGAGCGCGTCGACGCCGACGATCCGACGCCGCTGCAGCCGTCGCCGAGCGACCCACGGCGCGAGGAAGCGCCGGTCGCTCGTCCATCTGCTGCCGTCGAGGCGGCGACGATCCGCGAGTCCGCAGACGACGATCCGGCCACGCGCGCAGAGCTCTCCGAGACCGATCTGCCCGCGGCGGTGGCCGACGCAGCGGCCGCCGAAGCCGAGGTCTCCTCGTCGGCCGCAGGCTCTGCTGGCGCTCTGGCGACGCCACCGATCATCGAAACACCGAGCCGGCCCGCGCGGCGGACCTTCGCGCCCCGACCCGCCTATCCCGACCGCGGGCAGGCACTCGGCATGAGCGGGACCGTCGTGCTGAGCGGCGTCGTCGGCGTCGACGGGCGGGTTGAAGAGGCGCAGGTGCTGCGCAGCCTGGCGCCCGAGTTCGATCGAGCGGCGCTCGAGGCTTTTCGGACGTGGCAATTCGTTCCAGCAGCCGACGGTGGTGAGGCGGTGCGTTCGCGCTTCAACGTCGGGCTGCACTTCCGCGCTGACGACCGACCGGGCCGCGAGCCGCTGCCGTTCGGTGGCAGCTTCGTGCCGCCGGTGCGCGTCGAGGCGCCGGCGCCGATCTTCCCGCCGGCCGCCCTGGCGTCGGGGCTGTCGGGCAATGTCGTGCTGCGGATCGTCGTCGAGGAGGACGGATCTGTCGGTCAGGTCGCGGTGCTCGACGGGCTGCCGGGCGGCCTCACCGAAGCGGCGGTGGCGGCGGTGCGCGGCTGGCGCTTTCGGCCGGCGACCCGCAAAGGCATTCCGGTCGCCGTGTACCACCGCATCACCGTTCGCTTCGCACCAGTCTGAATCGGTTCGGATCGCGGTGCACGCCGTCGGCGCGGGCGGATCGGCGGCCGCGGACTCCGGTGTCAGCCCCGCAGTTGGCCAACGGTCAGGGGCATAGATCCGGGGCAGGCGCTTCGGCGAGGATAGGCGGATGCCGCGCACCCCGTCCGAGGCCCTTCTCGCCTGGTCCGGCCGAGCGTTTTCGAGCGCCGAAGCGCGCCCGAGCCGCGACGCCGGCCTGATCAACCGCACGTATGTGGTCGGTGATCCGCCCGCCGCGATCCTGCAGTGGGTGGCGCCGATCTTCGAGCGGACGATCCACTACGACATCGAGGCCGTGACCGCGCGGCTGGCTGCTCAGCGGCTGCCGACACCGCGTCTCGTGCCGACCGATGCCGAAGAGCTGTGGCTCGACGACGACGAGGGCTGCTGGCGGATCCTGACCTACATTCCGGGCGTGACCGTCCACCGGGCCGAGAACGTGGCGCGGGCTCGAGCCGCCGGCAGCCTGCTCGGCCGCTTTCACTGCGCCCTCGCCGATTGGGAGCGCGACTTCGCCACGCCGCCGCGCCAGGTCCACGACACGCCGCAACGGATGGCCGAGCTCGAGGCGGCTCTGGCCGGCTGCGACGGCCACGCGCTCGCGGCGCGGGCCCGCGGCATCGGGAACGAGATCCTCGCCGCGTGGCGCAGTTGGGAAGGCGATCTCGACCTCCCGACGCGCGCCTGTCACGGCGACCCCAAGATCTCGAATCTACGCTTCGCCGCCGACGGACGCGGCGTCTGCTTGGTCGACCTCGACACCCTCGGCGATCTGCCGCTGGCGGTCGAAATGGGCGACGCCTGGCGCTCGTGGTGCAATCCGGTGGGCGAGGACGCTCCAGAACACGCCGAACTCGACCTCGATCTTTTCGCCGCCGCGGCCACGGGCTGGCTGTCAGAAGTGGGCGAGATCGACCCCGCGGAGCAGGCCTCGCTGGTGCCGGGCATCGAGCGAATCGCTCTCGAGCTGGCCGCGCGCTTCTGCACCGACGCCGTGCTCAACATCTACTTTCGAGAGGATCGCGAACGCTTTCCCGATCTTGGCGCGCACAACCTGGTGCGCGCTCGCGGCCAGCTGCGCCTGGCCCGATCGTGCCGAGAACGCCGCGTCGCCTGCGAGGCGATCCTGCGGTCGGCACGCTGAACGACCCACCGTGATTCCGGGCCGAGGCAATCCCGGCCCTTGGAGCAAGGAGATCTCGATGGTCAATGAAGGCGACGCCTTTCCCGACTTCCGCCTGCCGGATCAGGACGGCACCGAACGCACGCTCAGCGATCTGGCGGGCGACAGCGGCCTGATCCTCTACGTTTATCCGAAGGACAACACGCCGGGCTGCACGACCGAGGCGAACGACTTCGGAGCGCGGCAGGAGGCATTCCGCGAGCAGGGCTACGAGATCGTTGGCTTGTCGAAAGACGGTGCGGCCTCCCACCAGCGCTTCATCGCCAAACATGAGATTCCGTTCCCGCTGCTGAGCGACGAAGACACCGGCTTCATGCAGACGATCGGCGCGTTTGGCGAGAAGAAGATGTACGGCAAGGTGACCCAGGGAGTCATCCGCTCGACGTTCGTCATCGAGCGCGACGGCACGCTGCGCCGTGCTCTACGAAACGTCCGCGCCAAGGGCCACGCGGAGCGGGTGCTGCGCGAGATCGGCGCCTGAGGCGCTCGGCGGCCCTCAGGCCGCCGCGTGGAGCGCGCTCGCCGCGGCGTCCTGAAGTCGGGGTCGCGCCGGGCCGCCAAGGCGGCAGCAGTCGGCTCCCAGAATGTCCTCGAGGCGCGCGGCGAGGTCGTCGTGCGCCTTCGGCCGCACCCCCTCCAGCTCGATCGCGATCTGGCGATCCCCTTCGTGCACTTCGAGCACGACCGAGAGCTCTTTTCCGTCGCCGCTCGCCAGGTCCCGGAACAAGTCGCGCAGGCGCACCAGCCGTCGGGCGAAGGCATCGCCCTCAACCTCGTCGGTTCGCAAGACGACGCGCAGGCGACGCGCCAGCTCGCCGGGTGCCCGCTCCAGCGGCACGACGCGATCAACCAGCAGACTCGGTCCGCCGTCGCGCTGCTGCAGCTTGCCGACCAGAAACACGACGCGATCCTCGGCCAGGTGAAGGCGGAACTTCTCCCACGCTTCGGAGAACAGCACCGCATCGACCGGGCCCGTCTTGTCTTCGAAGCCAAGAATCGCCATCGAGCGGCCGGCGCTGCGTCCGCGCTGGACCATCCGCTCGCGCACGGCAGTCACGAGACCGCCGATCGCCACCCGCGCGCCGTCGGCCACCTGCGGCAGCTCCGCGGCGCGCACGTTCGACAGCCGCTCCACCAGGTTGAGGTGCTCGTCGAGAGGATGGCAGGAGACGTAGAAGCCGAGCACCGACTTCTCCTCCTTGAGCTGGTCGACCAGGCTCCACGGCGGCACGTCGGGCAGACGCGGCGCCGGCGGTGCCTCGGCGTCGGCATCGGCGCCACCGAAGAGACCGACTTGCCCGGAGTCGCGATCGGCGGCGGCACGCTGGCCCGCCTGCATCGCCGCTTCGATTGCTGCTGCCAGGGCGGCGCGTGATTCGGAGCCGTGCACGCGGTCGAAGGCACCGCATTTGACCAGCGCCTCGATGGTCGATTTATTCACCAGCTTGAGCGGCACGCGCTCGCAGAAGTCCCACAGGCCGTCGAAGGCGCCGTCGCGCCGACGCTCCTCGATGATCGCCTGCACCGCCCGCTCACCCACGCCCTTGACGGCAGCGAGACCGAAGCGGATGTGGCCATGGAGGGCATCGTGCGGCTCGTTGTCGGCGAAGACCGGCGTGAAGCCGACGCCCGACGTGTTGACGTCAGGTGCGCGCACGGCGACACCGATCGAGCCGTTCGGAAATGGCACCCTGCCGCACTCGTCGATGGATTTGACCACCTTCTCGGTGTTTTCTGCTTCGAAGGTGAGCACTGCGGCCATGTACTGGACCGGAAAATACGTCTTCAGATAGGCGGTCTGGTACGCGACGATCGCGTAGCCCGTCGAGTGGCTCTTGTTGAAGCCGTAGCCGGCGAACTTGAGGATCAGGTCGAAGGTCTCGGTCGCCTCGCGCTTCGACAGGCCCTTGGCCTGCGCTCCCGCCAGGAACTGGCCCTTCATGGCGTCGATCGTCTTCTCTTTCTTTTTCGAGATCGCCTTGATCAACGAATAGGCCTGGCGTAGCGGGATGTCGCCCAGCTCGTGGACGATCTGCATCACCTGTTCCTGGTAGACCATGATGCCGTGGGTCTCGTGGGTGAACTTCTCGATGATCGGATGCGCCTCTGGCACCTCTTCCTGACGGTGCTTGCGGGCGTTGTAGCGCGGGATCAGCTCCATCGGCCCCGGTCGATAGAGCGCGTTGGCGGCGATCAGATCCTCGAGTCGATCCGGGCGCATCGAGCGCAGGAGCTTGCGCATGCCGTCGGACTCGAATTGGAAGACCGAGACGGTGTCGCCGCGGCGGAAGAGTTCGAGGACGCGCTGGTCGTCGAACTCGAGGCGGTCGAGGTCGAGCGGATCCCAGGTCGCGGGCCGGGTGCCTTCGGGATCGATCGCGCGACGGATCTCCGCCTCCGGCAGCGTTTCGAGAACCAGCTGGCGCGCGCGCTCGATGATCGACAGTGTGCGCAGGCCGAGGAAGTCCATCTTGAGCAGGCCAACGCGTTCGCAGGTCGGGCCGTCCCACTGCGTCACGACGGTCTCGCGATCGCCCTGCTTGTTGATCGCGAGCGGCAGAACCTCGGTCAGCGGGCGCGAGGACAGCACCACGCCGGCGGCGTGAACGCCGGTATGGCGCGCCAGGCCCTCGAGCGAGCGGCCCGTGTCGATCCAGCGCTTGACGTTCGGGTCGCGCTCGTAGAGCTGACGAAGCTCGTCGCTTTGGTCGAGGGCCTTGTCGAGGGTGATGTTCAGCTGATCGCCGACCAGCTTGCACAGCTTGTCGACCTCGGGCAGCGGCCGGTCCATCACCCGCCCGACGTCGCGCACGGCCGCTTTCGCCTTCAACACGTTGAAGGTGATGATCTGCGCCACCTTGCCCATGCCGCTGTCGTCGTCACCGTCATATTTGCGCCGGACGTACTCGATGATCTCGGCGCGGCCGTCCTGGCAGATATCGATGTCGATGTCGGGGTACTCGGAGCGGTCGGGGTCGGTGAAGCGCTCGAAGAGCAGGCCGTAGTGCACCGGGCAGGCGTTCGACAGGCCGAGGCAATAGCCGACCATGGTGCCGACGCCCGAGCCGCGAGCGTTGGCGGGGATGCCGCGGCGCCGCGCCTCGTTGACGAAGTCCCAGACGATCAAGAAATACGCCGAGATGTCCTTGCCGGCGAGAATGCCGAGCTCGCGATCGAGGCGTGCGCGGTGGGCGTCGGTCACGCCGTCTTGGCCATAGCGCCAGACCAAGCCGGCCTCAGCCAGCTCGCGAAGCACGGCGTCGGACTCCTGCTTGAGCCCGGCCGCCGACATGCCGTCGGCTTCGGGGTCGAAGGGCAGCAGCTCGAATTGCGAACAGAAGGCCTGATACCAGCGCGTCGACCCGCGGGGAGCGTCCAGGCCGTCCTCGGTCGGCGGCCGCCGCTCGATGCGGACGACCGGCGCGTGGTTGCTCTCGAGATCGAGCTCGACGTTGCAGCGCGCGGCGATGCGCGCGGTGTTCTCGAGCGCCTCGAGGCCCGCGCCCTCGGCGTAGCCGCCGAAGAGCTCGTGCATCTCCTCGGGCGATTTCAGGTAGAGCTCTTTCGGATAGCGCAGGCGATCTCGATCGTCCTTGATCTTGCCGGTCGAGATGCAGACCAGGGAGTCGTGGTTGTCCCAATCGTTGGAGAGCAGGAAGTGCGAGTCGTTGTCGCAGACGAGCGGCAGGTCCAGCTCGCGCGCTAGGCGCACGAGGGACGGATTGATCGCGTCTTGCTCAGGAATGTGGCGCTGCAGCTCGACGAAGAACGACGGCTCGCCGTTGGCGTTGGCGCCGAAGACGTCGGCGTGCCAGCGCGCCTCGTCGAGCGCGCGGCGCCAGTGCGCGTCGTCGTCGGTCTTGACGAAGCGATCGAGGTGGAAAGCGATCGACGAGCCGAGATGGCCGTTGATTGCAATCAGCCCATCGCTCCAATCGCGCAGCGTCTGTTTGTCCATCCGCGGCTTGTAGTAAAAGCCGTGCAGGAATGCGTCCGAGCTGAGCTTCAGGAGATTGCGCCAGCCCTCGATGGTCTCGGCCAGCAGCACCAGGTGGAAGCCGCCGTCGGCGACGCCTGTGTGGGTGCGGTCGCGTCGATTGGAGGAGCGGCCTTCGAGATCGGGAGCGACGTAGGCCTCGATGCCGAGGATTGGCTTGATGCCGGCCGCCTTCGCTCGCGCGTAGAAGTCGACCGCACCGAAGAGGTTTCCGTGGTCGGTCATCGCCACGGCGTCCATGCCCAATTCCTTGACCCGCTCGACCAGTCGGTCGACGCGGTTGGCGCCGTCGAGAAGGCTGTACTGCGTGTGAACGTGGAGGTGAACGAACGGCGGCACCGCCGCTCCCGCGCGGGAGGACGATGGCGAAGGATCGATCGACATGGCAGGCTCCGGGATGACGCGCCACAGGAGTCGGACGTTGCTCCCGAGACGAAGCGGACCACGCGCTCGCGATGAGACACGCTCGGGAATTTGGCAAACTCTACCAAGGCCCCGGCGGCTCGAGGCCGAGAGGCCGGTTCGTCACCGGCCGCCCGGAACGCGTCGTCTCGGCTGTTGATCGACCGCTCGAGATCCCATGGAACTGCGGTTGATCTCTCTATCTGACGCGCGAATGGGTGCGGGACCTGAACGACGGCGCGTCGTCTCGGCCGGCCTCACAACTCGTCGATCGCCCCGGAGACTCTTCATGACCGTTTGCCTTCGGCGCTTTGCCGCCGCCGCCGCTCTCAGCCTCTTGCCGCTCCTCGCGGCCGCTCCTCCCGCCGAGTCCTGCCACGTGGCAGCGCGCCTGCACGCCGAGAAGACGCCGCCCGAAGAGCGTCGTGAACGGGCGCTCGCGTTGTCCGGGCTGATGAATCTGACGGTCGAGATGAATATGGCGAAGGTGCCGTATGAGCTGCGCGCGGCGACGCCCTGCGTCGACGGCGCCGCGGACATCTTTGGCTGTGCCGACGTCGATCTTCTGGCGCACTTCCCGCTCGACGAGATCGGAGGCGGTCGCGGCAACGATCTCTGGGGCTGGCGGCATCGAGCGTCGGGCCGCGAGTTCGTTCTCTTCGGTCGCGACAGCGGCACATCGTTCATTGAGATCACCGATCCCGAGGCGCCGGTCTACCTCGGCGAGCTCCCGACGGCCGGCGCGGTCACCACCTGGCGCGACATCAAGGTCTACGCCGATCATGCGTTCGTTGTCTCCGACGCCCAGACAGACCACGGCCTGCAGGTCTTCGACCTGACGCGTCTGCTCGATGTCGACACGCCTGAGACGTTCGACGAGGACGAACTCTTCGAAGACTTCGCCAGCGCGCACAACATCGTCATCGACGAGGAATCTGGCTTCGCCTATGCCGTCGGCGGGGAGCAGTGCCGCGGCGGGCTGCTGATGCTCGACATCCGCATGCCGACCTCGCCCTCGATCGCCGGCTGCTTCGACGCCGACGGCTACACGCATGACGCGCAGTGCCTGGTGTATCGCGGTCCGGATCAGGAACATCGTGGACGCCAGATCTGCTTCGCCTCCAACGAGGACACGCTGACCATCGTCGACGTCACCGACAAGTCGGCGCCTGTGCAGCTCTCGCGCACGGGCTATGCGGGTGCCGAATACACCCATCAGGGGTGGCTGACGCCCGATTACACGACGTTCGTCATCGACGACGAGCTCGACGAGGTGCGCCAGGACCACAACACGCGCACCTACATCTGGGACGTGAGCGACCTCGATGCCCCGAGCCTGACCGAATTCTACGAAGCACCGCGTCCGGCGCCGGACCACAACCAATACATCTCGGGCTCGCTGGTCTTCCAGGCGAATTACTCGGCCGGTCTGCGGGTCCTGCGCTTCGTCGACAGTGGATCGCTCGAGGAAGTTGCGTTCTTCGATACCGTGCCCGAGACCGATGCCGACTTCTCGGGCGCCTGGAGCGCCTATCCGTTCTTCGAGAACGGCGTCGTGGTGGTGAGCGACATGAATCGCGGCCTTTTCGTGCTGCGACTGGCACCCGAGCTGGTCGAGCCGGCAGCGCGTCTCTTCTGGGACGGTTTTGAGACCGGCGACACGTCGCTCTGGACGAGCACGGTGGTGCGTGTGCCGCCATCGCCGGACGAACCGGCGATGGCGGTGTCGAGCCCGGCGCTCGAGGCACCGCGCGGTCGCTAAGGCCCGCTCGTGATTGACTGATGGGCCAGAGTCCCTGCCGACCAAGCCCGGTCGGCGGTTGTCCGACGGCCGGGCTTGCCAAGATCGATCCCATGCCCTAGGATCAACGGCTCGGCCCGCGGTGCGTCCATCCGACGCGTGCAACCCGCGCGTCGTGTTCTCCGAGGCCCGCCAGCCAGGCGGCCCGCCGAGGACTCCGCATCGCCCTCGTCGTCGCACGGTGACCCAGTGGCAGATGCGCTAAACGCCCGCGCCGCTCTTCGATCGACGCGCGCGGCGCCCGAAAGATCATCGTCCAAGACGTCGTCGCCCGACCGGTCGCTCGCACCGCCAGGGCGGCCGACTCAGAGCCACAGGAGCCGAGACCATGCCCAGACAGTGTGCGATCACCGGCAAGAAGCCGCTGAGCGGCAAGAACATTTCGCACGCGCACAACGTCACCAACCGGTGGCAGAAGCCGAACCTGCAGAACAAGCGCATCTACCTCACGGAAGAGAAGCGCTGGGTGCGGGTTCGTCTGTCGACGCGCGCGCTGCGGACGATCAACAAGAAAGGCCTCATGCGGTATCTGCGTGATGAAGGCCTGACGCTCAAGGACGTGACCGCCTGAGCGGTCCGCGATGCACCATGAAGGCTGACATCCATCCGCAATACCACCCGGTCGTTTTCGTCGACACCGGCTCCGATCACGAGCTGATCACCCGGTCGACGATGACGTCAGACGAGACCCGCGACATCGACGGTGTCGAGCATTACGTCGTCAAGCTCGAGGTCTCCTCGCATTCGCATCCGTTCTATACCGGTCAGCAGCGCTTCCTCGACACCGCCGGCCGGATCGAGAAGTTCCAGCGCAAATACGGCAAGCGCGGCAAGCGCGGGGGCTGATCGCTCGATCGTGGCAGGCGATCGACGCCGCGTCGGCGATGCGAGGCTGATCGCCCACGGCCTGTCGATCGGCTACCCGCCCTCGGCCGACGCGTCTCCGACGCGTCCCCTCGCCCGGCATCTCGAGCTTCGGCTCGAGGCCGGGCGTTTCGTTTGTCTGCTGGGACCGAACGGCGCCGGTAAGTCGACGCTGCTGCGCACTCTGGTCGGCATGCAGCCGCCGCTCAGCGGTTCGATCGAGCTCGACGGTGCACCGCTCTCGGAGCTACCGCCTCGGCGTCTGGCCCGTCGGCTCGGCGTGGTTCTGACCGACGGCGTGACGCCGGGAGTGCTGCGCGGCGTCGAGATGG
>JBCBCF010000121.1:0-12355 GCA_038530905.1 Acidobacteriota bacterium
TGGATAGTCCTGGTAGGCAACGCCGGGCATCTTGCCGTAGAGGCCCGTCTGCGCGTGCTCTGGGGCGTGAACCCGTCCAGCTCCGGGATTCACCTGGTGCCGTGGATCCAGGCGGCGCAACGTGCCGGCGCCCGGCTGGTCGCCATCGATCCGCGCGCCACGCCTCTGGCGAAGCAGGCCGACCTGCATTTGGCGCTGCGGCCCGGGACCGACCTCCAGCTGGCGCTTGCCATCCATCGCCATCTCTTCACGAGCGGGGCCGCCGATCTCGACTTTCTCGACAGCGCGGCCAGCGGCTGGCGGCCGCTGCGTGACCGTGCGGCGGAGTGGACGATCGAACGGGCAGCTGCAGTCTGCGACGTGCCGACCGCCGATCTTGAGACCTTCGCGCGCTGGTATGCCGAAATCTCCCCTGCGGTCGTCCGCTCAGGCTGGGGTCTCGAGCGCAATCGCCTCGGCGGCTCAGCCTGCGCGGCGGTCTTGGCTCTGCCGGCGGTGGCCGGAAAGTTCGGCGTGCGCGGTGGCGGCTATACAGCCTCGAACTCGGCAGCGCAGCCGCTCGTTCCATGGGCGGATCCGGCGCGGAGCTCTCCAGCGCCCGACGCAGATCGACCGAGTCCGCGGGTCATCAACCAGAACCGAGTGGGCCGTGAGCTGCTGGCGCAGGACGCCACCGGGGCACCGAAGATCCGCGGGACCTTCGTCTATAACCACAACCCGATCGCGACGCTGCCTCGGCAGGATCTCGTACGTCGCGGATTTGAGCGAGAAGACCTCTTCACCGTCGTCTTCGACTGCGTGGCGACCGACACCGCCCGCTACGCCGACGTCGTGCTGCCGGCGACGACGTTTCTCGAACATCGCGATCTCAAACGGGCCTACGGTGCATATGTCCTGGCCGCCGTCGAGCCGGCGATGCCTCCCCGGGGGGAGGCGCGCTCGAACGTTGAGGTCTTCGCCGAGTTGCTGCGCCGCACTGGCCTGGCGCGCCCTGACGACCCGCTCGACGCCGAAGCCTGGAGCCGTCACATGCGCGATCAGCTGTCGCCCGACGCCCGCCGTGCGCTAGAGCGGGAAGGCATTGCCACACCCGTCGTCGGCGACCGGCCGGTGCAGATGGTCGACGTGCGTCCGCAGACGCCCGACGGCAAGATCCATCTCTTCCCCGCAGCGCTCGACGCCGAGGCGCCGGCCGGGCTCTACGCCGTCGCTCCGCCCGCAGCCGACCGAGCAGCCGGGGAAGACGGCGACGGCGCCGCTGGCACGGCCGTCGATCGCGGCGGCGAGGTCGCCGACGGCCCGCTGGTGCTCATCTCGCCGGCCGACCGTCGGGCGATCAGCTCCACGCTCTTCGAGCGCGTGCGCAAGCCACCCGGTCTCGACATCCATCCCGACGATGCGGCGACGCGCGACATCGCGACCGGTGCCGAAGTGCGCGTCTTCAATCGATTCGGTGAGGTGCGCACTTGGGCCCGTGTCACGCACGACGTGCGCCCCGGGGTGGTCAGCCTCGCCAAGGGGCTGTGGGACCGCCACACCCGCAGCGGCACGACCGCCAACGTGCTGGCTCCCGACACCCTGACCGACCTGGGCGGCGGTGCCTGTTTCAACGACGCGCGCTGTGAAGTCACCCTCGACGCCTGACGGTGTTCGCCCGCGCTGTTCGACCGAGTTCTTGTTCGTCCCTCTGATCGCCCCGACCCCCTGGAGACCCCGATGGCACAGACCCCAGAGCAGATGACGCAGTCCATGATCGACAACCTGCCCGAGAAGACCGGCAAGGATCTCGCCGGGTGGATCGCCCACCTGAAGGAGCAGGGCCTCGCCAAGCACGGCGAGATCATGAAACACCTCAAGGACGACCACTCGATGGGCCACGGCTACGCCAATCTGGTGTCACAGATGGCACGCAAGAGCGACCAGCCAGCCGAGACCGAGGACGATCTCGTGACTCTGCAATATGCCAAGAAGCCGAACCTGAAGCCGATCTACGATGCGGTGATCGCACGGATCGAAGGCTTTGGTGACGATGTCGAGCTGGCGCCCAAGAAGGCCTATGTCAGCCTGCGCCGGAGCAAGCAGTTCGGTCTCTTGCAGCCGTCCACCAAGACGCGCTTCGATGTCGGTCTGAAGCTGACGGACGTCGAGACGACCGATCGGCTCGAGACCGCCGGCAGCTGGAACTCCATGGTCAGTCACCGGGTTCGCGTCACCTCGGAGGACGAGGTCGACGACGAGTTGATCGGCTGGCTGCAGACGGCCTACGAACAGGCCTGACCGAGGCGCGGCCGAGGCGCGGCGGCGTTGCGCTCAGCCCCGCGCCGCCGCCAGCGCTCGACCTCCCCTGCGGTCGGTCGAGCGACCCGCCGTACTCATGCGCTGGGCGACGCGCAGGGCCAGCTCGAGCGACTGCTCGTAGTTGAGCCGTGGATCGACGAAGGTCCTGTAGGCCCCTTTCAGCTCGTGGTCGGAAAGGCCGCGAGCGCCGCCGGTGCATTCGGTCACGTTCTCGCCGGTCAGCTCGATGTGGACGCCGCCGAGCGTAGACCCGAGGTCAGCGTGGATGTCGAACGCCTGCTCCACTTCGCCGAGGATGTTGCGAAAGCGGCGGGTCTTGAGACCGTCTTCCGTCGTCTCGGTATTACCGTGCATCGGATCGCAGCACCAGAGCACCGTGCGGCCGCGCCGCCGCACCGCTTCGATCAGCGGCGGCAGGCGGTCGGCGATCTTCCCGGCGCCGAATCGATGAATCAACGTCAGACGCCCTGGCTCGTGTTGGGGATCGAGCCGCTCGATCAGCTCGATCAGCCATTCGGGTGTCATACCCGGCCCCACTTTGATGCCGAGCGGATTCGCGACGCCGCGGAAGAATTCGACATGGGCGCCGTCGACGTCGGCCGTGCGCATGCCGATCCAGGGCATATGAGTCGACAGGTCGTACCAGCCGCTGCGATGCGGAACTTTCTGCGTCTGCGCCTGCTCGTAGATCAGATGCAGGCCCTCGTGGCTGGAGAAGAAGTCGACCCGGTTGATGTCGCCCACCTGACGACCGGCGAGAGTCTCCATGAAGCGCAGTGACTCGCCGATCGACTCCACGATGCGCTGATAGTCCGCGCGTCGCTCCGAGTGGTCGACAAAGTCGAGATCCCAATACTCGGGGTGGTGCAGATCGGCGAAGCCGCCATCGATCAACGACCGGATGAAGTTGAGGGTCAGAGCGGAGCGTTCGTAGCCGCGCAGCAAACGATCGGGATCGTGCCGACGCACATGCGGGTCGAAGTCGACTCCGTTGACCAGGTCTCCCCGATAGCTCGGCAGCGTCGCGCCTTCGCGAGTTTCGACGTCGGAGCTGCGCGGCTTGGCGTATTGACCAGCAAAACGGCCGACTCGGATCACCCGCTTCTGGCCGCCGTGCACCAGCACGAGGCTCATCTGCAGAAGAATTTTGAGCTTGGCGGCGATGACCTCGGAGCGACACTCCGAGAAGACTTCCGCGCAATCTCCGCCCTGCAGCAGGAACCGCTCGCCGCGCGCCGCCTCGGCGAGCTGCCCGCGCAGCGCCTCGATCTCCCACGACGTGACCAGCGGCGGCAGCGCGGCCAGCTCACGCGTCACCCGCTCGACGGCCAGGGGATCGTCATAGGTCGGCTGCTGCTTGGCCGGCAGCGACTGCCAGGAATCGGGCGACCAGGATGCGGACGGCATGGCGGCTCCTCGACGGAAGGTCGGCGCAGGACAAACGGCGGCGCCTCTCCAGGCACCGCCGAATCGGGCACAGAGTATAGGTCTCCGCGCTACCCGCCGCGCGTCTGACTCACAGCCTCGGCACGTCGACCCGTGAGGTGAGGATCTGCCCGCTCGCCTTGTCGTAGAGCGAGACCACCAATTCATGCCGCTGCTTTCGCATCTGCAGCTGGGTCTCGTAGGTCGAGGTCTGCCCCTGCGGCGGCGTCTCCGGCACGCGCAGCTGCAGCGGGATCACCGGCACGTCGGAGGTGTTGCCGCCGTCGTCGATGACCGCGACGCGCAGCTCGAGGTCGGCAACTAGGCCGCCTTCAGCGGGCAGGAAGACCAACGCGTCGAGCGGCACGTCGACGGCCAGCGGCACCACCCGCTTGCCCCAACCCGAGCGCTCGCCGCGTCCGATTTCGACGGCGAGGGCGTCGGTGCCAACCGGGTTGCCAAAGCGCAGCGTCGATTCGACCATCATCGAGACCTCGGTCGAGCGCGACAGATCCGCGTAGCCTTCCCGCGCCCGGACCTTCACATCGGGCGCTCGCACCTCGACGCGCACGTCGTGGCCGCGATCGTTGCCCTGCCAGTCGGGCGTGAAGCCGAGCCAATAGTACGAGCGAGTGTCGTTGGCGGCGGCTTCGAGGACCGACAGCGCCGCGCTGTCGAGGAGCGCCTGGCCGCCGGTCCGTGCCGAGATCGTCCGCAGAGCGGACTCCTCCTCGATCTCGCGCCGGAAGCTGCGCTGGCGGCGCAGCTCGGAGGCGGCGAGGGTGCCGTCGGAGACGTCGATCACCTCGGCCGAGAAGGTCGGAACGTCGGCGGCGTAGATCGTGTAGCCGAGGCGGTTGGCGGTTTCGGTCAGCTGATCGAGCAGGTCACGACCGCGCAGCGTGTCGCTGGCGCGCACCGAGCGCGTGAGGTCGGCGACCACGTATTGCGCCGGATCGTTCGGCCAACCGCCGGAGAGCAGCAACATGACCTTGCGGCCCGGTGGATTGGCGAAGCTGCGGAGGGCCGACGAGGCGGCAGAAACGGCGTTCTCGATCTGCGTCGAGATCAGCGCTGCGTATTGCTCTTCCTCGATGTCGAGATTGCCGGCGAAGCCGCCCGGGCGGCCACGACCGAAAGCGAAGAGATCCGCCTGGCCACGCTCGAAGATCCGCCGCTCCGACAGCCGACGCAGGCCGTAGGCGTCGCGGATCTCGGCTTTTTGCAGAGCGCGCTCAAGCTCGTTCTGCGACGAGGTCCAGTTCTGCAGCATCTCGAGGCGCTTGCCATCGAACGCGACGATCGCCATGCGGTCGCCGACCTGCAGGTTGGGCAGCTGGTCGCGGATGCGCTCGAGCACGCGATCACGATCGCGCACGGTCGAGAAGAACTCGTCGATGAAGATCAGGTAGCTGGTCGAGATCGGCTCGCCCGGGCGAATCGCCGGCACCGTTGCCGCCGCATCGACGGGCGCGACCGCGATGCCGCCCGTGACCTCGGTGAAATACTCGATCTCGCGCTCTTCGCCATCGACGAAGATCACGAAGTCCTCAGGCTGCAGGCCGCGAACCCGCTCGCCGTCCTTCTCCACGACCACTTCGAGGTTGACGACGCGAACATCGATCACGTCGCCGAACGCACCGGCCGACGGCTGGGCGGTGGCCGGTACAGCGAGGCTCGACAGGACGAGCGCGAGGATCAAGGCGGCCAAGGTGAGGCGTGCGAACGAAGCGGCGGGATGACGACGCGGCATCGGAACCTCCTGGTGTCGAACGTGGGGTGTGTCGTGGTGCGAACGTCGAATCGAAACGCGGAACGAGAGTACGGTCATGGCTCCACCTCGATCTGGCGGCCGAGCAGCGTCCCGGCCAGCGGATCGTAAAGGGCAACCAGGAGCCGATGCGGACGTCGACGGAGCTCGAGGGTCGTCTCGTAGGCGGTGATCTGTCCGGGACGCGGCGTTTGCGGCGCTTCCAGCTCGAGCACGATCGGCGCCACGGTGGCGGTATCCCCGCGGTCGTCGGTGCCGAGGATGCGCAACACCAGCCGGGTGGACCAGGTGTCGTCGCTCGGTGTCGCCGTCACGTCGTCGAGCGGGATCTCCAGCCGCAGCGGTACGCGCATTCGGCCCACACCGGAGGCCTCCGGCGTTCCGAGGCGCGCGTCGAGCGAGGCCTCGAAGGGCGTTCCGAAGAGATGCGCGCCGACCAGCAGCTGGTCGAGCTGGCGCTCGATCGAAAGGTCGTCGAAGCTCGAGCGGCTGCGCACCGACGCACCCGGCGCGGCGACCCGCACCTCGAGATCGGAGCGCGTGTCATCACCCTCGAAGGTCGGGGTGAAGGCGAGCCAGTAGAACGTCCGAGCGCTCATGCCTGCTTCGTCGAGAAGCTGCGAGCGTGCTCCGCCGAAGAGCGGTCGGCCACCGGTCGCCGCCGCCAGTGTCCGCGCGGCGGCCAGATCGAACCCTGCGCCGCTGCGCGTTCGATCGGACAGTCCACGCCCATTCGACGAGGCATCCGCGAGCTGGATCGACGCCAGCAGGCCACCGGCGCCGCCCGCAGAGGTCGGGAAAATCGTGAAGCCCAGGCGATTCGCCGCCGCGATCAGCGGCCTGTAGATCTCGTCGATTGCCTCGGCCTCGCGGTCGGCATCGCCGAAGACCGCCCGCAGATCGGCGTCGAGATCCTGCAGGCCGCCAGCGGCGAAGAGCAACACCTTGCGACGATCTCCGTCGGCGAATCGCTCGATCGACGCGGCGGCCGCCGACGCCAAACGCTCGAGCCACTCACGCAGGCCGACTTCGGTGCCCGACAGACCGCCGCTCGTGGCCAGCCGGTCGCGCAGGAGGGCCGAACGGGCCGAGCCGGCAGCCGTGCCGCGAGCGCCGTCGAAACCGATCGAAGCGAAGCTGCGAGAGGTGCGTGAGCGCTGGCGAATCTCGGTTTGCGCCCGCTGCGCCTCGCTCCGTCGCTGCAGGCCGTAGGCCGGCCGCTGGCGCGCTCGGTCGAGCGCTCGTTCGAGCACCGGGCGCGAGTCCGTCAGGCCGGAAAGGGTGTCGACCTGTCTTCCGTCGTAGGCCACAAGCGCCAGGCGGTCGCTCGAGCGCAGCGCCGGGAGTTGATTCTCGATCAAGTCCAGCAGGCGATCGCGATCTCGGCGCACCACGAAGGCGTCGTCGATAAAAACGACGAAGTCGAGGCCGACCTCTGAGTCGATGGGCAGGCTCGACGCCACCCCTTCGGTCGCGACCACGCGGCCGTCGCGCACCTCGGCGAAGAAGTCGATCTCTGCCGGCCGGTCATCGACGCGCAGCTCGAAGGCAGACCGCGGCAGGCCGGCGATCGGCTGACCGTCGCGCTCGACCGCCACTTCGACCTCGAGCGAGCGGACGGTCACGACATCGTCGAATCCGCTCACCGATTGAGCGAGCGCTGGCACGACGGCAAGCCCGGCCCCAAGACCGGCGAGCGCCCAAACCGCGACTCTCCGGAACGCACGTCCCCACGCGCGCTCGGGCGGCGCAGCCGCGGCGCGAGAAGCGAGCGCGCCGATCGCGGTTCGGCGGGTTGAGTGGCGGGTTGGGGCGGTGGAGTGCAGCACGAGATCGCTCGGAGAAGTCATCGTGCGAGGCGACTAGCGGTTCGGAGACGCGGGAGTTGAGAGACGCCACCTCGCACGGATCTTCTTGCTAGCAAGCTCCGCGCCAGCGACGTCGTCGGAGGCAACAGGCGGTGAAAGGCCCGTCGGCAAGCTTGAAGGCTCGGTGATCGGCCCGCCCTGGCGAGGCCGCGCCCCGGCCGGCGGAGGCGCTGTCCTCTCGACGGGACGGTCGTCGCATCCACGGCGTTCCGTTGCGGGTTCATTCGGTGCACGAGCGGCGATCCGATGCCGAACAGTCTGGCCGACGACGACGGGTCGCTCTCCTATCTCCCACGGCATGCTGGATTCGTTGTTCGGGCGCGAATCCCCTTGCTATCCTGCCGCCTCGTTTCAACCGCCCACCGAAGGATCGACCGATGCGCTACGACCCCTCCGAGATCGAGCCCCGCTGGCAGCGCTCCTGGGATGAGCAGGACGCCTTTCGCACGCCGCACGATCTCGCCACGCTCCGCCGTAAGCCGAAGTTTTATGTGCTCGACATGTTTCCGTATCCGTCGGGCGCCGGACTGCATGTGGGGCACGCCGAAGGCTATACCGCGACGGACGTGGTGGCGCGCCATAAGCGCATGACCGGCCATCACGTGCTGCACCCGATGGGCTGGGACGCGTTCGGCCTGCCGGCCGAGCGAGCGGCGATGCGCGAGAACATTCACCCGGCGATCATCACTGAACGCAACGTCGACAATTTCCGCCGCCAGATCCGCCGGCTCGGCTTCTCCTACGACTGGAAACGCGAGCTGTCGACCTCCGATCCGGCCTACTACCGCTGGACGCAGTGGATCTTTCTGCAGCTGATGGAACGCGATCTCGCCTACTTGGCTGAGGTGCCGGTCAACTGGTGCCCGGCTCTCGGCACCGTGCTGGCCAACGAGGAGGTCAAGGACGGGAAGTACGTCGAGACCGGCGACCCAGTCGAGCGGCGCGACATGCGCCAGTGGATGCTCAAGATCACGGCCTACGCAGAGCGCCTGCTCGACGACCTCGACGATCTCGATTGGCCCGACTCCGTCAAGGAGATGCAGCGCAACTGGATCGGCAAGTCGGTCGGCGCCGAGATCGATTTCGTCGTCGACGCCGACGGCCGAGCCGGTGACGGTGAGAGCTTCACCGTCTTCACAACCCGCCCCGACACGCTCTTCGGGGCGACCTACTGCGTCCTGGCGCCGGAGCATCCGCTGGCGTTGCGCATCGCCTCGGACGATCAGCGCGCGGCCGTTACCGCCTATGTCGAGGAAGCGACGCAGAAGACCGACCTTGCCCGCACGGACTTGGCGAAGAGCAAGACCGGCGTCGACACCGGAGCCTCGGCCATCCATCCCGTGACCGGAGCGCGCCTGCCGATCTGGGTCGCCGACTACGTCCTGATGACCTACGGCACCGGCGCGATCATGGCGGTGCCCGGCCACGACACCCGCGACCACGAGTTCGCCCGCGCCTTCGAGCTACCGATCGTCGAAGTCATTTCAGGCGGCGCGCAGCCGATCGAAGACGAGGCGTGGACGGGAGAAGGTCACGCCGTGAACAGCGACTTTCTCGACGGCATGGCCGTCGACGGCGCCAAGCAGGCGATGACCGCCTGGCTGGAAGAGCACAGCGCGGGTCGTGCGCGGGTGCAATACAAGCTGCGCGATTGGCTCTTCTCCCGGCAGCGCTATTGGGGCGAGCCTTTCCCCATCGTTCACCTGGACGACGGCACCGTCGTACCTCTTCCCGCTGACGCCTTGCCGGTCGCACTGCCTCCGATCGACGCCTACAAGCCGACGCCGGACGGTCGGCCACCACTGGCTCGCGCCGGCGACGATTGGCTGATGGTCGAGCTGCCGGACGGGCGCCGCGGCGTGCGTGAGACCAACACCATGCCGCAGTGGGCCGGCTCGTGCTGGTACTACCTGCGCTTCCTCGACCCGCTGAATGCGGAGCAGGCCTTCGATCCTGAGCTCGAGAAGTATTGGCTGCCGATCGACCTCTATGTCGGCGGCGTCGAGCACGCGGTGCTGCATCTGCTGTACGCGCGGTTCTGGCACAAGGTGCTTTACGACTGCGGCGTCGTGTCAACCAAGGAACCGTTTCAGCGCCTCTTCAACCAGGGCATGATCCTCGGCAGCAGCTATCGGGATCTCGACGGGAAATACCACCACCCGTCGACGGTCGAGGAGCGCGACGGCGCGTTCTTCGCCCCAGGAGACGACCGGCCGCTGGACGTGCAGATCGAGCGCATGGGCAAGTCCAAGCTCAACGGCGTCGACCCGATGGACGTTATCGCCGAGGTCGGCGCCGACACCGTGCGCCTCTACGAGTTGTTCATGGGACCGCTCGAGCAGACCAAGCCGTGGCAAACCGAGGGTGTCGAAGGCATCTTCAAGTTTCTCGGCCGCGTGTGGCGCACGGTGGTTGACGAGCGCACAGGCGAGGCAGCTGCTCACCTCGTCGACGAGCCGGCCGACTCCGCGCCAGAGCTGAACAAGCTGCTCCACCAGACGATCCGCAAGGTCGGCGACGACACCGAGGGCCTGCGTTTCAACACCGCGATCTCGCAGATGATGATCTTCACCAACGCGGTGACCCAGGCCGATCGCGTGCCACGCTCCCTGCTGCTCGACTTCTGCAAGCTGCTCTCGCCGTACGCCGCCCACCTGGCCGAGGAACTGTGGAGCCGTCTCGGCGGCGACGGGCTGGTCTGCCAGCAGGACTGGCCGAGCTACGACGAGGAGCTCGTCGCTGAGGATCTCGTGACCATCGTCGTGCAGGTCAACGGCAAGCGTCGCGATGAATTCGAGGTTGCCCGCGGCGCCGATCGCGAGGCACTCCAGGAGCTCGCATTGGCCACTGAAGGCGCGCGACGTTTCGTTGGCGACAGCACTCCGCGCAAGGTCATCGTGGTGCCTGACCGGTTGGTCAACGTCGTCGTCTAGCGCCGTCGTTCCGGGCCGGTTCGCGGCTGACCACGGCGGCGCTTCGGCGCGACCCCCGGTCGTCCCGGCGAGACGAACTCACTCGCGCGGACAATGAAGCGCCAGTCGCGGTCGTTGCCCTTGCTCAGGCCGATGCGGGCGGTTGCTTCGACCTCGGTGTCGTCCACTGGCTCCCCCGCCGCCAGATAGAGCGGCGTCTCGAGCAGCGTTCCGCCGTGATGCCGGCCATCGACGCCGAGGGCGGAGGTCAGCTTGCCGGGACCGTTGGTCAGATCGCGCGGTCGACGAGCCGCCTCCCGCCGCCTGCGCATGGCGTCGAGGCCAAGGACCGGCTCGAGCGCGCGCACGAGCACCGCGCCGCCGGTGCCGGCCTCCTCGGTGACGGCGTTGAGCAGCCAGTGGATCCCGTAGTTCAGATACACGTAGGCGTCACCAGGCTCGCCAAAGAGAGCGTATGCGCGACCTTCGGGCCGGACGCGTCCTGTGCTCCGATCGACCAATCCCCAGCCGTGAAAGGCGGGGTCGTTCTCGGTGTAGGCCTCGGTCTCGACGATCCGACCGACGAGGGTTCCGTCGTCAGGATGATCGTGGACGACGAGCCGCCCGAGCAGGTCGCGAGCGACGTCGAGGGTCGGCCGGGCGTAGAACGCCTTCGGAAGTGGACGCATCGGGCGCAGTGTCTCATCCGCGCGGGTGGCGCCTTCTCTTGCCGGCCGCGCCTGGCCGGCCGCGTCTAACCGACCGCGCCTGGCCGGCCGCGTGCTAGCCTGACTCGGGCGCGCTGCGGCGCGCCGTTTCTCTAGGAGCTCGCTCTCGAATGACCGCCTGTTCGCGCGCGATCGCGCCCTTCGTCGTCTTGGTTCGCTGCCCTCTCGCCGCCGTGCTCTGCCTCGCCGTGGTGGCCAGCTGGACTGCGATCTCGTCTCCCGCGGCAGCCGAGGAGCCGCTGCGCGTCCTGCTGCTCGACTACCACGAGCCGATCGAGCATGACGTCCTCCAAAGCCACCTCTGCGTGGACCGCTGCACGCGCGAGCGCGGCTGCCCGGACGCCTGGATCCGGGACGGCGTCGCCTGGTTCTCAGATGACCTCGTGGTGTACCGGCCGCGCTACCTGGGACAGAGCGCCCGGTTCGTGGTCGAGGCCTATCTCGACGACGACATCGACTTCGTCTCGCTGTCGGGTCACCACGCCTCGGGCTTTTCAGGCGAGCGCGGTCGCGGCCGCTTCGAGACTCAAGAGCTGTCCCGGGATCTCGCCACCCTCGAGAACTCGCGCGACTTCTTCGCCTCGCCCTCGCTCGTCATGCTGCAAGGCTGCTGGACCGACGTGAAGTCGGGTTTCGATGGCGATCCGGTCGAGTACGTCCGCCACATCATCGATGACACCCAGGTGCGAGCCGGCGAGGCCGGGCGACTGCAGGCGGCGATCCAACAGATCGCCGGCAACGAGCAGGCCTACCGCGATCTCTTCCCCAACGCCTGCATCCTCGGCTATGCCGGCACGCAGGTGCCTGGCGGCCTGGTGGAGATCTACGGTCAAGTGCACGGTTTCTTGCGCGGGCTGGAGGCGCAGACCCGGGCCGGCACGCTCCGGCCGTCGAAGTTCGACATTGTCGGCACCCGGCGCACCAACGACGGCCTCCAGCAGCTCGCCCAGCGGATCGACGGCGAGTGCAACGGCTGGCCGTGCAACCTCTGTCGCCGCGACCCGGAGACCTACGAGCCTCTGGCCGCGGGCCTGCGCGCTTTCTTGCGCGCCGAGCGCCAACGACTGCACGAGGCGCCGGCGGTCCGACCGGCCCGCCAGGCGCTGGCGCTGGAGCGGGTCTTCGAAGATGCCTCGCTTTACCGCAACGCCAGCTGGTCGTGTTCGGTCGCGCCACCGGGGACCGAGCCGAGATATCCCGAGCCGATCGACCGAGCGCCGTTCATCGAGCTCTTCCTCGATCTTCTGATGGTTGATTTTGCCAGCGTCGAGCCGGCGGCGCGCGAGCGTCTCGAGGCTGAGCTCGTGCATTTGCTCGGCGCCACGACGCTGGCCCAGGACACCCGCGATCTCC
>JBCBCF010000122.1:0-12251 GCA_038530905.1 Acidobacteriota bacterium
GCCGCTCGAGGTCGTTGAGACACCTTGGAGTCAGTGGTGCGTTCTCTTGCCGCGCGAGCGCGAGGATCCGCGCGACGGCGAGGCGCGCCGCGTCGCCGCGCGCGCGGTTGAGCAGCTCGGCCTCGAGACGGGCGGCTTTCACCTCGAGTGGTTCCGGCGCCGCGACGGCTCCCTTGCGATCTCCGAGGTCGGCGCGCGACCCGGCGGCGCACAGATTTCGAAGCTGCTGTCCTACGCTCACAATCGCTCGTTCTACGACGCCTGGGCGGAGTTGATGATCGACGACCGGTTCGCGATGCCTGAGCGTCGCTACGCCACCGGCGCCGCGTTCCTCCGCGCTCAGGGCCGCGGCAAAACCGTCGCACGCGTGCGCGGCCTCAACGCGGCGCAGCGGGAGCTGGGCGCGCTGGTGGTCGACAAGAAACTGCCGCGCGTCGGCCAGCCGGCAGCCAGCGGCTACGAGGGAGAGGGCTGGGTGATCGTCCGCCATTCTTCGACCGAGGTCGTCCGCAAGGCGCTCGGCAAGTTGATCTCCTCTGTGCGCGTGGAGTTGGGCTGATGCCGGCACCGCGCGTCCTCTTTTTCCCGTGTGGCTTCCCGGCCGAGATGCCGTTCTTCGCCCGCGGTCTCGCCGCCGTCGGCGCGCGCGTGGTCGGTCTTGGCGACGCACCGGTTCCGGCGCTGCCGCAGGTGACCCGCCACGCCCTGTCGGACTATGTGCAGGTGCGCAACCTCTTCGACGAGCGCGAGGTCGTCGAGCGGGTCCTCGCCTACGCGCGCCGACGGCCGATCCATCAGGTCGAGTGCCTGTGGGAGCCCGGCATGCTGCTCGCGGCGCGGCTGCGCGAGGCGCTCGGTCTGCCCGGCCTCGACGTTGCCGCCACTCGACCCTTTCGCGACAAGGAGCTGATGAAGCGGCGTCTTGACCAGGCCGGGCTGCGCACGCCTCGGCATCGCGCGGCCCGCTCGGCGAGCGAGGTCCGGCAGGCGGCCGAGGAGATCGGCTATCCCCTGATCGTCAAGCCGATCGCCGGTGCGGGCTCGGCCGATACCTACCGCGTGGCGGACGCCGAGGCGCTCGAGGACGTCGTGCGGCGCACCCGCCACGTCGAGACGGTGTCGGTCGAGGAGTTCATCGAGGGCGAGGAATACACCTTCGACACGATCTGTGCCGGCGGCGAGATCCGATACTTCAACGTGGCCTGGTACCGGCCGAAGCCGCTCGTTGCGCGCTCGAACGAGTGGATCAGCCCGCAGACGATCACCCTCCGTGAGGTCGACACGCCGACGCTGCGCCGCGGCATCGAGCTGGGGCGCAAGGTGCTGAAGGCGCTCAACTTCCGCGACGGCTTCACCCACATGGAGTGGTTCTTGACGCCGAGCGGCGAGGCCGTGTTCGGTGAGATCGGCGCCCGCCCGCCCGGCGCCCGCTCGGTCGACCTGATGAATTATGGCGGCGACCTCGACACGTTCACCGGCTGGGCGGAGGCGGTGGTGCACGGCCGCTTCTCACAGCCGGTGCGGAGGCGCTACAACGCGGCGATCATCTTCAAGCGCGCGCTCGGCAACGGAAGAATCCGTCGCGTCGAGGGCCTTCGCCGGCTGCTGCACGAGCTCGGTCCGGCGGTGCAGCATGTCGACCTTCTGCCGGTCGGTGCCCACCGCCGCAACTGGCGCGCGACGCTGGTGTCCGACGGCTACGTGATCCTGCGCCATCCGGACCTGGCGACGACGTGCGCGATGGCCGACCGCGTCGGTCGCGAGCTGACTCTGTTCGCTAGCTGACCCGCTCCGCGAGCTGACGCTTTGGGCTCAGCTCGATGACAGGTCGAGAGCGTCGCGCAGGAACGAGAGCTTCTCCTGCATCCGGCGGGCTCGCTCGGGTCCGAGACGCAGAAGCTGCTTGTCGGCTGCCGGCAGCGCCTCGAGCTGCGGGTCGGCGTAGCGCCAGGCGCCGCGGTAGCGCACCAGTTCGGGCTTGCGCTGCGGTACCTCGACCGCCAGCAAGCGGTCGATGGCGCGGCGCAGCTGGCCGCGGAAGGTCGTTCCCGGCTCGCCGATCTCGACGTAGGCTTCCTCGAAGAGCGGCTCGAGATCGGAATACGCGCGCGCCACGAGCCCGATGTCGAGCCGGGTGAAGAGATCGACCAGCGGATCGAAGCGGCGGAAGTTGCGGTCGTCGACCACCGTCCGCTCGCCCGACGCATCGACGGCGAAGGTACCGCCCGGCGCCAGGAATTTGAGCTGTTCGCGGGCACCTTCACCGCGGGCTGTCGCGTCGACCGCGCCGACGAAGCGGCGGGCGAGATCTTCGGCGGCGAGCCAGCGGACCAACAGCGGGTCGTTCGACAGGCGGGCCAGCTCGGAACGCACCACGGGATCGCTGCCATCGAGCGGCGGCAGATCGAGCCGCGGACGCTCGGCTGGTGGCTCGTCGTCCACGACCTCCCCCACCTCGTAGCGGGTTTCGTCGTCCTCGCTGGCGGCCGCGCTGCCGTCCTGGACGCCCAGGCGATCGGTCGGCGTCGGTTCCGTGTCGTCGCGGCCAAAGAGCCACCAGCCGGCAACGGCGAGGAGGGCCAGCACGGCGCCAAAGAGGATCAGGGCGCCGGCGTTCGGTCCGCTGCGCGGTGGGGGGGAGGCCGCCTCGCCGCCGCGCTCCAGCTCGGGCTCATCGACGCGGTCGAGCTCGAGCTCGTCGTCGCGCGGCTCGTCGATTGGGTCGAATTCCATCAGCTCACCCCTGCCGGCACGGGCGCCAGGGCCTCGAGATCCGTTTCGATCTGCTGCCAGCGCTCCATCGCCGCGTCGATGCGCTCTCCGAGACTCTTCTGCTCGCGCTCGAGCGATCGCACCTCCTTGTCGGGGGTGCGATCGAAGAAGCCCGGGTTGCAGAACTTCTCGTTGATCTCGGCCACTCGCGTCTCCGCGTCTTCGATCTCGCGCGTGAGTTGCTTGCGCTCCTTCTCGAGCGCCTTGCGCTGCTTTTGGCGCTGCCGCTCGTCCGCGAGGTCGGTCGGTGCGTCGCGCGCCTTCTTGCGGTCGCGTTTCGCGCGCAGAATCGCCTGTTCGACATCGAGGTGGTCGTCGCCACAGCGCTCGACATATTCCGTGTACGTGCCGCGGAAGTCATTCAGCCCATCGGCACGGATCTCGAGCACGCGATCGGCCAGCTGCTCGACGAACCAGCGGTCGTGCGAGACGAAGATCAATGTGCCGTCGAACGTCTTCAGGCCCTCGACCAAGGCTTCGATCGCTTCAAGGTCCAGATGGTTGGTCGGCTCGTCGAGAAGCAGCACGTTCGGCTTCTGGACGCCGAGCTTGGCAAAGACCAGGCGGGCGGCTTCGCCTCCCGACAGGCTGCCGACGTGCTTCGCGGCCTCATCGCCGGAAAACAGCACGAGGCCGAGCTTGCCGCGCACGAAGCCGATCGGCTCGCCCGGACAGATATTCCACAGCCAGTCCTCCACCGACGTGCGGTCGCCGGCGAACAGGCCCTTGTGATCCTGGGCGAAGTAGCCAGGATGCGCCTCGTAGCCCCAGGTGGCGGCGCCGTCGTCGGCCTCGACCTCGCCCATGGCGATCTTCAGCAGCGTCGACTTGCCGATGCCGTTGGGGCCGATGATCGCCAGCCGATCGCCGCGGTTGACGGTCAGCGAGACGTCCTCGAGGACCTGCTTGTCGCCGTAGGCCTTCGACACGCTCTCGACCTCGAGCGCCACCTTGCCGCTTGGCCGCCGCTGCTTCAGCTGAAAGATCGGGTAGCGGCGCGAGCTTTGGGCCAGTGGATCGATCTGAATCTTCGCCAGCTTCTTGGCCTTCGACTGCGCCTGGCGCGCCTTCGTGGCCTTCGCTTTGAAGCGATCGATGAACGCCTGATGCTCGGCGATCTTGCGCTCCTGCTTCTCGATCTCGGCTTCCTTACGCTCGCGCTCGGCCCGTTTCTGGTCGACGAACGCCTGGTAGTTGCCGGGATAGAGAAGGATGGTCTCGTAGTCGACATCGACAATGTGGTTACAGACGTTGTCGAGGAAGCGGTGATCGTGCGAGATCACCAGCACCAGGCCCGGGTAGTCCTGGAGAAAGGTCTCCAGCCAGCGAATCGACAGGATGTCGAGGTGGTTGGTCGGCTCGTCGAGCATCAGCGCGTCGGGCCCCGAGGCCAGCACCTGGGCCAGCAAGACGCGCAGCTTAAAGCCGCCGGACAGGATCGAGAGCGGCTCGCGATGCACCTCGGTCGGAATGCCGAGGCCCTCCAGAATCTCGCCGGCGCGCGCCTCCATCGTGTAGCCGTCGTGGCGCAGGATCAGGTCCTCGAGCTCGGCGTAGCGATCGGCGTCGAAGCTCTGCTCGGCCTGCTCGAGAATGCGCTCCTTCTCGACCATCGCCTGCCATAGATCGGCGTGGCCCATCAGCACCACGTCGAGAATGGCGTCGTCTTCGTAGCGAAAGTGGTCCTGCTTCAGCACGCCGAGGCGGAGGCGCTTCGGCAGGTTGATCTCGCCCTCGCTCGGTGGCTCCTCTCCCGCCAACATCTTGAGAAACGTCGACTTGCCGGAGCCGTTGGCGCCGACGATGCCGTAGCGGTTCCCCTCGTTGAATTGGAACGAGGCGCCGGCGAAGAGCGTCTGGTGGCCGAAGGATTTGCCGAGGTTCGAGACCGAGATCATGGCCGCGGCAGGATATCAACGGAGGTCTGACGGCAGGATTCACGGCGCTCCGTGCCACATCACGCCCCAACCTCGCCACGGAGAATGGAACGATCCTTGCTCGAATGAGGCAGGATCTTCGATCCGCTGTCTTCGCCATGACCTCCCACCGCACCTCGAGTCCCGGCTTCTGGAGCCGCTCCTGGCCCTGGCTGCTCGGCGCCGTCGTCGCCCTTCTTCTCGTCGCTTTTTTCCTGGCCTGGCCGTTCTGGCGCCTGTCAGCGCAATTCGGCGCGCAGCCGTCGCGCCAGCCGTCGCGTCTTTACGCGCGACCGATGGTGGTCGCGCCGGGCTCCGCGCTGTCTTCGGACGCTCTCGCGACGGCGCTCGAGGCCGCCGGCTATCGGGCGACCGAGCAGGTCGCGGGGCCGGGGCAATATCGCGTCGCTGAGGGCGTCGTCGAGCTGCACCGGCGCCGCTTTTCGAGCCCGCGCGGACCGGCGGGGGGCGACCGCCTGCGTTTCGAGCTCGCGCGCGGACGCATTGCCCGGGTCGTGCGCGACGATCGGGAGCTGCGCGGCGTCTGGCTCGATCCGCCGCTCCTCGCCTCGTACTACGACGACGACTTCCAGGAGCGGCGGCCGGTGGCCATCGAAGAGCTGCCCGAGCATTTGGTGCTCGCCGTGCTGGCGGCGGAAGACGCCCGGTTCCTCGAGCACCCCGGCGTGTCGCTGCGCGGCATCCTACGGGCCGCCTGGGTCAATCTGCAGGCGAATGCCGTGCGTCAAGGCGGCAGCACGCTGACCCAGCAGCTGGTCAAGAATCTCTACTTGACCCATGAGCGGCGCTGGGGGCGGAAGGCGCAAGAGGCCGTGCTGGCGCTGATGCTCGAGGCGCGCTACCCGAAGCGCGACATCCTCGAGGCGTATCTCAACGAGATCTACTGGGGGCGCGCCGGCCGCGTCGAGTTGATGGGAATCGGCGCCGCGGCGTGGGCCTATTTCCATAAGCGGCCGTCGGAGCTCACCCTCGCCGAATCGGCCACGCTGGCGGGCATGATCCAGTCTCCCGGCAATCTTTCGCCGTTCGGCGCCGCAGACGCCTGCAAGGCTCGGCGAGATGTCGTTCTGGGGCGTCTGGCCGAGCTCGAGTGGATCCCGCCGCGCGAGCTGGCCCTCGCCGCCGCCGAGACGCTGGCGCCGCGCCGCGGTCTCGAGCCTCGGCGACTGGCGTCGCATTTCAAGGTCTTCGTCGAGGGCGAGGCCGAGCGGCGATTTGGCGTGACGGATCTTGCCTCGAGCGGCTACGCGTTGCATTCGACCCTGGACCTGCGCGACCAGCAGGCGGCCGAGGAGGCCGTCGCCTGGGGTCTTGAGGCGCTCGAGACGGGCTGGGAAAAGGATCGGAACGGCGACGGTCCGCTCGAGGCCGTCCTCGTCTCGCTCGAGCCGTTCGACGGCGCGATCCGCGCGTACGTTGGCGGGCGCGACTTTCGGCGCAGCCAATTCGATCGCGTCCATCAGGCCGAGCGTCAGGCCGGCAGCGCCTTCAAGCCAGTGATCTTCACCGCCGCTCTCGAGCAGCGGCGGGTGCATGCGGCAAGCTTGATCGACGACTCGCCGTTCACCGTCGAGCTGGCCGGCCGGCGCTGGAGCCCGCAGAACTCCGACGGTCGCCATCGGGGTCCGGTGACCGCCCGCGTGGCGCTGGAGCAGAGTCTCAACGTGCCGACCGCGCGCCTGGCGCTGTCGGTCGGTCTCGACGCGGTGGTCGACATGGCGCGGCGCCTCGGCATCCGTCGGCAGCTCGAGCCGCTGCCGGCTCTCGCCTTGGGCGCCATGGAGGTGCCGCCGATCGATCTGGCGAATGTCTACGCCACGCTGGCGGCCGGTGGTCTGCGGCACGAGCCGCACGGTCTCGACGCGGTGGTGGGCCCGGACGGTTCGGTGCTCGAGGCTCCGCTGCCGCCGCCGACGCAGGTGGTGGCGGAGGATGTCGCCTTCGTCGTCACCCGCCTGCTGCAGGGCGTCGTCGAGCGCGGAACGGCCCGGCGCGGCGTGCGCGAGGCGGGGCTGCGCGATCCCGTCGCCGGCAAAACGGGCACCACCAACGGTCGGCGCGACAGCTGGTTCGCCGGCTACTCGCCGGAGCGGGTCTCGCTCGTGTGGGTGGGCTACGACGACAATCGGGCAACCAACCTCTCGGGCGCGCGCGCTGCGGTGCCGATCTGGTCGCGCTTCAGCTACGCGGTGCGCCCGTCAGGCGGCTATCGGGACCTGCCGCAGCCGGCGAGCGTGGTCGAGACCTGGATCGATCCGCGCACCGGCGGCCTCGCCCACGGCGGCTGCTCGCAGCGCCAGCCCGAGGTCTTCCTGCGCGACGACGTGCCGCCGCCCGACTGTGCCGATGATGACTTCCTGCGGCGCGGCTGGCCGCGCGACGATGGCTTCGATCGCGACCGCGGAGATCGCGGGGGCTTCCGCGACTGGCTCGATCGCATGCGCCGTCGCATCGGCGGTCGCGACGGCGAGATCTGAAGGCTCGAGGGCCGGTTCAGACCGCTGCCAGCTGCTCTTCGAGCTGCTGGCGATGGTGCAGGTCGGCGTAGATGCCGCCGCGGGCCACCAGCTGGTCGTGCGTGCCGAGGGCCTCGATCGCGCCATCGTCGAGCACCGCCACGCGGTCGCAGAGGCGCGCGGCGGCAATGCGATGCGACGCGAGGAGGACCGTGCGGCCAGGGAAGACCAGCCGCAGATTGCGCAGGATGGTTTCTTCGGTCTGCGCGTCAACGGCAGACAGGCAGTCGTCGAGAATCAGGATCTGCGGATCGCGCAGCAGCGCCCGAGCCAGGGCGACGCGTTGCTTCTGACCGCCGGAGAGGGTGATCCCGCGCTCGCCAACGACGGTGTCGAGGCCGCTCGGGAAGGCCGACAGGTCGCTGTCGAGCCCGGCGAGGGAGGCCGCCTGGCCGATCGCTTCGTCGGTGGCGCCCTCGACGCCGAAGGCGATGTTCTCGCGCAGAGTGGTCGAGAAGAGGAAGGTCTCCTGCGGCACGACGGCCATCGAGTGGCGCAGGGTGGCGAGCGGAACGCGGTGGATCTCGATGTCGTCGACGAAGAGCTGGCCCGCGGCCGGCTCGAGCAGCCGAGGCACGAGGGAGAGCAGCGTGCTCTTCCCCGAGCCGGTGCGCCCGACGATGGCGAGCGTTTCTCCGGCCGCGATCCGCAGATCGACGCCGGAGAGCGCCGGGCGCTCGGCGCCGGGATAGCGGAACTCGAGGTCGCGGAAGGAGATCGCGCCGTCGAGATGGTCGATCTCCGGCCGCACCTCGGGACCGTCGACGATCTCCGGGGTGGCGTCGAAGACCTGCTGGATGCGGCCCATCGAGGCGGCGGCGCGCTGCGCCAGGTTGATCACCCAGCCGATCGCCACCATCGGCCAGACCAGCTTGCCGAGGAAGAGCTGAAACGTAACGAACTCGCCGACGGTGATCGCACCGTCGAGGATCAGCTTGCCGCCGAAGCCGAGCACGGTCGCGAAGCCGAGACCGATCGTCGCCTGGATCAGCGGTCGAAAGGCCGCATTCCACTTGATCAAGTCGCGGTTGCGCTCGACGTAGCCGTGATTCAGCTGGGCGAAGGCTCGGCGCTCTGGCTCCTCCTGGACGTAGGCACGCACAACACGCACGCCCGCCAGGTTCTCCTGGACCTTCGCCGACAGGTCCGAGAACTGACCCTGGACCGCCTCGAAGAGCACGTGGATTCGCTCGCCGAAGATCTTGGTGACCACCGCCACGAGCGGCAGCGAGCAGAGGGCGACCAGGGTCAGGCCGACGTGAATGTGGAACATGAAGATCAGCGCGCCGGTGGCGACGACGATCGTGTTGGTCCCGTACATGATCGCCGGTCCGGCGATCATGCGCACCGCCTGCAGGTCGTTGGTGGCGCGCGCCATCAGGTCGCCGGTCGGCGTCGATTGGAACCAGCCGAGATGCAGGCGCTGTAGATGGCCGTGGAAATCGTCGCGGAGATCTTCTTCGATCCGCCGGCTGGTGGTCACCAGGATCATCCGCTGCGCGAACGAAAACACGCCCTGCACGAGCGTCACGCCGACCAGCAGCAGCCCGTAGCGAAGCAGCGCGTCAGAAGAGATCTGATCCTTCAGATCGTCGATCGCGCGGCCGATGATTTGCGGCGTCACGAGACCGAAAAGCGCCGCGATCACGATCGCCAGGATGCCGAGCGTGATCCGCCCTCGATACGGACGGAAATATGGCAGGAGAGGCCGCAACTTTCCCATCGGCTCTAACTTACCGCAGGGTCCTCGCCCGGCCAGCCGCCGGCCGCACGGCGCCGGTAGACTGCTCGCGAGGACCGAGCCGATGATCGAGCGACTGACGATCCGCAACTTCAAACGATTCGACGAGGTGACGCTGGAGCTGGGCCAGCGCGTGCTCCTCGTCGGGCCGAACAATTCCGGCAAGACCACCGCCCTGCAGGCGCTGGCGCTTTGGCAGATCGGCCTTCAGCGCTGGGCGGAGCGGGCGCAGAACGGCGGACGCGCCCGCGGCGTGACCATCAATCGAGTCGACTTCGTCAACCTGCCGGTGCCGGAGACGCATCTGTTCTGGCGCGATCGTCAAACGCGGCGCGGTCGGCGTTCGACCGAGGCCAAAGGCACCGAGCCGATTCGGATCGAGGTCTTGGTCGAGGGAACGACCGACGGCGATCGCTGGCGGTACGGGCTGGAGTTCGACTTCGCCACCGGCGAGACGGTCTACTGCCGCCCGATTGGGCTGCTGGCGCGCGACGAGAAGTCGTTTCCGATTCCTCCTCGAGCGCTCGGCGTCCGGATTGCCTACCTGCCGCCGATGTCCGGCCTGATCGCGCGCGAAGTTCGACTGGATCAAGGCGCGATCAATGTCCGCGTCGGCGAGGGTCGAACGGCTGAGGTGCTGCGGAATCTGTGCTGGAACCTGGCGAGCCAGCGGCCGGAAGCCTGGGCGTCGGTCCAGGAGCTGGTGGAGCGTCTGTTCGGCGTCCGGCTGGCAACGCCGACCTACCTCGACGCGCGCGGTGAGATTTCGATGGAGTACCGCGAGGGCCGGGCGACTCTCGACTTGACCTCCGCCGGTCGAGGGCTCCAGCAGACGCTTCTGCTGCTCGCCTACATGCACGCACATCCGGGCTCGGTCCTGCTCTTCGATGAGCCGGACGCGCACCTCGAGATCCTCCGGCAGCGGCAGATCTACAACACCCTGACCGAGGGCGCCGAGCGAGCAGGGAGTCAGCTTCTCATCGCCAGCCACTCGGAGGTGCTGCTGAACGAAGCGGCCGATCGCGATGTCGTCCTGTCGTTCGTGCGAGGGCGACCGAAACGCATCGACGACCGCGGCGAGCTGAGTCAGGTCGCGAAGGCGCTCAAGTCCATCGGCTGGGAGGCGTATCAACAAGCGGAGCAGGCAGGGTGGGTGCTCTATCTCGAAGGCGCCACGGATCTCGCCATTCTCCGGGCCTGGGCCGAACTGCTCGGGCATCCGGCCGCCGAGGCGCTGCACCGGCCGTTCGTGGAATACGTCGGCAACCGCCCGCCGCGCGCTTACGATCACTTTTTCGGCGTCCGGGCGGCGGTTGACACCTTGGTCGGTCTGGTCTTGCTCGACTCCGACGCCGACTTCAAGGAAGAGAAGCCCGATCTTCCGTGCCTCGCGTGGCGTCGGCGGGAGATCGAGAACTATCTGGCGTTCCCTGAGGTTCTTCTCGCCTGGGTCGACGCGCAGCAGGCGGCACCCGACGGCACGATGTCGCTCTTTAGCGGCGTCTGGCGCCAGACCATGGAGGCGTGCATCGAAGAGCGCGTGCCGCCCGCCGCGCTGCGCGATCGCGACGATCCCTGGTGGCGGACGGTCAAAGCGACCGATGACTTCCTCGACCTGGTGTTCGACGCCTTCTTCGAGCGCCTGGAACTGGCCAACTGGATGCGCAAGACCGACTACCACACGCTGGCGCCGCTGGTTCCCGAGGCGCTGATCGATCCCGAAGTCGAGGAGAAGCTCGACGCCATCGTGGCGGTGGCGCGGTCGGCCCGGCCCTTGAGCGACGAGGGCTGATGGCGCAGCGGGTCCCTTCGATTCCACAGATCTATCGGAACCTCGCGCGCTGGCGCGAGATCCTGGCGGTGCTGTCGACCTTCGGCGTCGCCGAGTGGCTCAGTCGGCTCGAGCCGGGGGTGCGGCGGCGGCTGGTGCCGATCGGTCGCGAGTATGCCCATTTGGGCCAGGAGACTCGGGTTCGCCTGGCTCTCGAGCAGCTGGGGCCGACGGCGATCAAGCTCGGGCAGGTGCTGTCGACACGCTCGGACCTCGTCGGCGTGCGGCTGGCGCAGGAGCTCGAGCGGCTTCAGACCCACGCCCCGCCGACGCCGTTCACCGAGGTTCGCGCCACCATCGAAAGCGAGCTCGGTCGGTCGCTCGACGAGCTATTCGAGACCTTCGATCCGACGCCGATCGCCTCGGCCTCGATCGGTCAGGTGCACGGCGCGCGGCTTCCGCCTTCGGACGTCGGCGGCGGCGAGGCGGTCGCCGGCGAGCGGGTGGTGGTGAAGGTGCAACATCCGGGCATCGCCCGCACCGTCCGCATCGACCTCGAGATCCTCGCCGGCGTGGCGCAGCTCGCCGAGCGTCTCCCCGAATTCGCCTTCTATCGCCCGACGGCGACGGTCAACGAGCTGCGGCGCACTCTGTTGCGCGAGCTCGACTTCGCCAGCGAGGAGCGCCATCTCGCCGAATTCCGCGCCATGTTCGAAGACCAGCGCGGCGTGCGCGTGCCGCGGCCGTATCCCGAGCTGTCCACGCATCGCGTGCTGACGATGGAGCGGCTCGACGGCATCGCCCTGCGCGAGCGCGATCAGCTGATCGCGTCGGGGCACGATGTCGAGCTGGTTGCCCGGCGCGGCGTCGAGGCGTACATGGAGATGGTGTTTCACCACGGCGTCTACCACGCCGATCCGCACCCGGGAAACATCCTGGTGCTGCCGGGCAACGTCGTCGGGCTGATCGATTTCGGCATGATCGGCCGTCTCGACGAGCAGCTGCGGGAGGACGTGGAGGACATTCTCCTCGCCCTATCGATGGGCGACGGAGGCCACCTGGCGTCGATCATCGTGCGGGTCGGCCAGGTCCCGATCGACCTCGATCACGCGGCGCTCGATGTCGACATCGCCGAGTTCGTCGCCCACTACGCGACGCAGAGTGTCGGTCGATTCGATCTCGGTGGCGCCCTTTCCGACCTCACCGAGCTGATCCGTCGTCACCGGATCATGCTGCCAGCGCGCCTGTCGTTGTTGATCAAGATGCTGGTTGTGCTCGAGGGAAGCGCGCGCCTCTTGCGACCGGATCTCGACCTGGTCGAGGTCATCGCCGGCTACCAGCGCCAGATCGTGCTGCGTCGACTCTCGCCGAAGCGGCGGTTGTTCAAGATCCTTCGCCTTTATGGCGAGATGGAGCACCTCTTCGAGGTTCTGCCGCGCGGCATCGCCGACCTCCTCGAGCAAGCGCAGAGCGGCAAACTCGACGTGCATCTCGACCATCGAGGTCTCGAGCCG
>JBCBCF010000123.1:0-12223 GCA_038530905.1 Acidobacteriota bacterium
GAATGGGACTTTTAATCCGCGGGTCCAGGGTTCGAGCCCCTGACGACCCACCATCACCGTGACTCGGCGAGCCCGCAAGACGCTCTAGATCGATCGACGCGGCGGAGGCTTTTGGCGCCTCCTGCGGGTCGCGACGTTGCTCCGCTTGGCCTGGCGCACTGAGCGCTGAACCGTCAGGCGCCGTCGCGTCGGGCCTGGACGCGGTCGTGGACCCGATCCACGACGCCGCCTTCGATCAACGCATCGATCAGCCGACGGGCGACCTGCGCATGGCCCTCGGCGTTCGGGTGGCGATCGGTCTCGGCGACCCAAAAGCGCCGCGGCGGCGGTGCCGGCGCGGTCGCCCCGGGCTCGCCGAAGGCATCGACGACCAGAAGACCGGATGGAAAGTCGGGGAGCGGCAGCTCCGAGCGCATGGGATGAGACACCACCACGATCGGAGTGTCGAGCGCGCGGCCGATCTCGGCCAAGCGATCGAGGGCGGCGCGGAAGCTTGCATCGCCGACGAGCGGGCGCAGAGGTGGCGCCACCGACTCTGCGCGACAGAACCGGCGGACGAAGCCGGCCCCCAGCTCTGCGGGTTGGACTGCGGCGTCGCGCGAGCGTAGGGCCGGCGACGGCAGGCCGACGTTGCGAAGCAGGTCGAGCAAATGCAGCCGAGCGCCAGCTCCCTCGGTCACGAAGTTGGGCAGGCAGCGATCGTTGGCGACGTAGCCGTAGACGATCAGATCCGGCTCGAGCGGCAGGCCGAATCGCTCGAGTGCCTCGAGCTCCATCACCAGGTTGTAGCCGGGCACGGCGAGCGTCGCCGTCGCCCAGGCGACCAGCGGATCGCGACTCGACAGCTCCCGAGCGGCCCGCGTGAGGTAGCGATCCTCGCGCGCGACGCCCCAGCCGAACATGACTGAGTCGCCGATCCCAACCACGCGCGCGGTGCCCGGGCCGACGGCCAGGGGCGTCTCGGGATCGCGCCAGCCGTCGGAGTTGGTGCGGACGCGCACGCCCGAGAAAAAGACATCGAGATCGGGCCGCAGTCGGTAAACCAGGCGCTCGAAGCGGCTCGGCTCCAGCAGGTCGCCGAGATCGACCGCGGTGCCCGGTGCCGGCAGAGGACGTGACGCCGCCAGGTCGGCCAGGCGCGCGGGCCGGGTCCACGCGGCGATCCCGCGCAGCAGCAGCTCGCCGAGCGCGAGCGCAACGCCGAGGCTGACGATCAGCAGCGCAATCTCGGGTCGGCTCGGCCCTCGGCGTCGCATCGGATCAGCATAGCGTGGCGATGCGGGCATAGGATCGGTCGGTGAACCGCCTGGAAACGCTTTCCGTCATCCTCTGCGGCGTCGGCTTGGGGGTCGGCCTCGCCGGCGGCTGGATGGAAATGCCGGCGCTGGCCTGGGCAGGTTGGGCGATGGCCTACGTCTTCGGCGGCTGGGCCGGCGTGGTCGCCGGCTTCGCGTCACTGCGGCGAGCGACGGTCGACATCGACCTTTTGATGATCCTCGCCGCCCTTGGCGCATTGGCGATCGGCGCACCGTTCGAGGGCGCGATGCTGCTCTTCCTCTTCTCGCTGTCGAACCTGTTGCAGGACGTCGCCATCGATCGGTCGCGGTCGGCGATCCGCTCGCTGATGACCCTGCGGCCCGACGCGGCCCGGGTGCGTCGTGGCTCGGCCGACGCCGAGCGCTGGGTCGAGACGCCGCTCGGCGAGGTCGAGGTGGGCGATGTCTTTCGCGTGGTGCCAGGGGAGCGTCTGCCGCTCGACGGGCAGGTCGTCGCCGGCACGGGCGAGGTCGATCAGGCGACGCTGACCGGCGAATCGATGCCGGTTGCCAAGGCGGTCGGTGATCGGGTCTATGCCGGCACGATGAACGGATCGGGATCGCTCGACGTCGAGGTCACTCGACGCGAGGCCGAAAGCACGCTGGCCCGCATGATCGCCCTGGTGGAGGAAGCACAGAGCGAGAAGTCACAGACCCAGCGGTTGATCGATCGCTGGGAGCAGCCGTACGCAGCCTGCGTCATCGGCGGCACGGCGCTGCTCTTCGCTCTTGGACCGAGCCTGTATGGCGGCAGCTGGAGCGAGGCGTTCTATCGCGCGATGACCGCGATGGTCGCCGCCAGCCCGTGCGCGCTGGTCATCTCGACGCCAGCGACCGTGCTGTCGGCGATCGCGGCGGCGGCGCGTTCAGGAGTCCTGTTCAAGGGCGGTGTTCATGTCGAAACAGCGGGCGCCGTGCGAGCGGTCGCCTTCGATAAGACCGGGACCTTGACCGCCGGCCGCACGCGCTACCTCGGAGCCGACATGCTCGCCGACCTCGACGAAAACCAGGCGCTGGCGCTCGCCGCCGGCGTCCAGGCGCACAGCGAGCATCATCTGGCGCGAGCGGTGGTTGCTGCGGCCGCCGATCGCGGCTTGACGCCGGCCCTGGCGCGCGCGTTTCGGGCCGTTCCGGGGCTCGGCGTGCACGCCGAGGTCGAGAGCGCCATCGTTCATCTCGGCAACCCTCGATATTTCGCTCAGCGCCGGTCGCCATCGGTGCATCGCGCGCTGCGGGCGATCGAGGAGCGTCGCGCGCGCGGCGAGACGGCGGTGCTTCTCGCCGTCGAGGAGCCCGGCGCCGCCGGGCCGCGCGCCCTTGCGGTCTTCGGCTTCCAGGACGTTTTGCGACCTCGGGCGCGCGAGACGGTGGAGCGGCTGCGTCGACTCGGCGTCGGCGACATCGCCATGCTGACCGGCGATCATGCAGAGGTCGGCCATCGGCTGGCCGCCGAGGCGGGAATCCAAACGGTGCATGCAGAGATGCTTCCAGAGCGCAAGATGGAGACGATCCGCGAACTGGTGGTGGCGCACGGGACGGTCGCCATGGTCGGCGACGGCGTGAACGACGCGCCGGCCCTGGCCGCCGCCAGCCTCGGCGTCGCGATGGGCGCGGCCGGCACCGACGTCGCCCTCGAAACCGCCGACGTGGTGCTCATGTCCGACGATCTGACGAAGATCCCCGCGGTGCTCGAGCTGGGCCGCCGCGCGCGCGGCGTCCTGGTGGCCAACCTCGGCTTGGCGCTGGTGGTGATCTTCGTCATGCTCGGCTTCATCCTCACCGTCGGTCTGCCGCTGCCGATCGCAGTGGTCGGTCACGAGGGGTCGACAGTCCTCGTCTGTCTCAACGGCCTGCGCCTCTTGCGCTGGCGGGCCTAGGCCCGGCACGTCGATCTTTGAACGGCCCGAGGCGACGTGCCGGGCGCCACCATCCGGAGGTTCAGGACATGAAGGCTCCCGACGTTCTCGACCCCGAGCGGGTGGGCACCTATCCGGCCCGCGCGTTTGCTGGCGGCGGCTATGTGTGGGACGAGGTGCTCGAGTATCGAGTGTGGTGTCATCCAGAGCGAGGTGCGCCGGACGAGGCCGACGGTCAAGACTATTTCCGCGCCTTCGCGAGCGCCGAAGACGCCGCAGCGTTCTCGGCGGCGACGGTCGGAGCAGAGCGGCCTCTCGCTCTCGTGCTCCAGCGGGAGTACCTCGACGAGCCGTCGCCTGGAGACTTCATCCATGTGCGCGAGGAGCGCATCACCGAGTGGCCGATCGCCTTCCTCGCCCGTCCCCGGCGGACCGAGACCACCCTCCCGAACTTCCTCGCCCCCGACGCACCCCCGAACCGCCTCGCCATCCTCCGAGGTCAGGCTCGGAGCGACGGCGAAGATGCATGATGTCGGCAGGCTTTTCGACAGGCGTCGGATCAGCCAAGAGAGAGAAGCCGTCGTCGCCCGCTGGCCAACGACGGCGGAGGCTCTCGCTCGGCGAGAAGAAGATTCAGTCGCCGTAGTGGAAGATCCGGTGATCGTGTGCCGGATGGTCGCCGACGACGCCGAAGTGCAGGCCTTTGACGTCGTTCGTCTGGTACGAGCGCGACATGTTGTACATGCCGCCGAGATTTGCCGCGTTGACGCCGGCGGGAACCGACAGGGTGGTTTCGTCGAAGTCGTCGAAGACGAGCTGCCCAGAGTGACCCGCCATCGCCTGGGAGCGAAGGAGCAGTGTCGGACCCTCGTTGCCGAGCAGATGCAGCGTGTCCGTGTAGCTGTCATGTTGGAACCGGGCCTGGGTCATGCCCGCGAAGAATTTGATCGGTGACCAACCGCCGGTCGTGGGCTTGTAGAAATAGGTGATGCCGGCGGACGGGATCGAGCTCACAGCCAAGGCGTGCAGCCCACCGTCGGCGTCCTCCCAAATGTCGTGCGGCGACTTGGCCTGGTCCTGATGTCCGATCCAAGAGAACGTCGCCTGCGGCGGCGAGCCGCCGATGGTCAGCCGCGCGTGGGCGGCGACCGCAAAGGTCTGGCCAACGCCGACCTGCGCCAGCAGGTCGACCGTGTTGGCCCCGGTGAAGATCGCTCGCGCGTAGGCCGCGTAGTGGTAGTGGTTGCCCTGGATGACCACCGGCGACGTCACCGGGCCGTTCCAGCCGCTGCCGAAGTTCCACATGTGATGGAAGCTGGCCGGGCTGCCGCTGCTCGTCCACCACACCAGACGATAGCCGTTCGGCGACACGGCGGCGCCGACGTAGTTCGAGCCGACGGGCGTGGTGTAGGGCTGTCCGGAGATCCGGACGTCGTGGCAGCTCTGATGCGATGGGACGATCGTATTCAGCCAGCACTCGACCATCCGCTGGCGAGCGATATCGACGCCGTAGGAGTAGATGTAATGGCCGACCATGACGTGGGCCATGTTCTGCTGCACCTGGCCGCCGAGAGCGTCGAGGTTGGTCGATCCGACCTCGATCCACTGGCCGCCGAGGCGCTGGCGATACCGCAGCGAGGAGTTGCGAGCGGTCGTCGGCCCCTGATCGTGCACGAACCACAGCGAATCGTCGGAGGCGCGCAGCACCGAGCGCAAATGCGGTCCCCAGCCGCCGCCCATGTTGTCGGTCGTTCCCGGGTTGGAATGCCGACGATTCTGGTTGGTGATCTCGTCCGGCGGATCGACGGCGAGAGAGGCTGCAGTCGGCACGAAGGCCAACAGGGCTCCGGTGAGAAGACCGGAGACGAAGGTCGAGGCGAGACGTGGGCGCATGGTGAACTCCTTGAAGTCGTCGCGGTGAGGCAGTCATCGGCGAGGCAGACGTCGGTGAGGCAGTCGTCGGCAAGGCCCTCCCGCCGATGCCGGGAGGGCCTGGTGGCCCCGACTGGTGTCGTCGATCGGTTCTACGCCGGGCAGGTCGAGAACGGACGAACGCAATCGCAGCCTCGCGGCGGTGGCCTGTGATGACCGGCGTCGCGCCAAAATGGCGGCGCGTCCTCTGCGGGCGACAGAACGTGACAGGCCTCGCCGGCTCGGTCCGCCGCCTCGGCAGGGAAGGCGCCGACTGGCCGGGGCTCCGATGCGCTCAGCCCCCTGGCAGGCATCTTGATAGAGGACTCGGCGGGCGAGAGCGACCTGCTCGATGCCTCCCCCCACACTTCCCGGAGATCTCCACGACATGCAGCAGAGCAGCTCGCGATCCCGCTCCACCGCCACCCTCTTCTTGGTCCTCGCTTCGGTCGGCTTCGGCATGATCTTGGCGGGCGGCATTGATCTCGTGCCGCGCACCTTCGCCGACGAATCCGGCGAGCCCGTGCGTGTGGCTGGCATCGTCGGCGGCCTGCCGAACTTCGCCGATCTCTCGGAAGCCGTGTCGCCGGCGGTCGTCTCGATCGAGGCGGTCAAGCTGGAGGACGCGCGCGCGGTCAACCCCTTCGAGCTGTTCATGAACCCACGGCGGCCGAATCCGAACGAGCAGCCGGAGCGTCGACGGGCGGATTCCACAGGCTCCGGCTTCGTCATCTCGGGGGATGGCTTTGTCGTCACCAACCATCACGTGATCGAGGACGCGACCGAGCTGAATGTCTTGCTCGAAGGCCGGCGCTATGAGGCCGAGGTGATCGGCGACGATCCGGCGACCGATCTGGCGCTGCTCAAGATCGAGGCCGACGACGAGCTTTCCTACCTCGAGCTGGCCGACAGCGACGCGGTCCGGGTCGGCGACTGGCTGATGGTGATCGGCAGTCCGCTCAACCTGCAGAATTCGGTCTCGGTCGGCGTCGTCAGCGCCAAGGGGCGAAGCATCAACATCACGCCGGACTCGTCGCTCGAGAACTTCATTCAGACCGATGCGGCGATCAACTTCGGCAACTCCGGTGGCCCGCTGGTCGATCTGCAGGGGCGGGTGATCGGGATCGCCACCGCGATCAACGCCGGCGCCGACAACATCGGCTTCGCGGTGCCGGTCAACACGCTCAAGCGGATCCTGCCGCAGCTGCGCGACTCCGGCTCGGTGCGTCGTGGCTACCTCGGCGTGCAGATCGACGATCTCGACTTCGAGGAGGCCGAGGCGTTCGGGCTCGAGTCACCTGACGGCGCGCTGGTCACCAAGGTCACCGAGGACGGGCCGGCGATCGATTCCGACATCCGCCACGGCGACATCATCCTGCGCGTCGACGACACGGTGGTGCGCGACAATCGTGACCTGATCGACTATGTCTCCTCGCTGCCGCCGGGCCGCACCGTGACGCTCGAGCTGCTGCGCGCGGGCGATCGGATTCAGAGCGACATCACGCTCGGCGAGCGGCCGGGCGTCGGACGCGCGACACCGGTGCGCCAGACCGAAGATCCCGACTCGATCGAGTGGCTCGGCATCGAGTACCAGGAGCTCGACGTGCGTATGCGTCAGCGCCTCGGTCTGCCCGATCGGTTCGCCGGCCTGCTGGTGACCTCGATCGAGCCGACCAGCCCGCTCTACGACCGCAACGTGCGGCGCGGCGACATCATCGTCGACGTCAACGGCGAAGCGGTCGAGACCTCGCGCGAGCTGCAGCAGGCCGTCGACGGTGTGGCGAGCGGCGGCTTCCTGCGCCTCTACGTCAGCCGGCCGGCGCCGGGAGGCGAAGACGTGTCGTCGTTCTTCGCCATCGTGCGCAAGCCCTGAGCGGGCGCCGTGCCGCGGACGCCGGGCTCGCGAGGGCCCGGCGTTCCGGAATCCTTTGCCTTTGATCCTTCGAGTTTCTTTCTACCCCTGCTTCGACTCCACGAAGGCTTCGCGATGACGAAAAGCTCCAGCGCCGGCGCCGCCGGCACCATCCTGGTGGTCGACGACGAGCGCTCGATCCGCGACAGTCTGCGCATGGTGCTCGAGTTCGAGGGCTATCGTGTTGACGAGGCGGCCAGCGGTCCGGAGGCCCTGACCAAGGTTGCTGAAGGGGCGCCCGACGCGGTGGTTCTCGATGTCAAGATGCCGGACATCGACGGTCTGGCGGTCCTTCAGCAGTTCCGCGAGCGCGGCTACGACATGCCGGTGCTGGTGATCTCGGGCCACGGCGACGTCGAGACGGCGGTCGAGGCCACCCGCCGCGGTGCCTTCGACTTCTTCGAGAAGCCGCTTGAACGCGACCGCGTCCTGCTCGGTCTGCGCAATGCCATCGACGGCTATCGGCTGAAGACCGAAAACCGCGTCCTGCGCCATGAGCCCGACGAGCTCATCGGCGAGTCGCCCGCCCTCACACGTCTGCGCGAGACCGTGGCGAAGGCGGCGCCGACGCCGGCGACCGTGCTGATCACCGGCGAAAGCGGCACCGGCAAGGAGTTGGTGGCCCGCGCCATCCATCGTCGATCGCAGCGGCGGGATCGCTCGTTCGTGCAGGTCAACTGCGCGGCGATCCCGGACGAGCTGATCGAGTCTGAGCTCTTCGGCCACGAGAAGGGCAGCTTCACGGGTGCCTCGCGCAAACAGGTGGGCAAATTCGTCGCCGCGCACGGCGGCACGATCTTCCTCGACGAAATCGGCGACATGTCGGCGCGCACGCAGGCGAAGGTGCTGCGCGCCCTGCAGTCCGGCGAGGTCGAGCCGGTGGGCGCGGTGGGCTCGGTCAAGGTCGATGTCCGGGTGGTGGCGGCGACGCACCGTGACCTTCAAGAGGAGATCGAGAAGGGCAACTTCCGCGAGGACTTGTTCTATCGCCTCAACGTCATACCGATCCGCACGCCGCCGCTGCGCGAGCACCTGGACGATGTGCCGCGCTTGGTGAACTATTTCGTCAAGCGCTACGCCGAGATCAACAACTATCGCGCCAAGGAGTTCACCGAGGAAGCGCTCGACCATCTCAAGACGCTGCCGTGGAAGGGCAATGTGCGCGAGCTGAAGAACCTCGTCGAGCGCCTGCTGATCCTGGCGCCAGGTGACGCGATCGAACAGCGCGACGTGCTGCAGCTCACCGGCGGCGCCCGCGCCGAGCTGTCCGAGAGCCTGCTGGCGCTCAAGACGCTGCGCGAGTTCCGCGAGGAGTCGGAGCGCCTCTTCTTGCTCTACCAGCTTGAGGCGCACGGCTGGAACGTCACCCAGACGGCGCAGAGCATCGAGACGCCGCGCTCGAACCTCTATAAAAAGCTCGAGCAATACGACATCAAGCGCGAAGGCTGAGCCTGTGGCACCGCCGATCCGCGATTTCCGATTCCACACGCCGCCGGCCGTCGTGTTCGAAGACGGTGCCGCCGAGCGCCTCGGTCCGCTGCTGGCGGCGCAGCTCAGCGGGCGCGTGGGCGACACGGTGCTGGTCGTCACCGATCCCGGCCTGCGTCGTCTCGGCCTGCCCGACGCCGCGCTCGCCTCGCTCGAGGCGACGGCCCGCGTCGTTGTCTTCGATCGAGTCGAGGCCGATCCCTCGCGCGCCACTCTTGCCGCTGCCGTCGAGCTGGGACGGGCGGTGGGCGCCAGCAGCGTCGTCGGTTTCGGCGGCGGCTCGTCGCTCGACGTGGCCAAAGTGGCGGCCCTCCTGCTCGGCTCGGGCGAGGATCTCGAGGCTGCATGGGGCGTCGGCAACGCACGCGGACCGCGTCTGCCTCTGGCGCTTGTGCCGACGACTGCGGGCACCGGCTCGGAAGTGACGCCGGTGGCGATCTTGACGGTCGAGGGGGCAGAGAAGCGCGGCGTCTCCTCCCCCGTGCTTCTGCCCGATCTCGCCGTGCTCGATCCGCTGCTCACCCTCAGCCTGCCGCCGGCGATCACCGCGGCCACCGGCATCGATGCGATGGTGCACGCCATCGAGGCCTACGCCTCGAAGAACGCCAACAACAATCCGATGTCGCGCGCTTTGGCGCGCGAGGCCCTGCGGCTGCTCGGCGGGCACCTCGAAACCGCCGTCCGCGACGGCGCCGATCGCGATGCCCGAGCTGCGATGCTGCTCGGCTCGATGCTGGCCGGTCAGGCGTTCGCCAACTCGCCGGTGGCCGCCGTGCACGCCCTGGCGTATCCGATCGGTGGCCTCTTTCACGTGCCCCACGGCCTGTCGAACGCGTTGGTGCTGCCGCACGTGCTGCGCTTCAACGCGGCCGACACCGACAACGGCAGCGAGGCGCTCTACGCAGACCTCGCGCCGCACGTTTTCGCCGACGTCGAGGAACTCGCCGCCACGGGCGACGCCAGCGCCTGCTGCACGGTGTTCGTCGATCGCCTCGGCGGCCTGTGCGCCGCCCTGGGCCTGCCGAGGACTCTGCGCGAGGTGGGTGTGGGGGAGGGCGATCTCGAGCGGATGGCGCGCGACGCCATGAAACAGCAGCGACTGCTGGTCAACAACCCGCGCGAGGTGACGGAGGCCGACGCCCTCGCGATCTACCGCGCCGCCTGGTGAGCGCGACCGACATGCCGCGACAACCGCCCAGCCGCCGCCAGGATTATCGGGTCTTCCACCCGCTTCAGACTCGCTGGGCCGACAGCGATCGCTACGGCCATATGAACAACGTGGTGCACTACGCTCTCTTCGACACGGCGATCAACGCCTGGCTGATCGAGCGGGGCCTGCTGCACCTCGGTGCCAACCAGCCGTCAGCCGACGCGCCGCACCAGATCGGCCTCGTCGTCGAAACCGGCTGCCGGTACCACGCCGAGATGGCGTTTCCCGATCGCGTCACCGCCGGTCTGCGCCTCGGCCGTCTCGGCACCTCGTCGGTCCGCTACGAGATCGGCCTGTTCCGCAACGACGCGGACGTTGCCGCGGCCGACGGCCACTTCGTCCACGTCTACGTCGACCGTGCGACCCGCCGCCCAGAGCCGCTGGCACCGGCCTTCCGTCAGGCACTCGAAGAGCTGCGCGTGGAGAGCCCCGGGCCGGGCTGAACGGTTCTGTCGGCAGGCGGCCGTGATCGGTCGTCCACCGAGGTCGCAGCGAGCGCTCTCGACCTTCCTCGTTTCGACCTTCCTCGTTTCGGCCTTCCGCTGCACCCGCGCGCCGTCGGCTGCAGGGTGGAGAGACCAGAGTCTGTCGGACCTTAGAGTCGAAGCCGTCGACAGCGTCTCGCGGATCTCGAGTCCGCGCCTCTGACGCGCCGCCAACGACGGCGTCGACTCTTTCGAGGATTCTTCATGCTCAGATCGCTCGTCGTCGCGTGGGGCGCCTTCGCCTGCCTCGCCGTTCTTTCCCCTCCAAGCTTCGGCTGCGACGCTCTCGCATCTCCGGACGTCGCCGAGCCGCCGGACCCTCCTCACGGCGGCACGGAAGCCGTCGATTTCACGGCAGCGCTGCGGGGCATGATGTTCGACCCGGCAACCGCTGACGGCAACGGCGGGCCGGGCCTGGCGCCCAACGGCCTCCTGGACGCGGTCGAGCTCGAGCTGATCGGTGCGGTGCTGAACGGCTCGGCGTCGCTCCCGGCGGCGGCTGATGGGCCGGACGTGGCCTCGATCTTCCGCGAGGTGCTGGCCGCCACCCAACAAGATCTCGCTCCGCTCACCGCATCGTTTCCGAGCGCCCCTCTCGGCGTCGCTGGCTACCTGATGATCGGCACGGACGCCTCGATCGAGTCGATCGCCGCCATGACCGCCAACTTTGGAGCGCCGCTGGCCGACGCCACACAGTCGAAGACCCGAGAGCTCGGGGGTCTCTTCGGCCCGGATGGCGACGCGGACGGTGATGGCTTCACCAATCGCCAGGAGTACGTAGGAATGATCGACCAAGGGACTGAGGCATACATTCTCGCCGCTCTCGATCCGACGCAGACGCCCGACGCCGAGGCGCTGGAGGCCGCGAGCCGTTCCGTCTCGTCGACTGAGCGGATGCGTGTCGGGATCGTCTTATATCCCGGCTTCGAAGTGCTCGATGTGTACGGTCCGGTGGAGATGTGGGGCTACGTTCCCGAGTTCGAGCTGCTGACGATCGCCGCGACGGCCGGGCCGATCCGCTCGACTCAGGGCTTGGTGACGATCGCCGACCATTCGTTCGACTCGGCGCCCGAGATCGATCTGCTCTTCGTGCCTGGCGGCGCCGGCATGCTGGGCCTGCTTAAGGATGAGGCCACGCTCGACTTTCTCCGCCGCCGGGCGGCGGCAGCCGATCTCACGACGTCAGTCTGCACCGGTTCGATCCTCCTGGCCGCCGCCGGCGTGCTCGACGGCCATCGCGCGACGTCGAACAAACTTCATTTCTCCATCGCTCGCGCGACCAGCGACGCCGTGACCTGGATCGAGGAAGCGCGCTGGGTCGATGACGGCAAAGTGGTCACCTCGTCAGGCGTTTCGGCGGGCATCGACATGGCCCTGCACGTCGTCGACCGTCTCTACGGCACGGCCCGCGCAGAGCAGCTGGCGATGTGGACCGAATACATCTGGAACCGTGATCCCACCAACGATCCGTTCGTCGGCTCGATTCGTGCCGGTTCCCACGGCGATCACTAAAGCGCCATGGCGCGAGACTTCCTCTCCATGGTGCGAGACTTCGAGTCCCACTCGTTCCTCCGCCGGCTCATCCGAGCAGACACCGCCGGCTGCCTCGGCGTGCTCGGCTGCCTCGCTCTCCTGTGGTTGCCGACTCCGCTCGTCGCCCAGGATGTCGAGCTCGACGCCGAGGCGGACACCTCGCAGAGCACCGAAGACCGAAGCTGGATCGTCACCGACTCGATCGAGGTCGAAGATCGCTCGCCCGAGGGATCGCTCCTCGAGCGCATGTCGTCGACAGCGACCCGGACCCGCACGCCGATCGAGGAGATCCCGCAGTCGATCCAGGTGCTGAATCGGACGCTGCTCGAGGAGCAGGACGTCCAGGGGCTCGACGATGCCTTGGTCAATGTCTCGGGAGTCCAGCCGTCGAAGTCGCTCGAGCTCGTGCTGCAGCAGCCGATCGTGCGCGGCTTTGCGGCTGAGGTCTTTCTCGACGGGCTGCCGGCCTTCAATCTGACGCCGGTCGTCGATCCGACCACGGTCATCAACGT
>JBCBCF010000124.1:0-12172 GCA_038530905.1 Acidobacteriota bacterium
AGATCGTCCACCGAGCCATCGTAGAAAGCCTCCGTTCGAGCCTCAGGCGATGCGTCCGCCAGCAGCTCGGGATACGCCAGCCGATCCGGCACCAGCGGCAGGCAGCCTGCCGCGGCCGCCTCGGCGGCCGCGATGCCGAAGAATTCGTGATGCGCCGTCGACACGAACACGTCGGCCGACGCCAACGCCCGCCAATAGTCGGACCGGTCGGCGACGCCGCCCCATCGATCGACGCGGTGGCCGAGGACCAACCGCGCCCGCTCAAAGATCGCCGGCGCCGTCCGAAAGCTCTCCCCGAGCACGGAGACCCGGACCTCGACTCCTCGCTCGATCACCGCAAAGAGCGCCGCGAAGAAGTCGTCGGGGCCCTTGTCGTGCTCCCAGCGCGCCGCCCAGACAACGCGCAGGGGTCCCGGTGGCCGCGCCGCCGGTCGCGGTGTCGCCGGCTCGATGCCGGGCGACGCGACCTCGCTGCGCTGCGCGATGTCATCGACCGCCGACACCAGCCGACGCTCGGGGAGACGCCGCACGAGCTGCGCCGCCGCCTTCAAGAACTCTTCACGATGAAACTGCGAGTTAAAGGCCACGCGCTGCGCCGCCAGACCCGAGGTCAGGTGCGTCATGGCGAAATGGAGATCGCGCGGCTCGTCGTCGCGCGTCGGATAAGTCAGCTGGTTCTCGTGGAAGTAAAGGCACGCTGGGAGCCCCGCGATCGGCGTCGGTGCCAGGCCCCGCCACGTGGCGAGGTCGAGCATCGACGATGCCCAAACAACGTCCCAAGGCCGCCCCTCGCGTGCCGCGAGAGCGTCGTTCGCCTGGCGGGCGAAATCGATCGCCGCATGGCGCATCCGCCATTTCCAATGATGGGGCGGCAGGCCCAGGACGGTGAAGCAATGCCGACTCGCCGCCGACCAGCCGTCGAGAACAGCGCGGTGGCTACCGCCGAAATACGGCTCGAGAGCGAGGACGTCGAGAGTCACGGGCAGGAGGGTCGTGGCGGCGACGGGCGCCGGCGCTGGGTGCTAGGCTCCGAGGGAGCATGCCATGATCTTCTCGATCTCGATCTGCCGGGTTCGATCTCATTCAGCGAGGCCTCGGTCGCGCGCTGGGCACCGCGTCGTGGACATTCCGCGGTGGCCAACGGGCAACTCTGCCTGCGCACCCGACCGGGACATGGGTTTCTTTGGCAGCGCAGCGGCTGTCGCAACGACTCTCTTTGGCCGCGACCGCGGAGCGAAACCCTGCCAAACGAAGGGTGATTCGAGAGTGAGGGCACCTCGGTGACCGACGCCGGCAACACCGCAGCCGCATCTCGCGCCGTTGCCCGTCGCGCAGCCGTCCTCGACCTGGTCGCGTCCTCCGTCGCGCATCGTCGGACGCTGGAGTTGCGGCTTGCGAGCGACTGCATGGCGCCGCTCCTTCGGTCTGGCGACCGTTTGAGGGTCGTTCCCTTCGCCCGTGCCCCGACGCCGGGCGATCTGGTGCTGGCGATCGACTCGGCGTCGGCCCTCGTCTGCCATCGAGTGATCGATCACGAGGGCGAGATCTATCTTCTGGCCGGAGATCGCTCCACTCGGCCGGAACGACACCCCCGGGCATCCCTCCTGGGCCACGTGGTGGCCGCCGAGCGCGGTGGCCGGGTGCTCAACCTCGACGCGCCGGCATGGCTGGCGCGCTGGCTGGCGCGGCGCAACCGCGCTCGACTGAGTTCGCTCGACGGCTGGGCGTCCGGCAAGGGCGCAGCGACAGGGCGCGCCCCTGAGGGCCTGCGCCTGATCGTGCTTCACCTACTGGCCGCCGGCTGGCTGGACGCGCCATCCGTGGTGCGGCGTCGCCTGCCGACATTTCGCCGCCGATCTCGCCGCGGAGTTGATCGGGGCGTCCCCGCGTCGGCGACCGCGGAGAAGTCAAGATGAGCGGGACGATGCGGACGGTCGCCCTCGTGGCGCTGGTTGGCGCCTTGTGCGTCGCCTGCGGGCAGCAGACCGCGCCGCGCGAGCCAAGCGTCGTGCGCGTCGGCCTCCCGACCGTGCCGCTCGCCCTCGATCCGCACCTGCACAACGAGGTGGTGACGTTCCAAACGCTCCACCACGTCTACGACGCGCTGACCTCGTTCGATGCCGACGGGCGAGTGCAGGCCGCCCTCGCCGAGAGCTGGGAGACCCGCGGGCCCACGCATTGGCGCTTCACCCTGCGGGACGGCGTGCGCTTTCACGACGGCACGACGCTGGACGCGGGCGACGTGGTGTTCAGCCTCGAGCGGGCGCGGGCAGGCCCCGATCATGAGATCGCGACCTACCTGATCGAGATCGACTCCGTGCGGGCGATCGACGAACGGACGATCGACGTGATCACGCGGGTCCCGAGCCCACAGCTGCTGGCGCGTCTGGCGTTCGTGGCGATCTTGCCGGGCGAGGCGCCGCCGCGGCTCGAGACACCGATCGGCACCGGCCCGTGGGTTTGGATCTCGGCAGACGAGCGGCAGGTGCAGCTGCGCGCGTTCGACGGCGCGTGGCGCGGGCGACCGGCGTTCGATCGCGCGGAGCTGACGGTGATCGCCTCACCGGCCGAGCGGGTCGTAGCGCTGCTCGAGGGTCGTCTCGACGTGACGCAAACGCTTCGCCCCGAGGACTCCGCGGCGCTCGAAGAGAGCCGGATTGCCGACTGGGTCGCCGGCCCCGGTCTGCAGGTGCGCTACCTCGCCATGCGTCCGACGGCCGAACCGTTCGACGACCCGCGCGTCCGCCGCGCGGTCGACCTCGCTCTCGATCGCCAGGCGCTCGTCGACTCGCAGCTGGGCGGCTACGGCTCGGTCAATCGGCAGCTGGTGTCGCTCGATGTCTTCGGCTACGACCCGCACCTGAGCGCGGGAGGCCGGGACCTCGCGACGGCTCGACGCCTGATCGAAGAGGCCGACGCGGTCGACGCTCGCGTGCGCCTCGAAGCCAGCCGCGATGGACCGGCACAGATCATCGCCCGCCAGCTCGGCGAGATCGGCCTCGACGTCGAGGCCGTCGAGCTGCCCTGGGACGAGCTGATCGAGCGTCTGGACCATGGTGAAACCGACTTCTTCCTCGGCGGCGTGCTGGCGGTCACCGCCGACGCCAGTCAGATCCTCGACGCCATCTTCCACGCTCCCGATCCGAAGCGCGGCTATGGCCACAACAATCCGATGGGCCTCGCCGTGCCCGAGCTCGATCGCCTGATCGAAGAAAGCGGCCGCGCTCTCGATCCCCGCGCACGGCGCGACGCCATGCGCCGGGCGATGGCTCGCGGCCTGGAGGAGCACGTTTACCTCGGCCTCTACAGCCGCGACAATCTTTTCGGCCTGCGGCGTGGTCTCGTCTGGCGCCCGCGCCTCGACGGTTTCGTCTTCGCGCACGATCTCGAGCCCGCCGACTGAAGTTCGCCCCCGCCGTCCTGCCGCGCGATCGCCACAGATCGCCCGCGCGCCTCCTCTTCGTTGGCGCAGTTGGCGGTTCCTGCCTCTGCGATACTCCACCCATGAACGACATGCGGCGAGGTCAGGCATGAGTGAAGCGCACCGCGGCACTGTGGCGCTGGTGGACGACGAAGAGACGCTGCGGGAGACCGTTGGCTTCGCGCTGCGGCGCGAGGGCTATCGAGTCGAGACCTACACCGACGGGCAAGAAGCCTGGGAGGCGTTCGAGCAATCGCTGCCGGACCTGGCGATCCTCGACATCATGATGCCGCGCCTGGACGGTCTTGATCTCTGTCGCCGACTGCGGGCCGAGAGCGAGCGACTGCCGATCGTCTTCCTGACCTCGCGCGACGACGAGTTCGACCGCGTCCTCGGCCTGGAGCTGGGCGCCGACGACTACCTTTGCAAGCCGTTCTCGATGCGCGAGCTGGTCGCGCGCGTCAAGGTGCTGTTCCGCCGCCTCGCCCTCGAGGGCCAGCCGAACGGCGCCGAGGAGAAGATTCTCGAGGTCGGCGACCTGACCCTCGACCTGCAGCGGGTGACGGCGCGATGGAGGGAGCAGCCGCTGCAGCTGACCGTGACGGAGTTCCTCATCCTCGAAGCGCTGGCGCGCCATCCTGGCCACGTCAAAACCCGTCAGCAGCTGGTGCAGGAAGGCTATCCGCACGAGACCTACGTCAGCGACCGCACGATCGATTCCCACATCAAGCGCCTGCGCCGGAAGCTGCACGACGCCGACCCGGAGTTCGATGACATCGAGACGGTCTACGGCCTCGGCTATCGCTGGCGACAGAGCTGAGGCAACTTGATCTGAGTCGATCAGGGCCGCCGCCGCGGCGCGCTCGGCTTCACGCGCGATTCTTCCCGTCCTCGAGCATCGTCACCATCGAGCCCACTCCGTCCCCCGTCCGCCGCGCCGCGAGATTCTTCTCGCGCATCTCGATTCGGCTGCTCGCGTTCAACCTGCTCTTGGTCTTTCTGCCGGCGATCGGCATCTTGTCGCTCGAGACCTACGAGGAGGAGCTGCTGCGCTATCAGGAGCGTTCGATGGTGCAGCAGGGCCGTGTTCTGGCGGCGGCACTGTCGGGGCGGGGCGAGGTCGACGCCGGCGAGGCAGAGCGCATCCTGGTCGCCATGGCGCGCGAGTTCGACGCCAGGCTGCGGGTGGTCGGCGCAGACTTCACGCTCCTTGCCGATTCGAGCGCTCTCGGGCCGCAACGGAACGACGAGTCGGCCACCGCGGCGGACGGCATCGCGAGCGCAGACACCGAGCTCGAATCACCCGAGATTCGCAACCTGCCGCTCTATCGTCTCGGTGGCGTGCTCTATGGTCTCTACGCTCGCGTCCTGGCACCGCCCGAGCCGCCGCTGCGTGAAGGTGGCTTCTACGCCGGTGGGAGCAAGCTCGTGGGCCCCGAGATCGAGGCGGCGCTGCGCGGCGAGTACGGCTCGACCGTGCGCACCTCCCCCATCGGCCGCTCGCTGGTGCTTTTCAGCGCCCTGCCGATCCGCGACGGAGACACGGTCGTCGGCGCCGTGCTCGTGTCGAGATCGACCTTCCAGATCCTCGGCTCGATCTACGAGCTGCGGCTCGCCACGTTCCAGGTCGTGCTGCTGTCGGTGATCGCCGCCGTCGTGCTCAGCCTCGTGCTGTCGACCACCATCGCCCGACCGCTTCAGCGCCTGCGGCAGCAGGCCGCCGACGTGGTGGATCGCCGCGGACGCCTGACCGGTCGCTTTCGCGCCAACGAGCGGCTGGACGAAATCGGCGATCTGTCGCGCGCTTTGGCCGAGCTGACCCGCCGCCTCGAGGGTCATCTGCGCTTCATCGAAGGATTTGCCTCCGATGTCTCGCACGAGCTGAAGAACCCGCTGGCGGCGATCCGAGCCGCCACCGAGCTGCTGGCCGAGGTCGAGGATCCGGCCGAACGCAGCCGCTTCCTGGGCATGGTCCAGCGCGATGTCGGTCGCCTCGAGCGCCTGCTCAGCGGCGTGCGGGAAATCAGTCGGGTCGACGCCAGCCTCGAGCTTCAGGCCATCGAACGTCTGCCGCTCGAGCCCCTGCTGCGATCGCTCGTCGAGTCGTCGCAGCTCCGCCGACCGTCGGTCCCGATTGAATTGCGCGTCGACGACAACGCGCGCGACGTCGCAGTCGACGCCTCGCCCGATCGCCTGGCGCAGGTGCTCGACAATCTGATCGACAATGCCGCCAGCTTCTCTCCTGGCGACGCCCCGGTCGAGGTGGAGCTGGCGTCTGAGGGCGGCGAGGTCGTCGTCCGCGTCCTCGATCGCGGGCCAGGCATCCCTGCCGAGCATCGCGAGAAAATCTTCGATCGCTTCTTCAGCTACCGCCCCGAGGACGCCGACGCGCGCCAGCATCACACCGGACTCGGCCTGTCGATCGCCCTCGCGATCGCCGAGAGCTACGGCGGCACCCTGGCGGCGAGGGAGCGGCCTGACGGCGGCACCTGCTTCGATCTCCGGCTGCCGCGGAGCGCCTGACCGTCCGGGGAATGGTCCTGCGCGAGCGCCCGTTCTGCCCGATAATGGCGGCGTGCTCGACTCTCGGCCGTCCGCCCGTGGCCAAGCCACCGACCGATGCCTGATCCCTCGTCTCTCTCCATGGCGCTCGATGCGCTGGCCGCCGACCTTCGCGCCGCCGATCGCGGGTCACTCGTCGTCGTCACCGGCGCTGGCGTCAGCGTGGCGAGCGGCATCCCGACGTTTCGCGGCGACGATCCGGGGGCGGTGTGGGCCGAGAATCTGACCACGCTCGGCACAGAGGCGTTCTTTCGCCTTCATCCGGTGGCCAGCTGGACCTTCACGCTCGATCTCTTCCAGTCGATGCACGGCGCGGAGCCGAACCCAGCGCATCGGGCGCTGGCCACCCTCGAGCGACGACAGATCGCGGGCGGCGGCACGTTCCTCCTCATCGGCCAGAACATCGACCGTCTGCACGCTGCCGCCGGCAGCAGGCAGGTGATCGACGTCCACGGCCGCTTCGATCGCGTGCGGTGCGTTCAAGACGGCTGCCGACACAGCGCACCCGACGGCTCACTCGAGTGGCCGGCCGAGGCCATCGACCGCTTCCGTCGCGCTCCCGCCGCCAACACTCTTCCGCGCTGCCCGACCTGCCATGAGGTCGTTCGACCGCATCTGCTGTGGTTTGACGAGTTCTACGATGGACATGTCGACTACGGCTGGGCCCGGACGCGCGCCGCAGCAGCAACGGCGGATCTGGTCCTCTTCGTCGGCACCTCATTCGCCGTCGGCGTGACCGAGATGTTCCTGGCGGCGGCATCCGAGCGCGAGGTGCCGGCCTGGAGCATCGATCCGGCCGGTGTCGACGCGTCGCGATGGTTCGTCCGCGGCGTCGCCGAGCGGGCAGAAGTCGCGCTGCCGGCGCTGATCCAGCGCCTCGAAGGTCCGATCGGCCAGCGGACGGACGGTGAGCTAGACGCCGAGACCTCGGACTCGCGACCTGGCGAGTGGCGGGAGGCCGGCCAATGACCTCGCGCCGTCTCTTTGCCTGCTGGACGCTGATCGTCGTCCTGCTCACCGCGCCGGCATCCGCAGCGAATCAACCGCCGGACGCTCTCGATGAGCCGCCTGCCGCGAGCCAGTCAGCGACAGCGAGCGAGGCGACTGAACGAGCCGCTCCAGACGATCGGGATGTGCTGGCGAAGAACCACGCGATGACTGACCGGTTGACCGACGATCTGCCGTGGACCCGCCTGCGGTTCCAGGCGCGCAAGCTCTTTTTCGGCGGCGACGCACAGGTGACGCTGGCAGGCGAAGCGGACGATCGCGCCCGCATCGACCTCAGCTTCGAAGCATTCGGTCGCGAATCGCGCAATCGTCTGTGGTTCGATCCGCGCACCGGCGCCGCGCAGCAGGAAGAGAAGCTGAAGATCGGCAGCGACGCCGAACTGCGGCGTTACGAATACGGCCTGAGCTCGGCGGTGAAGATCCGCTACCACGAACGCCCCGAGGCCGAAGCCGAGGCCGCCCTCGACACCTGGAGCGAGAAGAGTCGGCAGGTCCAGCACTATGGCTCCACCGCCTCGCCTGCCCCGGGCTCGCCGGCCGCGCTGCTCTACCGACTGGCCACCTCCGAGCTGAACGCCACCGGCGATCGGACCGATGTGTTGCTCTTCACCAAGGAGCGCTTGGTTCACGCCGTCGCCGAGGTGATCGACGAAGTCGAGTGGCAGGAGTCGTTCCTGCTCCACGACGGGGAGCGCACGAGGGAGATCGAGCGGCCGATCGACGCACTGTTGATCCGGGTTGAGAGCCGCTCGCTGACCGGCGACGCGATCGATCTCGACCTCTTCGGCCTCGAAGGCGATCTCGAAATTCTTCTTGAGCCGCGGCGCCGCCTGCCGCTGGAGCTGCGCGGCGGCCTGCCGATCGCCGGGCGCGTGCGGGTGCAGCTGCACGAAGCCTGGATCTGAACGATCGCCTCAGGCAAGCCTTCAGAACCGGACGCGCCCGCGAAACACCGCGCGGCCGAGCGCGCCGGCGAGATCGACCAGCAGATCGCCGGCAGGCGACCGACTCCATGCGTCGTCCGCGTCGAGCATGCCGTCCATCGGTGGGAGCTCGAAGCGCTCTCGCCGCTCGCTCTCGCGCCGCGTTTCGACATCGCGCTGCTCAGAGCGTTCGAGCCCGCCGTCGCGGATCCAGCCCAGGATCCCCTGCAGTTCCTGATCGTCGAACCACACGCCGTGCTCTCGACAGACATCGACGATGACGCCGCTGCGCTTGCCGTAGTTCTGACGATGCATGAGCTTGCCGCAGATCGGACAGGGACGGTAGAGAGGTCCTTTCTGCTCGACCCGCGCCGGCGCGCCGGTGGTCTGCCCGGCAACGCCCGTCGATTGCGTTTCGCGCGCCTGCCGCTCGACCCGGGCGAAGGTGTCTGCGCCGAGCCACAGGCCGGCGCAGCGTCCGCACTCGAGGACGGTGCCCTCGAGGTGACCGAGTCGGCGACTGCGCAACGGCACGTCAGGACAGACCGGGCAGATGCGCTGGGTCAGCTCGCCAACCGATTCGACGTCTTGCTGCATCGCGAGACCGCATTCGACACAGAACCGCGCGCTGCTTGAGATGCGCGCGAAACAGCGCGGGCAGACGGTGTCGAGATCGCGCTCGTGCAGGGTGAAATCGCTGCCGCAGTAGCTGCACGTCTCCGCCTGACCGGCACGCGGCGCCCCGCAGGCGCCGCAGCGCACGACTTTGGCCTCGTGCGGACGCGGCTCCTCGACGCGGACGACGTCGCCACAGTGGCAGCGGAACCGACTGCCGACCTTCCGATCGGAGGCGTCGTATTGGCGACCGCACGAGCCGCAGGCAACGAGCAGCTTCATCGCGGCGCCCGGCGCCCCGAAGGGATGCGATGCATCAGCATGGGGATCATCGGCCTTTCTACGCGCAGAGCCCGCGGTTTCTTCGCGATCGCGGCCACGTTGTGAACGGAGCGCCACATCAGAAGAGGCCGTCCGCCTCGACCGCCTGTGCTTCAGCGATGCGCCAGATGCCGTCGTCGAGCTGCCAGCCGATCGTCACCCGATAGCGGCTGTCGCCGGTGCGCTCGCCGCCGACGCCGCGCACGGTCGCCGTCATCTCGGTGCGGGCGCGAGCGCCTTCGATGAGCACGTCGACCTCTGAGAAATCGACCGCGATCGTCTCCGCCTGCCGCCGCAGCCCGACGAACGGCCGCACGAGAGATTCACGATCCGAGACGCCGCCGGCCTGCGGCAGGTCGAGAGCGAAACTCGGCAGGAATACGTCACCCAGTCGCCGCGCCCGCTCCGCCGACTCGAGGGCGCCTTCGTCACCGCGTTTCTCGAGCAGCTCTTCGATCCGATCGAGGCGCCCTCGCAGCTCGGCTTCCGGGCCCGCGCCCACACGCGCGAACCACCAGACCGCCAGGCCGAGAGCAAGAGCGATCCAAACGGCCTGCGTGGCGCGCAGCCTCATCGATCGTCCATTCCTTCGGCCTCCAACGCCACCGCGGCAGACCTCACGGCGGCGGACTCCTCGATCGACATCGGCCGATCGTTTGCGTCGCGCTCGAGGCCGAGGTACGCCGCCAGCCAGCCTCTGCCGAAATAGAACGGCACGGTGTCGACCAGCGCCGACAGCAGCTTGAACACGTAGGCGGTGGCGATGAAAGTAGCCAGCTGCGGCACGATCGGCTGATCCGCTTCGATCGGCAGAGCGCCAGCGTAATAGTGCGTGATCGTGATCACCGCGATCGAGTCGACCAGCTGCGAAACCAGCGTCGAGCCGTTGTTGCGCAGCCACAGATGACGACCTCCGGTCCAGCGCTTGAGGGCGTGGAAGACGTGGACGTCGACAAGCTGAGCCACGAGGTAGGCGATCATCGACGCCGCGACGGCGCCGAGGGCCAGCGTGCGCAGCTCAAAGAAAACCGGCAGCCGGCCGTCGGGACCGGGCACCGGCTCGTCGAAGCCCGGCAGCGCTCCGCCGGCCCACAAGATCACCACGAGCCAGACGTTGACCAAGAGACCGACCCAGACCAGGAAGCTCGCCCGGCGCTTGCCGTACAGCTCCGAGATGAAGTCGGTGCACAGGAAGGTGATCGGATACGGCAGGACACCCACCGCCAGCGGCATCGGCACCGTGACGCCGAAGACCGTGAACGATAGATCGAGAAAGCGCGTGATCCCGAGCACGTTCAGCAACGTCATCGAGCCGATGAAGATGCCCGAGAGCAGCATGAAGACCCGCTCTCGGCGCTGCTGAAAGATGTCGCCGGGCGGAACTTCGACGTAGCGAGGCGTATGCATGCGGCGAAGACTACCGGAGGCCCGACGCGCCCGCGCCGAACCGTTGCCCGCCGGCTCGGACTCCGGCGCCTTCAGGCCTGGTAGAGCGCGAACTCGGCGCCGGCCGGATCGCGCAGCACGGCGATGCTGCCACCGCCCGCCCCGCGCGGCCCGTGGATCAGCTCACCTCCGCGCTCTTGCGCCGCGGAGATCGAGGCGGCGAGATCTTCAACGACGACATAGATCAGCCAACGAGGCGGCAGGCCGGCGTTGGAGCCGCGCGCGTGACACACGCCGGCGATCGCCTCGCCGTCGCCCGAGCGCGTCATCGTGTAGTCGTTGTACTCGCCCATCGGCGTCGGCTCGATCGACCAGCCGACAACGTCGCGGTAGAAGTCCCGCACCGTGTCCGCATCGTCCACCGTCAGATCACACCAGCCGATCGTGCCAGGCTTCATGGTTTGCGTCATGGGGTCTCCTCCATCATCGAATCTCCTCCTGGTCCTGAGCGGGCGGGGGCTCCTCCACCGAGGCTCCCACGACCACCGTGCCCAGGTCGAGCGTCCCGCCGTCGCTCGGCAGGGTGATCTCGCGCTCGAGGATCGGCTCCGTCAACGCGCGCGGCGAGGCGCCCAGCGTCGTCTCCAAGACCCTCAGCCGCGCCGGTCCCGACCGCACCGTTGTGAGGACGAAGCTGCCGTCGCTCGTGACAGGCGCGCCTCCAAGCGGTGCCGGAACATCGCCGGCAAGAAGGAGAACTGTGCCCGTCACCGGCGCCCCGTTCGCGTTCTGCAGCCGACCGACGACGCGATTGCTACGCCAATCAAACTCCAGGGGCCGTCCTTCGACGATCTCGACCCGATCCGCAAGCGGTGCAATCGCCGACGGTCCACCGGTGGCTGCTGCTCCAATGACGACGACCTGATAGAGACCCTCCTCCTCGACCTCGGCGACAAATCGACCGTTCGCATCGGTCGTCGCGGTCGCGTGACCCGGGGCGGCACTCACGCGCGACAGCATGACTCGGCTGCCTGCCGCGGGTTCACCGTCGATTCGGACGACGCCGACGACTTCAAAGCCGGTGGCGAGATCGATCTCGAGGAACGGCGGCTCGGCACCTGCGACCAGCTCGACCGAGGCGAACCTCGAGACGCCGTCGGCGTTGGCGAAGACCTGCCAGGCGCCTGGACCGAGCCCTCCGATCTCAAATTCGCCGCCCGGCTGCACGATGCCGAGCGCCTGCACTCCAGCGAGCCCCGCGGAGAGGCTCGACGCGCCGATCAGCACTTGGCCACCGCGCAAACCGAGAATCCGCCCACGCACGACCAGCTCAGGACGCAATGTCCAAAGGACGTCGGTCTCGTCGTCCGCGAGCGGCCAGCTAGCAGAGGCATATCCTGCTCGCTCGGTGACGACCATGGGCGCCTGCGACGGCAGCGGCAGCCGGAACCGCCCCTCGATGTCCGTGAAGACCTCGCCGCCCATGCCGGCAGGCACAACCACTCGCACCGAGGAGATCGGCTGCCCGTCGGGATCGACGACCTGGCCGCGCAGCACCCGCTGTCCGGCGAGCACCAGCTCGATGCCGTCGAGACCGGTGGCCGGCACGTCAACCTGCCTAGAAGCGCGCCGCTCGTCAAGCCGCGCCTTGAGCAGCAGCGGGTTCTCCGGCGGGACGCCGTCGAGAGTAAAGCGGCCTTCCGTGTCGCTTTGCGTCGTCCAGGTAGCCGCCTGAACGACGGCTCCAGCCACCGGCCTGGACGCGGTGTCAAGAACCCGTCCGGAGACCGTGACCCCGGGCGTCAGGCGGATCTCAAGCCCTTCGATCCGGCCACCTGGCTCCAGCTCGAGCTTTAGCGGCCGACTGAAACCGCGCCGCGAGGTCACGGTCAGCTGGAACTCTCCCGCTTCGACGTCGACGAGATCGAAGCTGCCG
>JBCBCF010000125.1:0-12170 GCA_038530905.1 Acidobacteriota bacterium
CCAGCCGACGCAGGGGAGATCGATTCGGCCGCGCCGGCTTCGTCGGCCGGCGGCGATCCGGCGTTCAACAGGGCGACGTCGCGACGGAGTGAGTCGACGTCCCAGCCCGCGTCGCGTTCCTCGACGTGGAACGTCGCGGCATCGAGCATCACGCGCTCGAGGGCACGAATGCGCTCGCGCGCGCGACTCAGGTAGCTGCCCTGGTCGTGGCGCATCGAAGCCAGCTCGGTGATCGAGTCCTGGTCATCGCGGCGGAAGGTTCGGGCCGCTCGCAGGGCCGTGTAGGCACGCACGCCGAGCAACTCCAAAGCGTCGGCGCCCAGGCGCAAGGCCGAGTCGAACGTCTCGCGGTAGATCGAGGAGACAGAAAGGCCGTCGTCGATCAGCTCGTAGGAGTCCGGACGGTCGCTGGCGCGCACGAGCAGGCGCAGATGCGGGAAATGCTTCTGAGCGCTGTGCACGAGACTGCGAATGCGCTCTGGATCGTCGATCGCGATGATCAGAAGCTCCGCATCGTCAGCGCCGGCGGAGTGCAGCAGATCAACCCGCGTCGCGTCGCCGTAGAAGACCGGGAGTCCAAGCTTGCGCACCAGATCCACGCGATCGCTGTCGATCTCGAGCACCGTCGGCACGATGCCCTGGGCGCGCAGCAGTCTCCCAACGACATTGCCGAACCGCCCGAAGCCGGCGATGACCACGCGGTTGCGTTCTTCGATCACGTCGGGCTGGCGTTCCGCGACCGCGGTGCGCGTGCCGACGCGCGGCAGGAGGAACTTCTCAGTTGCCAGCAGGAGGAGGGGCGTCAGAGCCATCGAGACGGCCACACCGGCGATCACCGGCGCGGCGACTTCTTGGCCGAAGATTCCCTGCTGCAGGGCGAACGACGAGAGAACGAAGGCGAACTCGCCGCCCTGCGCCAGCACCACCGCGAAGAGAAGCCCTTGGTCGAGGCTCATGCGGAAGCTGCGCGCCAGCACGGCGAGCACCGCCAGCTTGGCGAGCACCAGCACCGCGACGATGACGGCGACGGTCGTCGGTGAGGCGGCGATCAGCCGGAAGTCGACCGAGGCACCGACCGCGATGAAGAACAGCCCGAGCAACAGCCCTTTGAACGGCTCGATGTCGGCTTCGAGCTGGTGCCGATACTCACTCGTCGCCAGCACGACGCCGGCGAGGAAGGTCCCGAGCGCCGGCGACAGTCCGACCCGCGTCATCAGGAGGGCGATGCCGATGACCAGCAGCAATGCTGCGGCGGTGAAGAGCTCGCGCTGACGTGCGGTGGCGATCGCCGAGAACGCCGGACGAGCCAGATAGCGCCCGACAACCACCACGATCGCGACAGCGGCAAGCACCGCAACCGCCTGTCCCCAAGGCGGCAGACTGCCGATCCAGGTCGTCGCGTGCTCGGCGTGCCCGTCTCCGGATCCGTCTCCGGACGCCGCGGCGGCTCCGTTGCCGGTCGCCAGGAGCGGCATCAAAGCCAGCATCGGGATGACCGCGATGTCCTGGAAGAGCAGGACAGAAAACGCGCTCTGACCGGACTCGCTGCGCATCCACCCTTTCTCGGCCAGCGTTTGAAGCACCATCGCGGTCGACGACAACGAGAGGATCGCGCCAACTGCCAGCGCCACGCGCCACTCGGCGCCCGCCGCCAGGCCCAGCCCCGCGAGGATCACCGTCGTCACCGCCACCTGCAGGCCGCCGAGGCCGAGAATCGGACCACGCAATCGCCACAAGCGCCGCGGCTCCAGCTCGAGGCCGATCAAAAAGAGCATCAGCACGACGCCGAACTCGGCGAAGTGCATGACGTCCTCACCCTCCTCGCCGACCAGATGCAGACCGAACGGGCCGATCACGACGCCGGCGATGAGATATCCGAGAACCGAGCCAAGGCCGAGACGCTTCGCGATCGGTACCGCGACCACCGCTGCTGCTAGATAAACGACCGCCTGAACGAAGAACGACTCAGCGTACATGCGCGCTCCTCGTCGGCTCGTGGGCCGACGGCGCGCTGGCCTGCGCAGGAGCGGCCGATGGCAGGACGGCCTCGAGCCGTTCGTTCAGATGGGATGCATCGCAGGCTTCCCACCATTCGAGCGTGCCATCGCGCAGCGCTTCGATGACCTGACGGTAGTCGTTCGCGTGGCCATCGATGGCGTCCTGCGCGATCAGGTGCGTACCGTGGACCACGAAGGGAGGGAGGTATTCCATCCCGCAGAGAAAAGCCGTCTGCTCGAGCGGTGCAAGAAGCTGCCGAATGCCGAAGCGGTTGCGCCCTTGAGCGCAATACGAACTCTCCGGACCGCCGGTCGTGATCACCGACAGCAGCGTTTTTCCGTGCAGCGCGTCGCCGCCGGTGCCGTAGGCCCAGCCGTGTTCGAGCACCAGGTCTTCCCATTGTTTGACCAAGGCCGGCGTGGAGTACCAGAAAAACGGGTGGTGCAGCACCACGCGCCCGTGCGTGTCGAGCAGCATCTGCTCGAACCCGACGTCGATGTCGAAATCCGGGTAGGCCTGGTAGAGGTCATGAAACGTCACGCCCGGCAGGTCGCGCACCGCAGCCGCCAAGTGGCGATTGACGCGCGAACGCTCGAAGGCCGGATGCGCGAAGAGGATCAGCACTCGCTCGACGTTCCCGCTCGATGTTGCGTTCATGGAGCCAGTGTAGCTGGAGATGTGGTCGCGGATCGACGTGCCGGATAACCTCGACGCATGGTGACAACGGGCTTTGCCGACCACTTCTCGACCGTTGCGAGTGCCTATGCACGCTTTCGGCCTCGCTATCCGGCAGCACTCTTCGATCGACTCGCCGAGCTCGCACCGCAACGCGGTCGGGTATGGGACTGCGCCACGGGCAGCGGTCAGGCGGCCGCCGTCCTCGCCGAACACTTCGAGCGAGTGATCGGCGCCGACGCAAGCATCGGACAGGTGGCGGCCGCCCAGCGCGACGGCGCGGCGACCGAGCGATGCGCGCTGGTCGCGGCGCGCGCTGAGCACTCAGGCCTGCGCTCCGCATCCGTGGACCTGGTGACGGTGGCGCAGGCGCTTCATTGGTTCGCGACGCCGGCGTTCTTCGCCGAGGTTCGGCGTGTCCTGCGCCCGGGTGGCCTGTTCGCCGCCTGGAGCTACGGTCCGTTCTCGCTTGACGATCCGGCGGTTGACGATCTGCTGCAAGACTTCGCTCGGCGGGTCGTCGGTCCGTTTTGGCCGCCCGAGCGACGCCTGGTCGATACGGGCTACCGATCGATCGAGATTCCGATGGCCGAGATGTCGATCGACGAGGCCTTCGCCCCCGACGGCCTACCGACGCTCGATCTCGATATGACGCTTCCTGATCTGATCGGCTACGTCAGCACCTGGTCGGCAACCCAACGCGCTCGCGCCGCGGCCGAGAGCGACCCGCTCGTCGAGCTCGAGCGCGAGCTGCATACAGCCTGGCCGACCGAGAGCGGAGCTCTGCGTGCGGAGTGGCCGCTGGCGCTGAGGCTGGCCCGGCGCTCCGCGGCCCCCGCGCCGATCCCCTCCAGGCCGTCCCCGATCGAGCCGACTCCCTGAGTCCCGCCGATGATCGACCACCCTAAGAACGTCAGCCGCGCTGAGACCGTCGACCATCCCGAGAGTCTGGCGCCCCCCGAGCCACCGAACGATGCATCGGTCGCGGCCATGTGGAGAGAGGTGCTCGCACTCTTCGGTGAGGCGCCGGAGACCACGCGCCGTCCACTCGACGCCTGGCATTTCAGCGACAACCGAGCCGACGCCGATGCCCTGGTTGAGCTGGTGCTCGCCGGCCGCAAGCGCGCCACGGCGCCGTCTCAGCCGTTCTTTCTGCTGTCCGGCACGCCGCAGCCCGAGCCCGGCCACCTGTCGGTGGTGACAGACGGCTCCGGGATCGCGCGCTGCGTTCTGCGCACGACACGCGTCGACGTCGTGCCCTACCACGCGGTCGACGCCGAGTTCGCCGCCGTCGAAGGCGAAGGAGACGGCTCGCTGGCCTACTGGCGCTCTGTGCACTGGCCGTATTACGAGCGCGAGTTGGCTCCGTACGGTGTCGCGCCACGGAGCGATCTGCCGATCGTCTGCGAGCGATTCGAGGTCGTCTACCCGCTGGAGGCTGCGCACCGGCTCGGCGTGCGAGTGCCATGAGCGGCACCGACGACGACCGGCTGGAGCTGTCGGCGACGTGCGGTGTCGGTCTCGAGCCGCTCCTCGCGGACGAGCTGCGGGCCCTTGGCGCCGCAGAGGTTCGCGAAGGACGGGGCGCGGTGATGTTCCGCGGTCGCTGGGAAGACACCTGGCGCGCCAACCGCTGGCTGCGCACCGCCAACCGCGTGCTGGTGGCTCTCGGCACGTGGAGCGGCCACGATGGCGACGCGCTGCACGCAGGGGCCCGCAACCTCGCGCGGCGGCGACGCCGGATCGGCGGCATCGACCTCGGCCGTCTCCTGTCGCCGGACCTGACGCTGTCGATCCGCGCGACCACGCACGCCTCGCGCATCACCGACAGCCGGTGGGCCGCCCTGCGGGCAAAGGATGGTCTGGTCGACGGTCAGCGAGATCGCCATGGCCGCCGCTCGTCGGTCGATCGCGAAGCGCCGGATCTGCCGCTGCGTCTGCGTCTCGATCGCGATCAGGTGACGCTCTTTCTCGACACGTCGGGCGAGCCGCTCGATCGCCGCGGCTATCGCGCGCGCGGCGCTGACGCGCCTCTGCGCGAAACGCTGGCCGCCGCCTGCGTGCTGGCCGCCGAATGGAACGGCGAAGGTGCGATCTTCGATCCGATGTGCGGCTCCGGCACCCTGCTCGTCGAGGCCGCCTGGTGGGCGCTCGGCTGGCCGCCGAGCCGGCTGCGGGATCGCTTCGCCTTCGAGGGATTTCTCGGCTTCAACGCCGAGCGGTGGGCGGCGATCCGCGACGAACCGTTCTCCGGCGATCGAACGCCGCGCAGCGAAGATGACCTCCCGATCATCGGAGTCGACCACGCACCCGAGGCGACCGCCGCGGCCCGCGTCAACCTGGCTGCCGCCGGCCTCGAAGACGCGCGCGTGCGGCGCGGCGATGCCTTCGATCTCGAACCGCCGGCGGCGCCGGGCCTGCTGCTCATCAACCCGCCCTACGGCGCGCGGCTCACGGCCGCGGCGTCACCGGACGCGGATCGGGAGCGCTGGCGCACGCTCGGCGACCTCTTGAAGGCACGCTATGCCGGCTGGCGAGCGGTGGTCGTCGCCGGCGACGAGGGACGCGGCAAGCACATCGGGCTGCGGCCGCAACGACGCCTGGCGATTCGCAACGGCCCGATCGAGGCCCGCCTGCTGGTCTTCGATCTCTACTGAGTCGATCTCGTCTCGATCCGTCGAGAAGGCCGACGCCGAGCGCTCGACCTCGCGCATCCGGGGGCTCACGCGCGGCGAACCTGCTGACGATGATGCGATTGCGCCACCTTCCTGTTGTCGGCCGACCGCTCGAGGGCTTCGCGCAGAAGCGCCTGGCGCCGGTGCTCGACGCCTCGATCGTCTGCTCGTTCGACGCCTCGGGCTTCGAACGCCACGCACTCGACTTCGACGCCGACGATCTTGCCGTCGACTTGAGCGGTCGTCGCATTCTTGTCACGGGCGCCAACTCTGGCCTCGGCGCGGAGACCGCACATCGGCTCACCGAGCTCGGCGCAGAGATCTGGATGCTGTGCCGAGACGTCGCGAAGGGCGAGGCCGTCCGCGATCAAATCGCCGCCTCGACCGGCCGCGCTGCCCCGCGTCTCGAGGCGCTCGACGTCGCCGACGCGGCGTCGATCGACGACTTCGCCGCGCGTCTCGGCGATCGACCGGTGCACGGCCTGATTCACAACGCCGGTGTTCTGCCGCTCGAGCGAGAAGAAACGCGCGACGGTCTCGAGCGCTGCTGGGCGACCCACTGCGTCGGCCCGCTGCTTCTCACCTGGCGCCTGCGCGACCGGCTGGCCGCAGGCGCCGCCGAGCGCGCCGAAGGCGCACGCGTGCTCTTCATCACCTCCGGCGGCATGTATGCCAAACGCCTTAACCTCGACGACATCCAGTGGCTCGAGCGCACCTATGACGGAGTCGCCGCCTACGCGGTCACCAAGCGAGCGCAGATGGTGCTGACCGAACAGCTCGCCGACCACCTGCGGGCCAAGGGCATCGACGTCAACGCCATGCATCCCGGCTGGGCCGACACGCCGTCGGTCGAGCGATCCCTGCCGCGCTTCCATCGTCTGATGAAAGGCCGTCTGCGCACGGTGCACCAGGGCGCCGACACAATCGTGTGGCTGGCTGCGGCGGCACATCTCGCCGGCCGCAGCGGCGAGCTCTTCTTCGACCGGCGCAGCGCGCCGAGCCACAAACTGCCTTGGACACGCGCTCGCTCGACCGAACGGCGACGCTTTTGGCGACGGGTCTTCGCGGACGCGGGCCTCGTCGCCCCGCGCTGAGGTCGCATCAGCTCGGATCGAAGCGGGCAAGCAGCCGGCGCAGCGGCTCGCGCAGCGTGTCCAACTCGATCGGCCGGTCACCGAGGAGCAGGGTGTCGAGGCTCGGCTCGAGCGATGCCAGATCGCGCAAAGCGACCCCGTCGACCAGGTCGAGAGAGGTCTCCGGCGTCTCTTCCAGCGCCCGGAGAACACGTTTGACCAGCTGGCGATCGTGCCTGCGCAGTTCGTCGCGCTCATCGATGCGCATCGTCAGTGACACGAACCCCACCACGTCCTGCCAGAGCCGCCGGCCGTCTTCCGCTGCAGCCTCCGGGTCATCCAAAAGCGCCCGGACGCGCTTCTGAAGCTGACGCAGCTCGTAGCGGTCCAAGATCCGAAACGACATATAGATCGGCTGGCGACGCAGCAGCGCGACCCGGTCGACAAATCCTTCGAGCTGGGTTCTGGAAGACCCGTCCTTGTCGAGCCGGCGATCAAGCCGTTGCACGCTGATCCACAACCGCGCCAGCCGGCGTCGCACGGCCAGGGCCTCGTCGAGATCGACTGCCGAGCGCTCGATGGGTTCATCGCCGAGGCGCCGGCGCAGCGCGCTCTCGAGAGCAGCGACCGTGCGCCGAATCAGGCCGAGCGAGCGGTCGACATCCGCCGCGATCTCCCACGGGACGCGCTCCGGGGAGGCCAACAATGCCCGACGGTGGCGGCTCAGCTCCGCGCTGGCGACCCAGGCCATGTCGGCCATCTCTCGTTCAGCGAGAGCACTCGGCCCGACATCGACGCCGCCGGCCGACATTTCGTCCGCCAGGTCGAGAGCATCGACCTCGCCGAAGAGACGGATCGCCGCGTCGAGATACGCCTCCACGCGATGCACCACAGACGCATCAAGGCGCCAGAAGCCCGTGTCGGGCGGCGCCAGGACCTCGACTGCCCGCACTTCGTCATAGAAGGAGCCCAGATGCTCCAACAGCTGATGACAGATGGCGTCGGTGTTGCGCTGGTGTGCCGGCGTGCCCGCGTCCGACATCGGCGGTTCAGCGACGCGCCATGCGATCGCGCAGGCGACCGAGGGGCCCTACGAAAGCGGCGGCGGGCTGGGGCGTCGAGCGAACCAGGATCTCGTCGAGCGACGGCTCGAGGGAAGCCAGATCGCGCAATGCCGCGGTCACCGACGCATCGAGCGGATCGTCGCCGGTCGGCCCGGGGCCCAGCGGCTTGGCGATCGAGCGCAGCGTCCGCGCCACCAGCAGGCGATCATGTTCGCGCAGCTCTTCGCGCCGGCTGATCTGCATGAGGAGCGACACAAACCCCACCAGGTCCTGCCACATCCGCCGGCCGGTTTCTGCATCGGCGCCGTCGTCGTCCAGGTAGCCGAGAATCCGCTTCTGCAGCTGACGCAGCTCGTAGCGATCGTCGATGCGGAGGTAGGGATAGATCGCGTTCCGGCGCAGCATGGCCAAGAGATCGGCGAAGTGACGGAGGCGATCGCGCACCTCGACCGAGTCGACGTCGCCCAAGCGATGGGCTTCGAGCCAAAGGCGCGCATACTGGCGGCGAATCTCAAGCGCGTCATCGAGATCGAAGCTGCGTCGCTCGATCGGGTCTTCACCGAGCCAATGACGCAAGGCCGCCTCGATCGGGATCAAAGAACGCGGCACGCGATGGAGGGCCCGATCTGCTTCAGCGGCGATCTTCCAGGCGTTGCGCCGATCGACCGCCGCCTGCAGCAGGCGCCGGAGATCGGTCAGCTCAGCGCGCGCGACGAAAGCGAGATCGGCCACTTCGCGGGGCGACAGGTTGGCCTGCGCCACATCACCGTCGCCGGCGGCCGCCTCGGACAGATCTTCGGGCGCCGCAGCGTCGAGTCGATCGCCCAACTCGCCGAGCGTGTTGGTGGTGTCGTCGATCAGCGCGAAGATCTTCTCGAGTAGGGCCGGGTCGACAGCGAAGGTCCCGGTGTCCTGAGGAACGAAGAGCTCAAGGCTGTCCGATCGCTCAAAAAGCCGCGTGACCTCGTTGAGCAGAGGGCGGCTGACAGATTCAGCGCTGGGCATGGGCAGAGGAAAGAGAGACAAAAAAGTCGGCGAAGAAACTCTGGAGACCCTCAGCGTACCACCCGCCGATCGCCGCGATCTTTCGCGGCGGCACCGGAGTGCCATGAAGATCGCGCGCCTCGTCGAGAGAGAAGAGGCGCATGGGCAGCCTGGCTCAGACGACGCGCAAGACGAGGCCGCCGGCCCGCAGCCGCTCAATCAGAGCGTCACCGAGCGCCACCGCTGGCGTCAGCACTCCGGTACGTGCCGGCAGGTCGTCGTAGGCCAGCGACAAGGCCGACTCGGCGAGCATCTTCGATGTCTCGCCGTAGCCCGGATCACCGCCGCTCACCTCGACCTCGACCTGGCGGCCGGCGGACGTCCCGAAGAAGCGGACCTCAAATCGCGAGCGCGCCCGCGTTTCGGCGTTCGGCCCTTCGCCGCTGGTGCGCCAACGCAGCAGCAGTGTGCGCACCGGCGGCACGCGGGCGCCAACCGCCAGAGCGCTCAGCGACGCACCGCCGATCAGGAGCTTCGGCGTCGAGCCGACCTGCACATAATGACCGTAGCGAAAATGGGGTCCGTACTCGGGGAGAGCCGCGGCGGAGCGCAGCACGATCCACGGGTCGATGGTCGGCAGCGGCGCGACCCACCGACCGCCAAGCCGGCGCTCTCGCTTCGGGCGGCGCGCGCCCATTGAGAGTCGACGGCCAGGCGTCGGCTCGATCCGACGCATGGCGCGTCGCGTCGCCGCCGGATCGGCCAGGGCCTCGAGCGCCGAACGCCAGGTGCCGCCGGAGACCTCGCCCCGACCGCGGACGAACCCTTCGAGGTCGATCGGCGCCTCGCTGCCGAGGGCGCGCACGGCGAGGAGAGCCCCGAGGTCATGCGGCACGCTGTCGAAACCGCAGCAGTTGACGATCCGCACGCCGGCCGCGCGGGCCGCAGCGTCGTGACGCTCCAGCACGCGACCGACGAACTCCGGCTCGCCCGTGATGTCAGCGTAATCACACCCTTCGGCGATCGCTGCCTCGACCACCGGCTCACCGAAGCGCGCATAGGGGCCGACGGTGGTTGCCAAGACTCGCGTCGAAGCGGCCAGAGCGCGCAGGCTCGACGGGTCGCCGACATCGGCAATTCGAACGCCTGGCCGAGAGCCTCCTGAACGTTCGATCTCGTCGGCCAGCGCGTCGAGGGGTGCACGACGACGGCCTGCGATCGCCCAGCGTGCCGCGCCGCCAGCCAGGCGGGCGCCGAGCGCCTCGGCCGTCAACCGGCCGGTGAAGCCGGAGGCCCCGAACATGACTACATCGTGCTCGCGCGCCGAGGATGCAGACGCAGCGTCGGGCGAAGACGAGACGGCGGAAGACGGTGGGGTGTCTGTCGTCATGACTGGACTCTGTCACGCCGATCGCCAGCCGACTCGGAGGCTTCTCCGGAGGCCACCACATCACTGCGGAGCGGGTCCAACTCACCGCGGAGCGCGTCGGCTAGATCATCGGCGACCGTGCTCAGAGCGGCATCGGCGGTCGGAATCCCGCCGGCCAGGTGCAGAAAGCCGTGCACAAGGCTCGGGAAACGCCGGAATCGGGTCGCGACACCGGCCGCCGCCAGCTGCTCGGCGTAGTCTTCTCCCTCGTCGCGCAGCACATCGAAACCGGCGGTGACGACGACTGCCGGCGCCAGGCCGACGAGATCGTCGGCCCGCCCGGGCGAGAGCCGCGGATCGTCCAGATCGATCCCGTCGCGACCTCCAACATGCTGCTCGAAGAACCAGCCCATCGTGCTCGTGTCAAGAGCGAACCCGTCGCCGAAGAGCCGGACCGAGGCGCTCTCGGCGTGCGCCCGGTCCGCACCGCGGCCGATCAGGACCGGATAGACCAAGAGCTGCGCCGCGAGTGGCAGGGCATGCGCGCGGGCATGGCGCGCGGCGACGGCCGCTAGATGACCGCCGGCGCTGTCGCCGCCAACCGCGATCGGCCGCCCTTCGCCGTCGCCCTCGCGCTCGACCAGAGCCACCATCGCCTGCTCCGCGTCGTCCACTGCCGCCGGCCACGGATGCTCCGGCGCCAGCCGATAGTCGACAGAAGCCACATCGCAGCCGGCGCGCTGTGCCAGTGTCGCGCAGACACCGTGGTGCGAGTCGAGGCTGCCGGTGACCCAACCGCCGCCGTGAAAGAAGATCAGCAGGCCGTTCGTCGGCTCGGCGCCGCTGGGTCGATAGCGCCGCACGATGAGCGACCGAGCTCCGCCCGCGAGCGCTAGCGGCTCGTCATGCCACTCGACCGCCCGCGGCGCGGCGGGCGTCAGCAGGCTCGAGCGCGACCGAATCCAGCGCCGAGCTCCCAGCACTCCACGCCGCTCGACCGAGCCTCCCCTCCGTGCCACCCGCAGAACCGGGCCGAGAAGTGGATCGAGCGTCTGGCCGTCGCGCTCGATCGGCGGGCCGGTCAGGCGCCTCAAGAGGGACGGCGGCAACGCACCCGCTGCCCGCATCGCGCGCCGGCGCAGCGCGGCCGCAACGCTCATGTGCCCAGCCTCCGGGCTCTCCCGAGGTGCGAGCGGACCCTCAGGGAGATCTGGTTCAGACAGAGCGCCACATCATCTTGCATATGCCACCGCAGCATCAACGATGCCTCTCGCGCATTCCTCATCGCTACCTCAAAGTCGGGAGTTCGCCACGATGTCTGCGCTAAGCTCCTTGTCATGTCTCGCGCTCCGTCGTCGATTCCGCGGCAACTGGGCCGCTATCGTGTGCTGCGCCGGCTGGCGGCGGGCGGCATGGGAGAGGTCTTGCTCGGCCACGACGACGGCCTCGATCGACCCGTGGCGATCAAACGTCTGCGCCCGGGCTCGCGGGTCGGGCCCGAGCGCCGTGCGCGATTCCGGCGCGAGGCGCGGCTGGCGGCCAGACTCCACCATCCGAACATCGTCCGCGTCTACGATCTGCTCGAGCACGGCGGCCACGACTGCATCGTCATGGAGTTCGTCGAGTGTACGACGCTGCGGCGTCTGTTGCGCGACGGGCCTCTCGACGAGCGGCTGGTCCTCGAGCTGGCGCTCGAAATCGCCCGCGGCCTGGCGGCGGCGCACGAGGCGGGCATCGTCCACCGCGACCTCAAGACCGAGAACGTCTTGGTGACCGAGGACGGCCATCCGAAGATCAGTGATTTCGGGGTCGCCAAGCGGTTCCTCGCGGACGACGAGTCGGACCTGACGGCGCAGAACGGTTTGATCGGCACGTGCCGCGTCATGGCGCCCGAGCAGGCCCTGGGAGAACCGGTCGATCACCGAGCCGACCTCTTCTCGTTCGGCGTGCTCCTTTACGAAGCCGCCGTCGGCGTCTCGCCGTTTGAGAGCCGCACCGACCTCGTCACCCTCAAGCGGCTGACGTCTGACCCGCACGTTCCGGCCCGTGATCTGCGTCCCGAGATCTCGCCCGGCCTCTCACGACTGATCGATCGCCTTCTGGCCAAGAAGGCCTCGCAGCGGCTGCAAACGACGGAGGAGCTCATCACCCGTCTCGAAGGCCTGATCGACGGCGACGATTCGATGACGAGCGGCCTGCTGCGGCTCATCGGTCCGCTGCAAGAGTGGCTGCGCGGCTCGCGGCGGCGCGACAGCGTCGTGTCTTCAGCAGACAACCAGACCGCGCCCGTGAGGATGCCGCCGCTCGCCGAAGAGACGCGGACGCCGGCGCC
>JBCBCF010000126.1:0-12107 GCA_038530905.1 Acidobacteriota bacterium
CTGCTCTTTTCCGTCCCCGGCCAGGCTCGATTCCTCGCCAAGCGATCGCTTTTCCGCATCCCGTTCTTCGGTCCGGGTCTGCGAGCCGCCGGCTTCGTGCCGGTCGATCGACACGATCGCGATCGAGCAGCGGAGACCTTTGCCGTGGCGCTCGATCAGCTGCGCACCGGTCGCTCGCTGATCCTCTTTCCCGAAGAGACCCGCTCGTCGGACGGTCAGTTGCTGCCCTTCAAGCGCGGTGGCGTGCTGCTCGCTGTGCGCACGGGCCATCCGGTGATTCCCATCGGTCTGCGCGGCACTGGGCGGGTGCGCCGCAAGGGAAGCCTGTGGACGCGCCCCGGCCGTGTTCGCGTGCGCTATGGCCGGCCGATTCCGACCCGTGGCGCCGGAGCAGCGGGCCGTCGGGAGTTGGCGGCGCAGGTGCGCGCGGAGGTCGCTCGCCTGGCGTTCGACGATTGAGACGCGCGCGGGTCGGGTTCGATACGCTCGACGGCCGGCGCCGACGCGCGCCTTCGACCGACGTTCAAACCACCCGACAGGATTCGACGTTCGATGTCCCAAGATCTCGAGACGCGCGTCTGGGACGCGCTGCGCACCGTGCGCTATCCCGGCATGAGCCGCGACATCGTGTCGTTCGGCTTCGTGCGTGAGGTTGCCGTCGACGGTTCGACGGCGACCGTCGTCCTTCATATGTCGACCCACAATCCGGAGGCGGCTGAGCAGGCGCGCGCCGACGCGGAGAGTGCCGTGCGTGCGGTCGATGACGTCGTGGCAGCTTCGGTCTCTTTGCACGTCGAGGCGCCCAAACGTCGCGAGACGGTCAAGACCGCGGTGACGGTCGATGCCGGCCTGCTGCCGGGCGTCGAGCACGTGGTGGCGGTGGCGAGCGGCAAGGGTGGCGTCGGCAAGTCGACGGTGGCGAGCAATCTCGCCGTGACTCTCGCCGGTCTAGGGCGGCGCGTGGGTCTGCTCGACGCGGATATCTACGGTCCATCCGTGCCGATGATGTTCGGCGTCCACGAGCGCCCGCGGACCGATGGCGAGGCGATCGAGCCCCCCGTGCGTTTCGGTGTCAAGTTGATGTCGCTGGGCTTTTTGGTCGACGTCGACACGCCGGTGATCTGGCGCGGCCCCATGGTGATGCGCGCGCTGCAGCAGATGTTGGGGCAGGTCAAATGGGGTGAGCTCGACATTTTGGTCGTTGACCTGCCGCCCGGGACGGGCGACGCGCAGCTGACGCTGACGCAACAGGTGCCGCTGTCGACCTCCGTCATCGTGACGACGCCGCAAGACGTCGCCCTGATCGACGCGCGCAAGGCGCTCGGCATGTTTCAGAAGGTCGAGGTGCCGGTCGCCGGCATCGTCGAGAACATGTCGGGTTTCCGCTGCCCGTGCTGCGGCGAGGTGATCGACATCTTCAAGCGCGGCGGCGGGCGGCGCACGGCGGAGCTTCTGGGCTGCCCCTTCCTCGGTGCCATCCCGCTCGATCCGGCGGTCGTGGAGGGAGGCGATGCAGGCAAGCCCATCGTCATCGCCGAGCCCGATGGCGACCATGCCGCGGCCTTCCGGCGCGTTGCGGAGGCGGTCGAGACTCAGCTCGCCGCCGGCACGCGGCCGACGCTCGAGATCGTTTGACGTGACCACTGCGAGCCGGTCGACGTCGGCTGACGGACGATCGATCGCCGTCGTCGCCGACTCCCATCTGGGCGGCCCGGGCGGTGAGGGTCGTGACCTCGTCGAGCAGCTTCGCGCCCTGCCGGCGCAGGGTTGCCGCCACCTGGTGCTGCTCGGCGACATCTTCCACGTCTGGGTCGGCAGCCAGAAGTTCGAAACCGAGGAAGTCCGCCGCGTGGTGCCCGAGATTCGCGCTCTGCGCGCTGCGGGCCTTCGAGTCGACTACGTCGAGGGCAATCGCGACTTCTTCCTCGATCGTGGGCCATATGCCGACGCCTTCGATTCGATCGTCCGCGAGCTGCCGCTGACGTTGGCCGACGGGCGTCGCGCGCTGGCAGTCCATGGCGATGGTCTGAACGACGACGATTGGCGATACCGCTTCTGGCGCTGGCTGTCGAAGAGCTCTCCGGCGCGCGCCCTCGTGCTCGGCCTGCCGGGGCCGATCGCACGCCGCGCCGTCGCGGGCACAGAAGAGCGCCTGGCGCAGACGAACTTCAAGCATCGCGACGCGATCCCCGAGGCTGCGATCCGCGCCTACGCCCGGCGCCGCCTGGCCGAGGGCTACGACCGCCTGCTCCTCGGGCACTTCCACGAGCCGCATCGATTCGACGAAGGGACCGGCGAGATCCATCTTCTCGACGCCTGGTTCCGTTCGCGCCGCGTGGAGTGGGTCTAGCGAGATCGGCTGGACGTGCGGCCGCCGCCGGCGCGCTGAACCGCCGCTGGGATTTGCGCGATCGATGGCTCGCGCGTTGTTCTGCAGAAAGACTGCAGGCTAAAAAGACTGCAGGCTAAGGGGAGGAGGAGTCCCAAGCCTCGAGGTCGCCGGTCTCGAAGCCGTCGACGAAGAGCGCGCGCAGCCAGCTTGCAGCCCAGGCGCTCGTGCCGAGGTCGCGCGTCGGCTGCAGCGCGTCGACGGTCAGGAGGCGGGCCGTCGAGTTGTCGAGGCTGACGGACCAGGCCAGCCGCGAGCCGCGGGCAGCGACGCCCGTGACGGTCGAGTTTTGGCTTCCGTCGGGGGCGGTGAAAACGGTCCAGACATCGCGCGCTCCGAAGTCTGCATCGACAACGAGAAGGAAGGCCTCACCGCTCTGGTACGGCCCGACCGGCTGTCCGCCGAGTTCCTGCAGGTCGCGGTCGCGAATCGTCGCGAACGCGCGGCCGCCAACCAGCACCACGCCTCCCGCCGTTGCCGTGATCGCTTCCGGCACCACCGTGTTGCCGTTGCCGTTCGACAGGCGGGCCAAGAGGTATTGCAGCTTGAGCACGGCGCCCGTCGTCGAATCAAAGCGCGCGAAGACCGTGATGGCGGAGGCGCCGCTGATGCCGGCCGTGCTGCTGTGCTCGTCGAATGAGATCAGCTCGTCGGTCGTCAGGCGTCGATCGACGATCAGCGGATCGAAGCGGAAAGTGTTGTTGCCGCCGTCCGTGCGTCCGGCGAAGTAGAGCTGGCCGTCGGCGCCGAACGCGACGCGCACGCCGCGGCTGTCGGCGAGGCTGGAGTCTTGCTCGCTCACGAGCTGCGCGGCGCTCCAGTCGTACGCCGTCCAGCGCTCAGTGGTGAGCGTGCGATCGAACGCGCGAAGAAAGGGCACCTGCACCGGCGTGCCGTTCGTCGACCGATTGTTGTAGCCGGTGAGGACGATGGTCTCGCCGTCGGGCGAGACCGCGAGGTCGGCCACAACGGAGTCGGTGAAGGTGCGGTCACCCACCCCTGGCCCGGCGATCTCGCGGGTCAATACGCGGCCGCCGTCGGTTAGAACAGCAGCGGTGGTGCCGCCGGTCGCCGCCCGCGCGACGTTGCCGAGCGGCACGATCCAATCGGCGTTGTCGAGCTCGGCATCGACCATCACCGCGCCGATGCCGACGACGGCGGCGAAGAAGCGTCCGTCGCTGGCCAGCTCGACGTCGGCGACGTGGTCACCGATGCGGAACTGATCGAGAGTGGTGCGACCGTCGGCCGATAGGCGCACCAAGCCTCCGTCGGCCATGCCCGGCAGCAGGACGAGATCGCCCGGCGCGTGTCCGGGCCAGCTGCCACCGACCACGACGGTGCCATCGGGGGCCAAGACGATGCCTCCCGCGGCGTCGTCGTTCGGCCCGCCGAGATAGGTCGCCGAATCGACCTCGAGATCGTTCACCCGGGCGGCCGGCGTGGGGGCCGCGGCCAACGACGTCAAAAGCAGACAGACAGCAAGGGCACGCGACATGAAGCGCATTCTTTCACCGCCTGGCTTGGCGAGGGCCTGGCGCGTTTGATCAGCTAGGCGGTCTTGGGTGCGCCGCTCGGCTCAAGAGGTGAGGCGAGCGAGCGCCATGATCTGACCGTAGTGAATTCCTTCGTGCAGGCCGTTGAAGTCGATCGCCTCCTGAAGCGTCCGGATCTCGAAGCCGACCGCGGTGCGGTAGTCGGTCACCGCGCCGTCGAACCGGCCGGCCTCGAGATCGGCGGCGAAGGTTCGCGGCAGCTCGACGAACAGGCGCATGATTTCGGCACGATCGGGCGGCTCAGTCCAGTCTGCCGGCGAGCTCCCCTTGCGGAGCTGAGGCAGATGCTCGTCGTCGATCGGCAGCGGGAGGCCCGACAGGCCGTAGCAGATGATCGGCTGCGTCACGACGAGGTGCCCAATCTGCCACAGCAGGTTGTTGTTCCAGCCGGCCGGGATCGCCTGCAGCTGTCGATCCGAGAGATTCTCCATTTTGGCGGCGATCCACTCGCGCGATGTGGCGAGCAGCCCGAGACCTGTGAACTCTCCACTCCGGTCGTCGCTCGTTCGATCGTCTGCAGGAACACCCATGGTCGTCCTCTTTGAACTCTGTGCGATGAATCGGCTGTGGCGCTCTCCTGGTGCGCCATCGTCGGGACAGAGTGCGAGGGTACCGCATCGATTCGCGCTGCAAGAGGCGCCGTTTCGCAGCCGCGTTACCATCGGAAGCCGATGCCGGGCGAACGACGCCAGGCGAACGACGTGCGCTTCGTAAGCAACACCTGTGGTCTTGAGGAATCCGAGTGGATGACGAGGACGTGTCCGATGCGCAGCGCCCGGCGACAGGGAGTCGCCCGATGAACGGTGACGCACGGGCCGATCAGTTGATCGCCGAGCTCGGTCTCAAGCCGCATCCCGAAGGCGGCCATTTCCGAGAGATCTTTCGCTCGGCGAGGCAGGTCTCCCCCTCCGGCGATCGCGGCACGCGCAGCGCCCTCACGGTGATCTTTTTCCTCCTGCGTGCGGGCGAGGTGAGCCGCCTGCACCGGGTGGTGTCCGACGAGGCTTGGCACTTCCAGGAGGGCGATCCTCTGGATCTGCAGTGGTGGCTTTCTGAAGACGATCGCGTCGAGCGCCGGCGCCTCGGGCCGGTCGCCGTCGAACGCGAAGACCGGCCGACTGCGGTCGTGCCGGCGGGTGCTTGGCAGGGAGCGCGCACCACCGGCCGGTTCACACTGGTCGCTTGCACCGTCGGCCCCGGGTTCGACTTCGAGGATTTCGAGTTGATCGACGCAGCGGGAGCTCTCGCCTCGACGCTCCGCACCCGACATCCGGAGCTGCGACCCTTTCTCGAGGCGCCCTCCGTGAGCGCGTGACATGCTGAGAGCAATGAACGGCTCCCACGCGCCTCTGTTGGTCCTGACGATCGCCCTCGCGGTCGCTCTCCCGGGCTTTGCCCAGGAAGCCGGTGAGGTGGGCGAAGGATCGGCGGACGACGCGCTCGCGGGCTTCTACGCCGCCATCGATGCCGAGGACCGGCGGGACGTCCGCGACTTCCTCGAGCTGCCGGGCTTCACCGAGCGGGTCGATTCCCTGGGACGGCGACCGCTGTGCGCCATTCTGCGCACTGACGACGAAGACGTCCTCGAGGCCATCCTCGCGGTGCCTCATGAGGTGGATCATGTCGACGGCGAGGGCAAGACCTGCCTGAGTCTGGCGGTGGCGTCTGGGAAGGCGCGCGCCGTCGAGACACTCATCGCTCGTGGCGCCGACCTCGATCTCGCCGACGGCTGGGGCCGCGGCCCGCTGCACTACGCGGCCTTCCAGAACCGCCTCGAACCCGCCTCGGCGCTGATCGCCGCCGGGGCCGACGTCGCGGCACGGGACGGCAACGGCGCGACCGCCCTCCACTACGCCGCGGCCGGCGGCTACTACGCGGTGGCTGCGGCCTTGGTCGGCGCCGGCGCCGATCCTCTCGCCGCTGCGAAGAGCGGGATCACTCCGAGGGCGCTGGCCGAGCGCGAAGGGCATCAGCGAGTCGTTCGCCTTTTTGACCGCGCCAGCAGGCGGTAGGTTGGCGCGTCGGTCTCCGTGTGCTCTGCGTCAGCGTTGGGCCCGGCCGGGCGGCTCGTGGGTTGCCGGTCGTTTTGACGCGCCGACCAAGAGAGCCGGCAGGTGCGAAACTGCGCCTTTCGCCAAAGTCTTTCCAGTGCTGAATTCCTGGCCGCGACGCAAACGGTGCGCGTCCTGGTCGCATCGATCCCCCACCGGGTAGCGCTGGCGCGCCGCCCTCGACGATGGAGTGACTCCCCTCATGCTCTTCACGATGCTCTCGACCCGCGCGCGTCGCGCGGTGTCTATTGGTGCGGTGCTTGCCGCGCTGGTCGCCTTCAGCGCGCCGCCGGTCGCGGCGGATGCGTTCGACTTCGACAAGTTCCGCCAGCTGGAGGAGATTCTGCCGACGCCCAACGCCGAGCGCACGGCGTCGGGGGCGCCAGGGCGCGACTATTGGCAGCAGCAGGCCGACTATGAAATCGACGTCACGCTCGACGAGGCCGAGCAGCGTCTCGTCGGCTCGGAAACCGTGACTTACACCAACAACTCGCCCGACACGCTGCGCTACCTCTGGATGCAGATCGATCCGAACCTGTTGGCGCCCGACGCCCCGGGTCGTGGCGCCGAGATGGCTCCTCGGCTCCGTGAGGGCCGCGACGACAAGCCGGCGTCGATGGGCTACTCGAGTCTGCGCCGCCTGCTCTATCTCGAAGGATTCGACGGTGGGGCGACCATCTCGGCGGTTCGTGGCGCGACCGGCGAGCCGCTCGAGCACACGGTCGTGCAGACCATGATGCGCATCGACCTCCCGCAGCCGCTGGCGCCCGGCGAGATGACGACCTTCTCCGTCGACTGGAGCTATCGCATCCCGGATGCGGTGTCCGTGCGCCTGCGCTCCGGCTCGGAGTATTTCGAAGAGGACGACAACTACATCTACGAGATCGCGCAGTGGTTCCCGCGGATGGCCGCCTACACGGACACCAACGGCTGGCAGCATAAGCAGTTCCTCGGCCGAGGTGAGTTCACTCTCGAGTTCGGCGACTATCTGGTGCGCATCACGGCGCCTGTTGATCATGTGGTCACCGCCACGGGCACGCTGGAGAATCCAGACGAGGTCCTCAAACCCGTCTGGCGCGAGCGCCTGGAGCAGGCGAAGACGGCCGCAGAGCCGATCTTCGTCATCACGCCCGACGAGGCTGAAGCCAACGAGTCGGCCCGTGGAGAGGGCACCAAGACGTGGGTCTTCCATGCCGAGAACGTCCGGGACTTCGCCTTCGCCGCGTCGCGCAAATTCATCTGGGACGCTTGGGGCTACAACCGTCCGACCGGCGACTACACCGAGCCGGTGATGGCGATGTCGTTCTACCCCAACGAGGCCGAGCCGCTGTGGAGCACCTACTCGACGCAGGCGATCGTCCACACCATCGAGGTCTTCTCCGAGCACACGTTCGAGTACCCCTATCCCGTGGCGATCTCGGTCAACGGCCCGGTCGGCGGCATGGAGTACCCGATGATTTGCTTCAACGGCCCACGCACCACCGACGAGGGGTATTACTTCGGCCATCAGGTGCCCGACGGCGCCTGGCGGTTCTCGAAGTACGGTTTGATCTCCGTGATCATCCACGAGATCGGCCACAACTACTTCCCGATGATCGTCAACTCGGACGAGCGGCAGTGGACCTGGATGGACGAAGGGCTCAACACCTTCGTGCAGACGCTCGCCGAAGCGCGTTGGGAGGAGGGCTATCCGACTCGCCGTGGCGAGCCCGAGCAGATCGTCGACTACATGACCTCGGAGTGGCAGGTGCCGATCATGACCAACTCCGAGTCGCTGCTGCAGTTCGGCTCGAATGCGTACGCCAAGCCGGCGGTGGCGCTCAACATCCTGCGCGAGACAGTGCTCGGCCGCGAGCTCTTCGACTTCGCCTTCCAGGAGTACTCGCGCCGCTGGATGTTCAAGCGTCCGCAGCCTGCCGACTTCTTCCGCTCGATGGAAGACGCCTCGGGAATCGATCTCGACTGGTTCTGGAGAGGCTGGTTCTACACCACGGACCACGTCGATGTCGGTCTCACCGGCGTTCGCCTCTACGAGCTCGACAGCCGCGATCCGGACCGCGAGAAGCCGAAGCGTCGACAGCTCGAGGACGAGAAGCCGACGACACGTCGCGAAGAAGGCTTCGGACCGATGGAGAAGCGGGTGGACCGCTATCCGGCCCTGCGCGACTTCTACAACGAGTTCGACCAATTCGACGTCACGGAGAAGGATCGTCGGGACTACAAAGAGCTCCTCGAGAAGCTCGATCCGTGGGAGCGAGAGCTGCTCGACGTCGACCGCCGGTTCTATGTCATCGACCTGGTCAACGAGGGCGGTTTGGTCATGCCCGTGCCGCTGCGTTTGACCTACGCCGACGGCTCGGTTGAAGAGATGACGCTGCCTGCCGAGATCTGGCGCGCCAACTCGACGAAGACGTCGAAGCTCGTGATCAGCGATCAGGAGCTGGTCGCCATCGAGCTCGACCCGCGGCGCGAGATCGCCGACGCTGATCGCACCAACAATCTCTGGCCGGCTGAGCCCGAAGCGATTCCGTTCCGCTTGCGCAAGAACAAGATTCCGAAGAGCCCGATGGAGGAGGCGCGCGAGGCGGAGTCCGGCGGCGAATCCTGATCCGAGCTCTCGGCTGGCTCGGCTACAATCTGCGGCGCCGCCGAGGCTCTGTCCGCCGCTCGCCGCCGCCTCCTCCCGAGGAGGCGGCGGTGTCGAGATCTCTGTCGTCTGGCCGGCACGCTCGCACGCGCCGACGACATCGCGGCTCGTTCGCTGCATCCCGTTCGAGAGAGGATTCGTTCCGCCGTGCAACGCATTGTGGTGACAGGAGCGGCCGGCCAGATCGGCACGGAGCTGACCCGCGCTCTGCGTGAGCGCTACGGCGCCGACGCGGTCTTGGCAACCGATATCCGGCAGCCCGAGGCGCTCGATTCCGGCCCCTTCCAGGCCGTGGACTGCTTGCGACCGGGCTCCGTGCTCGACGTGCTCCGCCGCCATCGCGCGGACACGCTCTTCCATCTGCCCGCGCTTTTGTCGGCGCGTTCGGCACACGATCCGTGGCGGGCCTGGGAGCTCAACGTCGGTGGCCTGCGCCTGGCGCTCGAGGCGGTGCGCGAGGCGGGCGCGGCGATCTTCGTTCCCAGCTCGATCGGTGCCTTTGGTCCGTCGACCCCCAAGGATCCGACGCCGCAGGACACCGTCCAGCGCCCGACGTCGATGTACGGCATCACGAAGGTCGCGGGGGAGCTGCTGTGCGACTTCTACGCCGATCGCTATGGCGTCGACGCGCGCGGGCTGCGCTATCCGGGGCTCGTTTCGCACACCGCCCCGGCTGGCGGCGGCACCACCGACTGGGCGGTCGAGATCTTCCATGCGGCGGTGCGCGATGGGGCCTACACCTGCTTTCTCGAGCCCGACACCCGCCTCGACCTCATGTACATGCCCGACGCCACGCGTGCGGCGATCGAGCTGATGGAGGCCGACGCATCGCGCTTGGCGCACCGCAACGCCTTCAACATCACCGCGGTGAGCGTGACGCCGGCCGAGATGGCGCGTGAGATCCGTCGTCATCTGCCGCGGTTCACGATCGACTACGCGGTCGATCGCGACGTGCGCCAGCCCATCGCCGAGTCGTGGCCCGATCGCCTCGACGACTCGGCGGCGCGGGAGGAATGGGGATGGCGCCCGGCCTACGATCTCGCGGCGATGGTCGCCGACATGCTGCACCACCTGGGCATCGGCTCGACCGAGGCCCCTCGACCGACGGAGACCACCCGATGACCGACCGTTTTCACGCCGCACTCGCCCGCCACGTCGCTGATCTCGAGGAGCAAGGCACCGCCAAGGGCGAAGAGGCCGTGGTCGTGGGCGTGGTGGACGGCGGCGGCGTCCGGGGTCCCCGATACCTCCTCGCCGGTGAAGGCGAGACCCAATTTCTGCGGATGAACTCGAACGACTACCTCGGCCTGGCGCGCCATCCGGAGGTGATGGCGGCCGAGGAAGAGGCCACCGCGAGGTTCGGCGCTGGTCCCGGCGCCGTCCGCTTCATCAGCGGAACCTATCGGCACCATGTCGAGCTGGAGGCGTCGCTCGCCGCCTTCCACGGCCGCCCGGCGGGCATGATCTTCAGTTCGGCCTACGCGACGGTGCTGGGCGTCATCGTGCCGTTGATCACGTCCGAGACGACCGTGATCTCCGACGAGCTGAACCACAACTGCATCATCAACGCGATGCGGCTGGCGCGGCCGAAGGAAAAAAAGATCTACCGCCATCTCGACCTGGAGAGCCTCGATGCGGCGCTAGCGGCAGGCTCCGGTCGGCGCGCCCTCGTCGTCACCGACGGGATCTTCTCGATGCGCGGCTCGAGCGCGCCGCTCGCCGAGATCCAGCAGCTCGTGCGCCGTCACTCCGAGCGCTACGAAGAAGACGCGATCCTGGTGGTCGACGATTCGCATGGCGTCGGCGCCTTCGGCGAAACGGGCCGGGGCACCGAAGAGGTCGCCGGCACCGAGGCCGACATCCTCGTCGCCACTCTCGGCAAGGCGTTCGGCGTCAACGGCGGCTATGTGGTCGGTCGCCCAGAACTCGTGCGCTTTCTCCGCGAGACGGCGCCGACCTATATCTACTCGAATCCGATCACGGTCGGCGAGTGCGCCGCGGCGACGGCGTCGCTGAGCGTCGTCGACAGCGCGGCCGGCCGCGAACGTCTGGAGCATCTCCGGTCCATGACTCGGCGCTTTCAGCGTGGTCTGACCGATCTGGGCCACGAGACGCTGCCGGGAGATCATCCGGTGGTGCCGCTGATGGTGCGCGACACGGCGCGCACCGCGGCGCTGGTGGCGCATCTCTACGCGCACGGCGTGCTGGCCACGGGTCTGAACTACCCGGTCGTGCCGCAGGGCGATCAGAGCATCCGCTTTCAGGTCTCGGCCGATCACACGCCGCAGGACATCGACGACGTGCTCGGCGTCATCGAGCGCTTCGAGGGCTGACGGCGATGGGAGACCCGACAGACACCGAGCGTGGCGAGCCGGCGCCGACCCCGTCAACGGGCGGCAGAAAGAAGAAAAAAAAGAAGTCGAAGCGTGTGCAGGCGCGATCGTCCCGCGGCCTGCGTGATCTTCTGCCGGAGCTGCAGATGGAGCGCCAGCGGCTGATCGACGGTGTGCGCGGGGTCTACGAGCGCTACGGGTTCTCGCCACTGGCGACGCCGGCGGTCGAGTATCTCGACGTGCTGCTCGGCGCAGAGCCAGGCGACGAGGCGACGTCGCAGATCTTCACCGCGTCGAATCCCGAGGGTGAGGCGCTTGGCCTGCGGTTTGATCTGACCGTGCCGTTGGCTCGTGTCGTGGCGCAGCATCGGGATCTCAGCCGGCCGTTCCGCCGCTACCAGGTGGCGCAGGTTTGGCGCGGCGACAAGCCGGACAAGGGACGCTACCGCGAGTTCACTCAATTCGACATCGACTCGGTCGGCGCGCCGTCGCATCTCGCAGACGTCGAGATCATGGCGGCCATGTGCGACACCCTCGAGGTGCTCGAGGTGGGTCCGTACCGCGTGCGTTTTTCGAGTCGGACGCTGCTCGACTCGCTCCTCGATTTCGCGAGGATTCCGCGCGAGCGGGATCGAGAGGTCTTTCGCGTCCTGGACAAGCTCGACAAGCTCGGGCTGGAGAAGGTCGAGCTGGAGCTGAGCAGCGGCTACGTCGACGCGTCGGGATCGCGCATTCCCGGCCTGGGTCTCGAGGAGGCCCAGGTGGCGAAGATCCGCTCCTTCCTGACGCTCGGCGGAGACGGGCGTGCCGACGTCCTCGGCCGTCTGCGCGACCTCTTCGCGTCGGTCGACGGCGCGGAGGCAGCCATCGACGGCGTCGAGGAGATTTCGGATCGGCTGGCGTCGCTCGGCTACGGCGACGATCGTGTGGCGCTCGACGTCTCGATCGCGCGGGGCCTGGCCTATTACACGGGGCCGGTCTTCGAGGCTGGCCTGATCGATGCGCCGCAGTTCGGCACCGTCTTCGCCGGCGGCCGCTACGACGGCTTGGTCAAGCGTTTCCTCGGCGAGGCGGTGCCTGCGGTTGGTGCCTCGATGGGCATTGATCGATTGCTCGCGGCACTCGAGCACCTCG
>JBCBCF010000127.1:0-12069 GCA_038530905.1 Acidobacteriota bacterium
CCGCCGCGCTGATCGTCGCCGCGCTCGTCACGGCGGCCTACAAGCTCGTGCAGTCCATCGCCGTGCTGCGCATTCAAGGCAAGATGGACTACGCCGTGCAGTCGGCGGTGTGGGATCGGCTGCTCGACCTGCCATCGGGGTTTTTTCGCGACTACGCGGCGGGCGATTTGGCGAATCGAGCGGCCGGCGTCAACGCCATCCGTGGCCTGCTCTCGGGCGCCGGCGTGGCGGCGGTGCTCGGCGCCTTCAGCTCGCTCTTCTACTTCGCCTTGATGTTCTATTACTCGGTGCCGCTGGCGCTGCTCGCCGTCTTTTTGACGATCATCTTCGTCAGCTTCACGACGCTGGCGAACCACACGCAGCTCCGCCACCAGCGCCGGCTCTTCGAGCTGCAGGGCACGATCAGCGGCCTGGTGCTGCAGCTCATTTCGGGCGTCTCGAAGCTGCGCGTCAGCGGTTCCGAGGATCACGCCTTCCGCGTCTGGGCGGAGCGCTTCAGCGAGCAGCGACGCGTTGCCTTCACGGTCGGCCGCATCCAGAACGCGGTGGCGACGTGGAACGCCGGCTTTCCCGTCTTCTCGTCGATCGCCATCTTCTACCTGGTCGCAAGCTCTCAGGAAAAGGCCCTGGCGTCAGGCGGCACCGGGCTGACCACGGGCGAGTTCATCGCGTTTTCAGCGGCCTACGCCCTCTTCTTGACCGCCATGCAGTCGCTGGCCACCGCGTCGCTCGAACTGCTGGAGGCCGTGCCGCTCTACGAGCGTCTGGCGCCAATTCTCGACACAGAGCCCGAAGTCGACGCATCCAAGGCCTATCCCGGCAAGCTCAAGGGCGAGATCGAGCTTTCGCATTTGCACTTCCGTTATCAAGACGACGGTCCCTGGATCATCAAGGACGTCAGCCTGCGCATCCGGCCGGGCGAGTTCGTTGCCTTCGTCGGTGCCTCCGGCTCCGGCAAGTCGACGCTGATGCGCCTGATGCTGGGCTTCGAGCGGCCGGCCAAGGGCTCGATCTACTACGACGGGCTCGATCTTGGTCATCTTGACTTGCGCGAGGTGCGCCAACAGCTCGGCGTCGTTCTGCAGGAGAGCAAGGTGCTGCCGGCGGACGTCTTCCGCAACATCGTCGGCACGACGTCGCGCACCCTCGAGGAGGCGTGGGACGCTGCCCGCATGGCCGGTCTCGAAGAAGACATCCGCAACATGCCGATGGGCATGCACACCTACGTCTCGGAAGGTGGGGGTGGCTTCTCGGGCGGTCAGCGGCAGCGGCTGCTCATCGCCCGCGCGGTCGTCAACAAGCCGCGGATCTTGTTCATGGACGAGGCGACGAGCGCGCTCGACAACCGCAATCAGGCGATCGTCACCGAGTCTCTCGACCGGCTGCACGCCACCCGCATCGTGATCGCCCATCGGCTGACGACGGTGATCGGGGCCGACACGATTTGCTACCTCGAGGGCGGCGAGATCGTCGAGCAGGGGACGTACGAGGAGCTGATGCGGCTCGACGGTCGCTTCGCCCGACTGGCGCGCCGCCAGATCGCGTGATCGACCTCGAGCGGCCGCCGCGGCGACCGGCGGCGTGGCACGGGGTGCTGCGCCAGCTCGACTGCCCTCTCGGCGACGAGCCGTGGACGGGCGTCTGGCGGCGGGCCGCGGCGCAGATCGCCGACGGACGCGGTGATGCCGTGGCTTTCCTCGAAGAGCACCTCGGGCTCGACGCCGGAGCCGCCCCGTGGGCTGCCCGCTCGACGATCGTGCTCGAGGTTCACGCGGCGTGGGCGGGTGCGCTGCCGACGATCACGGCCCCCGCGCGTGCGGATTTCGAGCGCCTCGTTCAAAGCCAGGCGGCCCTCCGCGGTGGCCGACGTCCGCGCGTCCCGCCGACGCTCGGCGCGCTGCTGGTGACCGGCCTGGGTCGCCGCCGCTCGGCCGACGCGAGCGATCGAAGCTCAGACGCGGCCCGGGCGGCTGATGAGCGTCTCGTTCTGCTTTCCGAGGGGCCCTATGCGGGCGTTCTACCGCCCGGGCGCGATCCCGAGCCCTGGCGGCGGACGTCTTGGAGTCTGCGCCTGGAACATGAGGCAGCGCACGCGCTGTTTCGCCGCGTCTTCGGACGCACTCCTCGACGCCTACTCGACGAGGTGCTGGCCGATTGGGTGGCGCTGTTGCGAGTCGAGGGCGCGTACGATCCCGACCTGGCGAAGCAGCTGCTGGGTGTCGAGGCCGAGGCGCCAGACGGCGGGCGACTCGAGGTCTATCTCGGCGCGTTTCGGGCGGCTCCGGCGCGGCGTGATGCTCTCGGGCTCGACGCGGGACGCCTGCCGTCGCCCGCCGTCGCGGCACGCGCCTGCCGCCGCGCGATCGATTGCCTGGCCGGGCTGCCGCCTCCGGGTGACGAAGCGGCGCTGGCCCGGCGATTCTGCGAGCTGTCGCTCAAGCGCCTCGAGACCTTCGCGGTCTGACGCGGGGAAGGCGTCAGCCGGCCGCCGCCGGATTGCGCTGGAAGATCAACGCTTTCTCGGCCGAGCCGACTTCGATCCGATCGCCGTCCTCGAGCAGGCGGTCCTCGATCCGATCGCCGGCGAACCAAAGACCGTTCTCAGAGCCGGTATCGACGATGCGGAAGCCGGCGTTGGTGAACTCGATTTTGGCGTGGCGTCGCGAGACGGTCAGCCCCGGCACGCAGATGTCGTTGTCGATTGTGCGACCGATCGTCTGCACGCCCACGCCGAGGGCAAATCGCTTCTCCTCGCCGCGATCGCTGACCATGATGAGTGTCGCCAGGGCGCCGACGCGCGTGGCCCCAACCTCAGGCTCGGCATCCCCCGGCGGCTGCAGAAGAGAGGTCGGCGGTTCGAGCGGTTCGGCGGCCATCTCGGTCGTCGGCGCGGTGTCGAGATTGGGGAGACGCGCGGCCGCTGGCTCGCCAGGGGTCTGGCCGCCCGGTGGAGGCGGCGGAAAGAGCGGATCGCGCTGCCGGACGGTGGCCCCGACGTCCATCGGACCGGCCGTCGAGGTCGGCGCCGCGGGCGGGTTCCCAGCCGGCTCGGCGTCGCTTGCCGGAGCATCCGAGGAAGAGTCGGCCTCGGCTGCGCCGTCGGCTTCTGCCGATGCCAGATCCGTCTCGCTGTCGTCGCCCGGCTCGGCTGCCGACTTATCAGCCTCGCCGTCCTCGTCGTCGTCGGCCTCTTCGTCGTCGGCCTCTTCTTCTCTGGCAGCGGGTGCGTCGTCGCTCGACGCGGCGCCGGCGTCGTTCTCTGCCTCGTCGGCGCGCGACGATGGGTCCTCGGCGCTCGCCGCTAGGTCGTCGGCATTCGCTATCGGATCATCGATCGCTGCCTCAGGTGCAGACTCTTCTGGAGCGCTGTCCCCGGCCGCCGCTGGCTCGTCCTCGTTGCTCTCTTCGGCCGCGGGGCCGAGCACGTCGAGCACCATGCGATGCAATTGCCCCGCTTCCTCGAACGCCTGCCGTTCGGCGATCAGCCGTTCGTCGAGCTCGTCGCGACGCTCGGCGAAGGAACCGTCGTCGAGCTCGCCCAGCTCGTGACGCAGCAGAACCTCCTCCTGATCCAGCTCCGTGGCCGAGACCCGTCGCTTCGCTTCCTCGAGGATGTCGTCGAGCCGGGCAGCCTCGCGGCGCACAGTCGTCTCGAGTGGCCGGGCCTGCTCCCGCAGTTCGCCCTGCTGGCGCCGATAGTCGTCGCCGACGCGGGCATAGACGGCCGGTGAGACCTGGTCCTGGCGCTCCTCGAGCTTGGCCAGCCGTTCGTCGAGCGTCGTCTGCCGCTGGCGGATCTCGCGCAGCTCGCCGACGGTGGCGGTGTCGATCTTGCTCAGCTCCTCGAGCATGTCGTCCTCCGGGGTGTGGGCCGCTCAGTCTATCGTCCGAGGAGGAGCGGTTCGACCGAAGTTCTTAGCGCGGTGGGGGCTCCAGTCCGGTCGCCGAAGAGTAGATCTGGCGGACGGCGTCGAAGCTGTCGGCCTCGTCGGCCGTCTTGTCGGTCCGATAGCGCTTGACGCGGGCGAAGCGCAGGGCCAGGCCGCCGGCGTAGCGAGTGCTGGCCTGAACGTCGTTGAACGCGATCTCGACCACGAGCTCGGGCCGCACGACCACGGCGCGGCGGGTGCGCTCGACCTCGCGCGCCAGCAGCTCCCGCGTCTGCCAGGTGAGCAGCGCGTCGGTGAGGCCCTTGAAGGTCTTGCCGAGCATGACGAAACCGCCGCGTTCGGCGTCGCGGGCGCCAAGATGGAGATTCGACAGCGTGCCGCGCCGACGGCCGCTGCCCCACTCGGCCGCGAGGACCACGAGATCGAGGGTGTGGACGGGCTTCAGCTTGAGCCACGCGCGGCCGCGCGACCCGGCGGCATAGGGCGCGGTGAGGTTCTTCGCCATCGCCCCTTCGTGGCCGCGCTGGATGGCGTCGGCGACGAAGCGCTCGGCTTCGGCGAGATCCGAGAGCCGGCGCGACGGCACGCGCAGTCTCTCGGGAACGCACTCGGCAAGGGCGTCGAGCCGTTCGCTGAGCGGCCGGTCGATCATCGCTGCGCCGTCGAGAAAGAGCAGATCGAAGAAGAAGATCGAGAGCGGCAGCTCGCGGCGCATCGCCTCGACGTCGAGCCGTCGACCGAAGCGGCGCATCGTGGTTTGGAACGGGTGCGGCGAGCCGTCGTCGCGCAGCGCGATCGTTTCGCCGTCGAGAATCGCCGTCTCGACGTCGAGGGCGAGAGTCGCCTCGACCAACTCCGGCACGGCGGCCGTCACGTCGTGCAGTCGGCGCGTGTAGACGCGCACCACGTCGCCCGTGCGATGCACCTGCACCCGCGCTCCGTCGAGCTTCCACTCGACCAGCGCTGCGGCGTCGCCATCGTCGTCGATCAGCTCCGCCATCGCGCTGGCGACGTCGTCGGCCGGCGAGGCGAGCATCGGCTGAAGCGGCCGCAGCACCGTGATCTCAAAGGCGGCGAGCCCCGCCTCGCCCTCGCGCAGCGCCGCCACCGCAATGGCCCGCAGATCTCCCGCCACCATCGCCGCCCGTCGCACCGCAGCACCATCGAGCGAGGCCGCCGTCGCCACGGCTTCCGCCATGACGCCTTCGAGCGCGCCTTGGCGCAACTCACCGACGACCAGCTGCGACAAAAACCTGCGTTCCTCCGCCGTCGCACGAGAAAAAAGTGAACTCAACTGCTCGATGCGCGCCCGTCCCGACCCTGGCCCGGTCAGCCCTTGGATCTCCGAGAACGTCTGATCGACCTCCATCAGCGTCAGGGAAGCCACCTCGGTCTCGGCATCCTCGGCCAACGCCGCTCGAGCGGCCTTCACCCCGATCCCGATCTTCCCCTGCCGCATCCCTCCAGTCAGAAAGCCGACCCCGACCTCGACCTCATCGTCCGAGAGCCTTGCGAGAAGAGAGGCCAGAGCGTCGATCTTCGTCAGCCGAGAGCGCGTCGCGGCGACGTGGAGGGACGTAGAGACGAGATCGTTGAGGAGCATGCTGGCGAGTTCGGTTGTCGCGGATCGCCAGATGCGAGCGGCGGTGAGCCACCGTGTCGACTCTCTGCGCGTTCTCTAAGAAGGAGGCCTCAAGATGACTCGGAACGAGATTGAGGAAGGTGATCGGCGGAGTGTTTCCAAGGATTGGAACCAGATCTTCGAAGATGCTGGATTGGTTGACGTCCCTGAAGATGACTCGGAATTGAAGCGAGCTGAAGAGATTCATCGCCGGGTGGTTCGGCGTGTCAGATCGGCCATCGATTGGTATTGGAGAGAGCGGGCCCGGCATGGCGCCAAGACGAAAACACTCCGCTTGATGATCGTCCTGTCCGCCGCCATTGGTTTCTTGGTGCCTGTCGGAAATCTGATTGCTGAAGACCTGATCATGCTAGATCTTGGCTATGCTGCGTTTGGAGTCGCCGCGGCGATCTTTGCCGTGCTCCAATCGTTGGGTTATTCGGCGGGCTGGCAGCGCTATGTCAGAACATCGTTTGCTCTTCAGCAGCTCCTCGAGATTCACCTCCTCCGGCGCCAAGAGATGCTCGCTTGCTGGAAGATCTCGTCGGCTTCAACGAGTGAGCAAGTCCGGAGCCTGATCCACATGGATCGTCGTCTTCTCGCGAAGTGTCATGAAACTGTTCGGCGAGAGACCGAAACTTGGGCGCTGAGATTCCGCGAAGATCTTGAAGATCTGAGTCAACGAATCAATCAGCAGAGGAGCTGAGCCGATGTGTGAACGCCCTTACGTTATTGATCTCGTCAGTTCTCGAGCTGCCCGATCGTATCCAGCCGACGAGAGCCTCTGGGAAGAGGAGATCGAGCGCATTCGTCTCGGGATCGAAGATCATCAGATGACCCTCAGAACCCAAGAGATTCGTCGGCGGGGCGGTGGTCAAGATCGTCGTCGAGTCCATGACGATACCGAACAAAAAAAGGATCGAAGGCTTCTCCATTCGGTGGCGATCTTCGGCAGTTTCGGATCCGGGAAGAGCAGTCTCCTCAGGACTCTTTGTCAGAGGTATCGCGAGACGAAGAACGACGAAGGTCGGGCTTTCGAAAAAGGCGAGACAAGACCGACACTGTCGGAAGTTGTGCCCCTGGACCTCATTCAGCCAACACTATTCTCAGATCATGACAATTTCTTGTATGCGTTCTTCGCCAATGCTTTGGAGGCCGACGCTCGGCGCCGCAAGGAGCTGAATCCTGACGATCTGCAGACTCAGATCCTGTCTCCTGTCGAGCAAGCTTTTCATGAAGCGAGCGAATACCTTCAGGTCGTGAACCCGCAGACGAGCCGACACGGAGCTGACGCTCTCGGGATGAGCCTCGAACAGTTGGAGCGGCATACGAGCAGCCTACGGCTCAAGCAGAAGGTCGACCACTTCCTCGATCGGCTCGTCGGCTCCCTGGCTGGACCCGGTCCCGATGCGCTCCTGCTGCTTCCGGTAGACGATGCTGACATGTCATTCAAGGGCCTCTTGCAGGTTCTCGAGATGTACCACCGGTACTTGCTTCATCCGCAGCTGGTGCCGGTCTTCACCTTCAGCAGTCGGCTGGCTGAAGAGATGCTGATCGGGCATTTCGAGGATCAGATTGCGCAGGCTCGTGACAGTCATGTGCTGGGCGAGGCGGCGACGGACCTCAGTCTGCCCGAAAGCCTTGCTCTGCAATTCTTGTCGAAACTCTTCCCCGTCCGAAATCGGATTCGAATGGGCTCGGCACCTGCTCGTGTCCAGCAAGCGGTGGTCCGAATCAACTCGGCGGAGTTCCTACCTAGGGAAAGGCCGACGTTCGACGTTCGAGAGCTTCTAGAGATCAGCTCGGCGCTTCTCTTTGGGACCGCCGAGTGGCCGCAAGTCGAGAGAATTCGGCAGCCACTCAGACCATCGACGCTTCGCCGCCAGATTCAGATTCTTGACGCACTCGTCGCAGCCAACGCACACCAATATGTCACTGCTCTTCCTGGCGGGCCCCGAGGCGAGGGAACGGATCGCTGTCCTGGCTCGAATGCCTATGGGATTCCACAAAGGCCAGAGGCCAACGACTCGGCGCGGAGCCCGAAGGCCTGGTCGGCGGTGTTTGACCAGGTTGCTTGGTCGATGTTGAGCGCTCACAGAGATGTCCTGAAAGAAATGGATCTCCATCTAGAGGATCTTTATAGCTGGTCACGGAGCAATCTGCGGGCCGTTGTTCTCGATGGGATCTTGTCGCAGCGGTTGGAGTCTCGCCGCCGGTTTCTCCAGCGCTGGCGCACTCGCACGGATGACCGAAGAGGTTTCATTCTCTCGTTGTTGGCTGCCAACGCCTTTCGTCCATCAATGCACGAGAATGAGGGCGAGCGTCATGGTCACCCACACAGCGTGTCGACCCGAAAGATGCTCATCTGGTTTGTCGATCTGTGGATGGGGTTTTATCTTCCTCAAACCCTGGCGAGACACCGGAAGAACGCGCAGAACAACACTGACCCTGATGTACCCGTGGTTCGAGCGGAGGGCTGGACACTGCGGGCCTCGGCGACGCAGGCAATGCGGGAGATTCTCTCCAACGAGCAGATCTTCACGCCGGGGACTCTACTCGTGGACGTCGAGGCGACAGCAAGGATTCTCAATCCTGAGGAGCCAACGTCAGGTTGGAATCAACTCCTTTTAGAGATCTGGGGGAACGCCGGGTATGAGCATGGGGTTCCCTGGGCGGCAGTTTCACTCTGGCGTGGATTGACGCTCGCGGCGCGCCTCCTCGAGAACGACGTCCGTGTCCTACGCGAGATTGAAGGTGAGCCCAAGGCGCAGGAGAAGGATGCCTCCGGCGAGAGAAGCGCTGCTGCCAAAGAGTGGATCAGAGAAGAGACTGAACGGCGAAGAAAGAAGTATATTGAAGAGACTCTTCGCAAGCAGCTTGATGATTTTTTGATCCAGGGGACAGTTCGTCGGCAAGCGACAAAGCCGCCCGATGCGTATATGAACGCTGCGAAGCTCCGTCGTGAGCGACCCTCACTTGGCGACGGTTCCCCCGAGGCGCTTCTCGTGGAACAGATCATGGGATGGGTCGATCTCTTTCATCCAACAGCTTTTAGGATCGAGCCCTTGCAGTTCGAAAGAGGTGCTGGAGAGGATCGTTGGAAGGAATGTGTTCTGAGAAAGCTGCATGCCAACGATCTACTCGGTGTCTACTGGTCGAGGCTTCAAACCGACTTCTTTCGTCAACCTGCCAAGTGCTGGACAGGCGCAGACTTGTTGGCAGGCTCGCTCGGTGTGACACTTCGCTATCTGGCGGTGGAAACTTACGAATCGGATCGGCAGAAGATCTCCCAGGGGAAGAGCGCATTTCAACGCTCGCTTCTCGTGCAGCTATTGGGGACATGCCCTTTCATTTATCCGCTGCTTGCCTCGAGCGATCGAGACGAAATCGACCGATGGTGGACAAGTCCGGCGGGAGAGAAAGCTCGCAACAACCGGCTTGAGATTGGTCAGCATCGTCAGCTGCCCTATCTTGGTGCCAGAAGCGAGGGTGAGCCGGCTCTTCAAGATCTGAGACGGGTACGGTTTCCCGACTCGCCATTCTTCGACGACACGGAACTGGTCTAGTCCTAGAGTCTGGAGGTTGAGGGTGAGCAGGACACTCGGAAAGTATCTACTCCAGGCCCTCCAGAAGAGGCCGAAGGTAATCCAGACGGAACCTCATGAGAAGTGAGCTGCCTCCCGAGGTCCTCGGGCATCTGGGACCGATCTTGAGTTGGGTGGAGGGAACCGATGGATTGCGCCTTCCTTCCGCCTGGATCAACGACTCGCTTAGTTTCGCCAGGCGTGAGCAAGCCTGGCTTGTTCGCGAGTTTCCGACATATTCGTTCGACAGCGTCGAGAGCATCGTTGTGCTTGCGCGTGGTGACGAGGCCCTCCGAGAGTTTACGATTCGCGGAGATCATCGGGGCGCAGCGCCCCGTCCTCCTGCGGCCTTCTCTCTTGCCAGGATGCTGGAAAGTCTCGCGCGAAGGTACTTTCGCTGGCGAGGCAATGAGCTGACGGTTCGAGAGCGCCGGCTGGTTGAATTGCACGAGCTCGCGTTGAGGTTTCCAGTGCGGCATCTGGTTCGCGCAGCGCATGCGCTTCAGGTCGAAGGTGGCCACCTAGAGATCGACCGCGCGCTCGAGCAGCCGTTCCGTTTCGAACAGCTCCACACGTCGAGTCGAAGTTTGCGAGCGGTGGTCGAGCGGAACCTGGTCGAAACGCATATGCATCTGTGGGGGACGCTGTCGGGTGACGAGGTTTGGGCGGATCATGTTCTGCGTCCCGTCCAGGGTCGCGAGTTGGCTCGATTCGACCCATTCGAGCGTCGACTCATCCGGCTCGGCCGCGCGACGGTTCGTCTCTTGGCTTGGGCTTTGCTCGATTTCGATCTGATTGACCATGAAACCTCGACCGTCTCAATGGGCCGAGCGCAGGCCCTCTTGCCGCTGCTGGATCAGATCTATCGAGCGCCGACGCCGCGAGAAGAGACTCGCGCACTGAAACGTTTTTCCGAGGCCTATCGCTTCACGGTGGGGCGTGCAACGCAGACCAGGCGGATCCGATCGGGCGGTCGGCCCGAGCGGCCTGAAGAGCTCATTGATCTTCTGTCCCCGACAATCGGGCGTATTCGATACGGATGGACGACCAGGCCGAGCGGATTCCATTGGAGAATTCGCGCACTCGATCGCCTGCATTTTCGCGTCATCCGCCGGCTGCTGGGAACCTACGGCGGCAGACGGCCGAGTGACCTTGCCAACACCCAAGGCAGAGGTTGCACGTTGAGGACGGCGTTCCTAGAGGAGGTCTTCTTTCGATATCTCGTTTACCACACCCACCACTGGCACCAGACCGCACAAAGCGGTCGCACGACCGGGCTTCAGCACTTCAAGCGTTTCTACGACGGCCGGCTGCGCCAGACCTTAGATGAGGAAGACCCGAGCGCATACAGCCTCGTGTTCGATCATTTGCATCGGACCAAGGCTCTGCGTCAGGTCGAGGGCCGAGTAGCGCCTCCCGGCCGTGGAGCGTCCGATCTGCTGCCCTGGGTCGTCGCCTTCGCGGACGGCTCGAAACGACACGCTCTCGAGCGTTTCGGCCTAGTGATCCACTTCATCAAGTCCGAGACACCGAGCCGCCCGTCGAAGCAGCCATTCGGACGGCTGCGTCACCATCGGGAGCGAAGAGAAACCCAACTAGCCGCGATGGATCTGTTTCGGCTGCTGCGAACCCCTCATCCGGTGGTTCCGTTCATCGTGGCGATCGACGCCGCCAACGTCGAGCTGACCACGCCTCCTGAGGTCTTCGCGCCTGCCTTTCGGTTCCTTCGTGAGTTTCCCATCGAACTCCGGCGCGGCTCGGTTTTGGAGCGCTTCGGCCCGTTCGACCACGTTGCCGCGCTGGTCGCGGATAGGCAGCTCGGCATGACTTATCACGTCGGCGAAGACTTCCGGCATCTGCTGTCCGGCCTGCGAGCGATCGATGAGGTCATTGAATACTGCCAGCCTCTTCCCGGAGATCGCCTCGGGCATGCAACGGCACTCGCCCTCGATCCCGAAGTTTGGGCACGACAGATTGGCTACCAGGCGCTTGTCTCGCGTCAGGAGTGGCTCGACGATCTCGTTTGGGTCTACAAGACGCTCGGCTCAGGTGACGACCTCGTCGGAAAGCTCGGCCTCGAAGATCGAATTCAGAAGCTCGGTCGGCAGCTCTACCCCGGGCCGGCGCTGTTGTCTCCAGATCCGCGCTTCGAAGGTCCAGAGCGTCGGCGATCGAATCAGACCGGTTCTCGTCCGCTCGACACCACACCGCCGACGTTGACGGATGCTTGGCGGCTTCGATGTCTCGACCCGTTCTCGGTTGATCTCGAGAGCTTGCAGAGAGGCAAGATCGAGATCATGAGCCAGGCGTTTCACGGGATTCAGGGTTGGCGTTGGAATCAGGTCCAGCAACGAGTCCACAAAGAAATCGAGCCGAATATTGGACACGACGACGCACTCCGTCTGCTTGCGCGATATTGGTACAGCCGGATCACGAGAGAGGCTGGAGACGAGATCATCCCAATCGACTTCGAACGCCGGCAAGACGAGTGGCTGGAAATTTGTCGACGAGCCCAGGTCGCGGTCCAAGAGAGGGTCAAGCGCCGGCAGCTCGTCGTCGAGGTCAATCCGAAGATCAACCGCCTGGTCGGCCCGGTGCAACGTCTCAGTGAACATCCGATCTTCCGGATGACTCTCGACAAGGATCGACGCTTGCGTCGAGATGTTCGTGTCACGGTGAACACCGACAATCCGGGCGTCGTGGCCACCTCGCTGATGCACGAGTTCTATCTTCTTGGAGAGATCCTTCTGCGAGAAGGCGTGCCTGAAACCGAGGTCGAAGAGTGGCTCGACTGGTTGCGACGCAATGCCGAATCTTTCAATTTTACGGTCAAGCTCCCGAAAGTCGACCAGTGGCGCATGCGCGAGATCCTCGATCGAGTTCTCGACGAGAATCGCCATCTCCTTTATGGCATTCGAGGCCGAACCGCACGAAACCGGTCCAACGACTGGCTAACGTTCCTCCGTCGCGAGAC
>JBCBCF010000128.1:0-11926 GCA_038530905.1 Acidobacteriota bacterium
AGAGCGCCGCCAGACCGAGAAAGTTCTCGCTTCGCTGCAGGCCGGCGCGCAGGGAGCCTTCGCCGCCGTGCTGCTCGGCGGAGTCTTCGGGGCGTCCTGGTGGCAAGCCCGCTCGGCTCTCTATGCCGCTTGGATGACCGGCGGCCTGGCGCTCGCCGCCGGCCTTCTCGCCCTCGGTGCGCTGGCGCTCGTGCGCGTCGCCGCTCGGCCACGCTGGCAGGCCCCTCTGGTCGTGCGCCGTGGGCTTGCCGCCCTGGCGCAGCCGAGCGCCGGGACGCTTTCGGCGATCGTCGCTTTGGGCCTCGGCGTGGCGGTGGTGGTGACGATGTGGCGGGTCGAAGCCGGCTTGTCGACTGAGCTCGGGCGCGGCCTACCGGACGACGCGCCGTCTGTCTTCCTGGTCGACATCCAGCCGGATCAATGGCCTGCGGTCGAGGCACACCTCGAAGCGACCGGCGCACTCCGCATCGACTCGGCACCGGTCGTCACAGCTCGCCTGGCCGAGCTCGACGGCCGTCCGGTCGACGAGCTCGCCGCCGAGCGCGATGCTGTCGAGGGAGAGGACGGCCGTTCGCTGCGCCGGGAGAAGCGCCTGACCTACCTCGACACGCTGCCGGAGGACAACACCATCGTCGCGGGTGCGCTGTGGAGCGACCCGGAACGCAATGAAATCAGCCTCGACGAGGCCTTCGCCCGGTCGATGGGCGTTCGCCTCGGTTCCACCATCGTGTACGACGTCCAGGGCATCCTCGTGCCCGTCGTCGTCACCAGCCTTCGGTCGGTGGACTGGGGAACCTTCGGCCTCAACTTCTTCGCCGTCGTCGAGCCCGGCGTGCTCGACGACGCGCCACAGCTTCGCTTCGCCGCGGCGCGGGTGCCGGAGGAGTCGGTTCAGACTCTCCAAGACACGCTCGCGCTCGAGACTCCGAACGTCACGGTCATTCAGGTGCTGGACGTCATCGAGCGCGTGCGAGCGATTCTTGGCCGACTCGCGATCGGCATCCGTCTGCTCGGGCTGCTGACGGTCGTCGCGGGGCTCGCGATCTTGGCCGGTGCGGTGGCTTCGACGACGGCCCGTCGCGGGCGCCTCGTCGCCCTCTTCAAGGCCCTCGGCATGACCCGCCGGCAGATCGCAGCGACCTTCGCGGTCGAGTATGGGCTGATCGGCGCGGTTGCCGGCCTGCTCGGGACCGCGGCCGGCGGAGCCCTCGCTTGGGGAATCCTCAGGCAAGCTCTCGACGTCGAGCCGACGTTCGTCTGGTGGTGGCCGGCGGCGGCTCTCGCCACGACCATCGCGTTGTCGATCGGCGCCGGCCTTGCCGCCAGCGTCCGCGCGCTCGAGCGCCCGCCGATCGACGCCCTACGCGCGGCAGACTGACGCTCGTCGGCGGCTGTCGATCGATGGCCTCAACGGTTCTTCCTGCGGATCGACCTCCCCAGAGGACGATCGCGAGCGGTCTTCAGGGCGCATCCCCATCGTGAGAATCGTCGGCCGATCGACCGCGTCGAGCGGCCTGCTCCGAGCATTTGTGCACGAACCTTGCTTAGAGAATCGAGCATCATGATTCAGATCCCCTCACACGCTCCCACTGCGGCACCCTCGACGCCGAGCCCGCACGCTTCAACGGACGGCCGCTGGCGGCGCCGGACCGCTGCCTGCCTAGCCGCGCTCTTGCTCGCTGGCTGCGCCACGACCGACCTGCCGCCGATCTCTCAGCACGGCCAGCACTTCGAAGCGCTCCCCGACGAGCGCGCGCTGTGGGACGAAGCGATCGAAGAGGAGGCGGTGATGCTCGAGCACGTCGTGCTGTACGACGACCCTCTGCTCGAGGACTATCTGCACGAGCTGGTGGATCTTCTGGAGCCGCCCGGCATGGCTGCGAACCCGGATCTGCGCTACACGGTCCGCGTGATCGATGATCCGGCGCTCAACGCCTTTGCCTATCCCCACGGCTCGCTTTATCTCCACACGGGCCTCCTGGCACGTCTCGAAGACGAAGCGCAGCTCGCCACCGTGCTAGCGCACGAGATGACACACGTCGAGCATCGCCATATGCTGCGCTACCGACGCGGCATGCACAATCGTCAGATGGCGATCGGTGCCATCGCCCTGGCAGCCAGCGTCCTGGCTTCAATCGACGCCTGGGATGAGGCGGCCGAGGGCGACTACGCGGCGGCCGCCGCGATCGAGCTGTTTTCGTCGGTCCTGATCAACGTCGGCGCCGAGCTGGCCTTCTTGGCTTCCGTCAACGGCTACGGTCGCGAGCTCGAGTGGGAGGCCGACTACGGCGCATTCGACAAGATGGCCGCGGCCGGCTTCGATGTCGATCAGGGCGCGGTGGTGTACGAGATCCTGCAGGAGGGTCACGACGGGCCGAGCGATCTGGAGGTCTTCTTCTTCGGATCGCATCCGCGGCTCGAAGAACGTCGACACGCGGCGATCTCCTGGTCTACGGCTCGGTCGTCGGGAACCGAGCTCGCCGCCGCGCCGACCGCGACCGACCCAGCCTTAGAGCCGCCTCCCGAGACGCCTCCGGAGACAGCGACCACCGCGATCGCTCAGACCGAGGCGGAACGTCGGGAGCGGTTTGTCGCGCGCCTGCAGCCGGTGGTCGCCGGCGAAGCGTCGGCAAACTTCGAGATCGGCCGCCTCGCGCTGGCGGAGCAGCAGACAACCCGAGCTCTGGCCGCCGCTCCGCGCAACCCTTCGCTGCACCTGCTGGCGGCCGAGCTGCATCTAGCGCAGGCCGACGAACGGCCCGAAGAGGAGCCGCAGCGCCGAGACCAGGCACGTCAAGCCCTCGATCGCGCCCGAGCGCTCGAGCTGGACACCGCGACGAGCGAGCGCCTCGACGCGCTCGATGCGCGCCTCGGAGCCACCGGCGACACTCAAGCCGCGCAGCTCGGAGGGCGCTGAGCCCGCCACTCGGCGGCTTCCCGAGCCTCAGGCGGAGGGAAGAACCGACTCCGCCGTCCTCGCAGGCGTCGCCGTTCTTCTTGCGTCCGGCGCCGGTCGCGCCGCGATCCGCTGGCCGCGATCGCTTCCAGACCCACGACCCGCGGCTCCGAAGAAGATCTGAAAAAGAACTTCAACGGCAGCTCGACGCGCGTGGGCTTCGGGTGGGGCACCTGGGCGCCCAAATGCAGGCGCCAGAGCGTGCGACACGCCTGCCTCCGAATGTGAAGGTCGCGGAAACCTAGAAGATCGATCTTCACGACATTTGCGCAGGGATCTTTAAAGCGACGCTTTAAGTTCATCTTCGAAAGGGACAACCGACGGGGATGATGCGATGACCACTCTTCAGCGAGCGGTGACGGTCGAGGACCATCCAGCCGCCTTCCTTCGACGCTTCGCCGACCTCGACAACCTGCGCCACTTCCCGCGCCCGGACGGCCACCGGCTGGTCTGCCGCACCGCCTTCATCAGCGACACGCATCTCGGATCGCTCGGCGCCCGCGCCGACGCCCTGGTCGAGGTTCTCGATCGACTCGAATGCGAGCGCCTTTATTTGGTCGGCGACATCATCGATATGTGGCAGCTTCGCCGCCGCTGGCGGTGGTCTGAAGCCTGCGACCGCGCGATCGGCCGGATCCTGCAGATGGCGCGCACCGGCACGGACGTCGTCTACATCCCAGGGAATCATGACGAGGCCGCTCGTCGCTTCGTCGGGCTCGAATTCGGCGGCGTTCGCATTCGAGCTCTTGCAGAGCATACGACCGCCGATGGTCGCCGGCTGCTCGTCACCCACGGCGATCAATTCGATCTCGTGATCCGCCATTCGCCACTCCTCTGCATGCTGGGCGACGTGGCATACAACGGCCTGATCCGCATCAATACCGTGTGGAATCGCCTGCGGCGCCTCTTTGGTCGCCCCTATTGGTCGCTCTCGGCTTACGTCAAGTCGCGGGTAAAAACGGCGTGTACTTTCGTCAGTCGCTTCGAAGAAGCGGTCGAACACGAAGCTGCGCGCCAGCAGCTCGACGGCGTCGTCTGCGGGCATATCCATCAGGCGGAGATTCGCGACAGCGCCGACGGCGTGGCGTATTACAACTGCGGCGATTGGGTCGAGAGCTGCACGCTCCTGGTCGAGCGCGACAGCGGCACGTTGGAGCTGATCGACGGTCTGTCGCTGGTCGACGAGCGTCCAACGGCCGAGGACGCGGCGCGGCGAGCACCGCAGGCGATCAGCGCCACCGCCTCCTGAGTCGTCGTCCCGACGCGAAGACGGCGGCGCGCGGGTCTTCTAGAATCGCCGCATGAGCGACCTCTCCGCCGGCGAGCCGCAGAGCGGCGATCGGCGCCTCGACCCACGATTTGTTCCCTACAGTCGCCTTGGCAGCCTGATCGGCATGCTGATCCTGGCGGCGTTTTCCGTTCCGCCGACGATCGGCTTCTGGGTCGCCTGGCCGGCGCGCATGGGCTGGATCGCTCTGGCGTGGTTCGGCCTGCTTGGTCTGCTGCTTCTCCGCGCCTGGATTTGGGCAGGCGTGCGCTATCGCCACATCTTTTGGCGGCTCGACGACAACGGCCTGCGCATCCGACGCGGTGTGTGGTGGCGATCCGTGACGTCCGTGCCGCGATCGCGGGTGCAGCATACGGACGTCTCGCAAGGACCGATCGAGCGTCGCTTCGGCCTTGCCACCTTGACTGTCTACACGGCAGGCACCCAGCACGCCTCGGTGCCCCTGGCTGGACTGGAACACGAGCAGGCCCTCGCCGTCCGTGACGTCCTGCTCGAAGGTGACGATGACGACGCCGTCTGAGGTCCCCTCATCGCCCGACGGGGAGTCTGTGCCGATCGGGCCGGCTCCCGTATCCGCGCGATCACCGTCCCCGGCGCCATCGTCCCCAGCGCCACCGTCTCCTGCGGCACCATCCCCGGCGCCTCCGTCCCTCCCGGCCCCGGCTCCGCTGGGCGCCGAGCATGCGGAACCTCAGAGGCTGCCTCCCATCAGCCTGCTGTTCAACCTCATCGACGTCGCCCTGCGCTTCGTGTTCCCGTTCCTGATCTTCATGCTGGCGTCGGGCGGCAATGAATCGATGCTCTTCCGACTCGGCGGCGGCGTGGCGCTGATCCCGATCGTGCTGCCCGCCCTGGCGGTTGCCGTCATTCGCTACGCCACGTTCAGCTACCAGCTCGGCCGCGACGAGATGATCGTGCGTCATGGGCTCCTGACGCGCAACGAGCGGCACATTCCCTACGCTCGGATTCAGAACATCGACCTGTCGCAGAACCCGCTGCACCGCTGGGCGAAGGTGGCCGTGGTTCGTCTTGAGACCGCGAGCGGTGGCAAGCCCGAAGCCGTGATCCGGGTGCTCGAACTGTCGGCGGTCGACTCCATGCGCCGGCACGTTTTCGCCGACCGCGAGGGACGGCGACTGCGTGACGGACGAGCAGACGCCGGCTCGCTCGACGCCGCGACCGGCCAGGCGGAGGACTTCGCCGGGCGCCGCCTGCTGTCGAATTCGCTCTCCGATTTGGCGGTCTTCGGCCTGATCTCGAATAAGGGCATGGTCGTCGTCGCGGCGGTCCTCGGCCTTGTTTTCCAGAACGGGCCCTTCCCGAGCGACCGCTTCGAGCGGTGGCTGGAGTCGGTCTTCGGCCAGATCTCGACCCTTCCCGGGCTCGCCGAGCGCACGGGGCTCGATGCCATTCGCATCTGGCAGATCGGGATCTTGGCGGTCCTCGGCCTGGCGGTCTTCGTGGTTCTCACCCGCCTCTTGTCGATCGCCTGGGCCATCGTGAAGTTCTACGGCTTCACTCTCGATCGGCGCGGCGATGATCTGCGCACGACCTATGGCCTCGTCACTCGAGTCAGCGCGACCGTGCCGCGGCGCCGGATTCAGCTGGTCTCGGCCCGCTTGTCGCTGCTCCATCGGTTGTTCCAACGCGTGTCACTGCAGGTCGAGACGGCCGGCAGCGGTGGCGGCGACGACGACGGCAAGGCCGCCGGCAGCTCGGCGCGTCTGTGGCTGGCTCCGGTGGCGCAACGTGCTGATCTGCCGCGGTTGCTGCGCGAAGTCGTGCCGGAGTTCCACCTCGAGGCGGCGCGCTGGCGCTCGCTTGCCCCCACGACCGCATCGCGCCTGCTCCGCCGCAACGCAGCGATCGTCACCGCGACCACAGCTCTCGTCTGGACTGCGGCTGGTCCCTGGGCGCTCACACTTTTCCTGCTGTTGCCGTGCCTTGCGTGGTGGACAAGTCGGTGGGTGGCGCGGAGCGGCTGGACAACCACCGACGATGCGATCCTCTTCCGAAGCGGTGCGCTCGGTTTGACGGTGAGCGCCGTGCCGTTCGCCAAGATCCAATGCGTGTCGCTTCGGCAAACGCCGTTCGACCGCCGTCACCGCATGGCGCGGCTGTCGGTCGACACGGCCGGAGCCAACTTGCGCCGGCACCGGGTGTCGATTCCGTACCTGCCGCTCGATGTGGCCGAGGACACGGCGCTCCAGCTCGAGGCCGAGGCGGCCCGCCGAACGTTCCGCTGGTGATCCGACTCCTTCGACCGCCCGACTCTGGAGCCATCGATGCCGCTGATCGCGTCACCCTCGATCCGACATCTCGTTCTCGCCGCCTGCCTCGGCGCCGCATCGGTGAGCGCCGGCATCGCGTCGGCATCCGACATCTACCCGCAGGGCTTGGCGATCGGTGACGTTCGGGCGCACTCGGCCGTCGTTTGGACACGCGCCCCCCTCGGCGGCGAGGTGCGCCTCGACGTGAGCGCGACCGACGGCGGCGACGTGGCGTTCTCCGCCGTTGCAACGGCCCGCCCAACGAACGACCACGTCCTGCATTGGGCAGTCGACAGCCTCGCGCCGGCGACCTCCTATCGCGTTGTGTTGACCGCCGTCGGCGCCCCCGACGGCACGCTCGAAGGGCAGTTCACCACCGCACCGGAGCCGACGGCCGACGCGCTGGCGACCGTGCTCGTCGGCGGTGACCTTGGCGGGCAGGGCTATTGTCGCCACGTCGAACGCGGGTACCTGATCTTCCAGGCGATGCTGGAGCGCGAGGCGGATCTCTTCATCGCCAACGGCGACATGATCTACGCTGATGGCCTGTGTCCCGCCGAGGGCCCGGACGGCTGGCGCAACGTACCGGGCGCGTTCGCGAACGTCCTCGACCTCGACTGGAGCGCCGAGGCGCCGGCCGGCGCGGCGCTGTCACCGGTGGAAGAAGCGATCGCCGCCCATTGGCACTACAACCGCGCCGACGCCGCACATCGAGCCTTCCTCGCGCGCACACCGATGGTCGCCCAATGGGACGACCACGAGGTGATCAACGATTTCGGCTTCGCGTGGGCCAGCTGGCCGCTCGACCCCGAGCGCCCGGGCTGGCGCCACCTGGTCGAGGCCGGACGCGAAGCGGTGTTCCGCTACAACCCGATCGAGCAGAGCGCCGGCGAGGCTCGGCGCATCGAGCGCTCGTTCCGCTGGGGCCAGCACCTCGAGCTCTTCGTGCTCGACGCCCGCACCTATCGCGACCCCAACTCGCAGCTCGACGGTCCGGACAAGGCCGTGCTCGGCGCCGAACAGGTTGCCTGGCTCGTCGACGGACTGACCGCCTCCAAAGCGACGTGGAAACTCGTCAGCTCGAACATCCCGCTGGCGCTCGCCACCGGCAGCCGCGCTGATCTTTGGGGGCGCGATGGCTTCGCCAACGGTCTACGCGACGATTTTTCCCGGCGGACCGGCGGCGAGCGCGAGCTGCTCGATCTTCTCGCGCGCCTCGACGCGGCCGATGTTGAGAATCTGGTGGTGCTGGCCACCGACGTTCATCACGCAATGATCTTGAGGACGATCCGGGACTTCGACGGCGACGGCGACGTGCTGCGCTTCCATGAAGTCATCGTCGGGCCGCTCAACGCCGGCATGGCGCCGGCGGTGGCGAGTCCCGACCCGACCCTCGGTTCGGTCGTGCTCTTCGGTGAAGCCGGCGTCTTCAACTTCGGCGAAGTGCGCTTGGTGCGTCGCGGTGAGGGACCACCGCGCCTGGTGGCCGAGGTGCGCGGTGAAGACGGTCAGATCCGCGACGGATCGACTCTCGAGCTGGCGCCACGGCCGTCGGCGGACGATTGACCACCCGCGGGAACCTCCGCGGGCCCTCGACGGTCGAAGCGTTCGACGACCGCTCCAGCACGACGCCGCGCCTGTCGAATCTTCACCCGATGCAGCTTCCCGACCTCCTCTCCGCCCGGCCTTCCCACGCGCTCGATCGCGAGCGCGTGGAAGAGCTTCTGGAGCGCGCCTTCCTCGGTCGCGATGCTGCCGAAGAGCTGGATCGAGAGCTGGCAGCCAGCGCGGCGACCGATGCCGCCGCGGGCTGGGAGCTCGATCTTTTTGCCGAAGATCTCTTTGTTCGCGACCTGATCGCCGATCATTTCGCGATCACGATCGACCGGCTGCGCTTTCCGCCGCAGAGCGATTTCCTATTCGCCGTTCTCTCGAGGCCGCCGGTCGATCCGGACGACATCGCCTTCCGGCAGTCGATCCTGCGCGAGCTCGAGGCGGATCCAGCGCTCGAGCGGCGCCTCGAGCGCCTCTACCGCGAGATCTTCCGCTTCGTGGATCTGCTCAAGCAGGAGGACCGATCGAGCAAGCTCGATCCCGAGACCTTCCGGCTCGACGTCCTTCATCAGGCCAAGACCGTGGTTGAGACCATGGCCGACGGCTTCGCAACCTCGACTTCGGGCCTGGTGCGGCTGCACGAGGCGGCACTCGAGATGCGCGACGGCCGGGCCTACCGCCGCCTCGCCGCCCTCCTCGATTTCGAGGAGCGCCAGACCACAGCCACCCTGCGCGTCGATCTTGGTGTCGACGGTGAGATCCGGCGGCTCGCCATTCTCGATCTCGAACCGAACCGCGCCTCGCCCTTCCGGGTCGCGTGGTGGAAACGCGCCGCGCTGTCTGTCGTTTCCTTCGGCTCCGGCCACCGCCTCGATCGCAAGGTGTTGGTGCGGCGCCTGCTCGGCAAGGTGTTCCGCGATGTCTTGCCGGATCTCGTGCCGCTGGTGCAAATCCTTGGGCACCTCGAGGTCTATCTGGCCGCCCGCGCGTTCCGTCGCCGCATGGCCGAGCACGGCCTGGACACCAGCCTCGCGGAGATCGGCGACGATCTGCCGGTGTCGCTCGACGCGCTGTTCAACCCGCTCCTCGTCGGCGACGAAGCCCCGAGACCATGCGATCTCGCCCAAACTTCAGCTCGGCGCACGACGCTCGTCACCGGGCCGAACTCCGGCGGCAAGACCCGTCTGCTGCAGAGCGCCGGCTTGGCGCAGCTTCTCGGCCAGTCGGGACTGTATGTCCCGGCGCGTCGCGCGCAGCTGCCGCTCGTGCGCGGGCTCTTTGTCTCCCTTGTCGAGACGGAGACAGCGCAGGCCGCCGAAGGCCGGCTCGGCCGCGAGCTGCTGCGCATCCGCCGGCTCTTCAGCCGCTTGGGCTCGCCCTCCATGGTGGTCCTCGACGAGCTGTGCTCGGGCACCAATCCGAGCGAGGGTGCCGAGATCTTCCGCCTCGTCCTGGAGCTGCTCGAGCGCCTGGGCAGCGTCGCCTTCATCTCGACGCATTTTCTCGAGCTGGCACAATCGCTCGAGCGCGAACGACCGCTCGAGAGTCTCGAGTTTCTACGGGTCGAGATCGACGAAGGTCTGCGTTCGACCTACCAATTCGTTTCGGGCGTCGCCCGCACGTCGCTGGCAGCGGAGACCGCCCGTCGGCTCGGCGTCACCTTCGAACAGCTCTCCGCGCTGATCGACCGACGCCGAGCGCCTTGATGCCGCCGCGCGACCGACCGGAAGCAGCCGGCTCGCGTGATACTTTCTGACTTCCTCCCGCGTCGCGGCGCGACCCGCTCACCCAACTCCCGGCATCATGAAGGCCCTGGCGGTCGTCGCCGACTCGATCGAACGGCGCAAGATCGAAGAGCTCTTTGGACGTCGCCAGCTCGGCGTCCGCCTCGAGAGCGATGCGCACGCCGCGAGAACGGCCGTCGAGGATCTCGGCGCGTCGTACCTGCTCGTCGATCTCGACGCCGCCGGTGATCCGCTCGATTTGCTGCGCCATGCACGCGCAGGCGCCCAACCGCCATGGGCCGTGGTGCTGACCCGCCAGGAAACGCCGAGCGCTCTGCGCGCCGCTCTCGAGGCTGGCGCCGACGACTACCTGATGCTGCCGATCGAGCCGCGGCGGCTGCAGCTCAAGCTGGCGCTGGGCGAGCGGGCTCTTGCAGCCCGGCAACAGCGGCGCGACGCCGAGCGCGGCTGCCGCCAGGCCGAGCAGCGCTACCGCACCCTCGTCGAGACGATGAGCGAGGGTCTTTTCGAGATCGACACCGAGGGCCGCATCCGGGACGCCAACGCCCAGCTCGGTCGGATCACCGGCTACCCGATGGATGAGCTGATCGGCGCCCATGCCGATCGTCTGCTGGTCGATGAAACCATGCTCACCCGCCTTCCCGGCGGCACGCTGCTCGGCGGCGTCGGCGCAGAGGAATACAGCCTGCCTCTGCGCACCAAGCACGGCGAAGATCGCTGGGTGAAGCTGGTCGGCTCGCCCCTCGCTGGCGCCGAGAGCGGCCGCTTGGGTTCGATCGGCGTGGTCCAAGACATCACCGAGCAGCGCGACGCTGAAGAGAGTCTGCGTCGGCGCGAGGAGTATTTCCGCGCCCTGCTCGAGAACGCCTCGGATCTGGTGACGATCGTCGATCGCGAGGGAGGGATCCTCTACCTGAGCCGCTCGAGTCGGCGCATTCTGGGCCGCGAAGCCGAACAGCTCTTCGGCTCCAACATCGTCGACCTGGTGCATCCGGACGACCGCACCACCTTCCGCCAGCGCCTGACGCCGCCGGCCGAGGCGCCGGACCAGACAGCCGGCATCGAGGTCCGTTTCGCCCATCGAGACGGCTCCTGGTGTTACCTCGAGTCGGTCTTCACCGACCTGATCGACAACCCGGTGCTCGGCGGCATCGTGGTGACGTCGCGGCCGATTGCCGACCGGCGCAAGATCGAAGAGGCGCTCAAGCGCCAGCGAGCCTTCTTCGAACAGCTCTTCCAAAAATCGCCTGCCGGCATCGTGATTCTCGACACATCCGGCAGAGTGGTCGATGCCAACGCCGCATTCGTCGACCTTTTTCAGCACGAGATCGCCCAACTGGCCGGCGATCGTCTGTCGCAGATCATCGTGCCGGAGGATCTGCAGCAAGAGACCGTGGAGCTCGAGCAGCTTGTTCAGCAGGGCCAGTCGGTGGCCCGCGAGACGCGCCGCCAGCGCCGCGACGGGACGTCCGTCGACGTCTCGATTCTCGCCTTCCCGATCGCGTTGTCCGGCCGTCGGATCGGCACCTACGCGATCTACACCGATATCACCGAGCGCAAGAACGCCGAGCGGCAGCTTTTCCACGACGCCTTCCATGACGCCCTCACGGGCCTCCCCAACCGCACGCTCCTCTCTGAACGCCTCGAGCGAGCGTTGCGGCGCGCCAAGCGCCGGCAGGACTATCGATTCGCTCTGCTCTTCACCGATCTGGACGGCTTCAAACAGATCAACGACGCCCATGGTCACGCGGTGGGCGACGCGTTCTTGGTCGAGGTCGCTCGGCGGCTCGAATCCTGTCTGCGACCGGGCGACACGACGGCGCGTCTGGGGGGCGACGAGTTCATGCTGCTGCTCGAAGACATCAAAGATCCGAGCGACGCCACTCGCGTCGCCGAGCGGATCTTGTTCTCTCTCGACCAGCCCTTCGCGATCGAGGGCCATGAGCTGCGCGGCTCGGGCTCGATCGGCATTGCCTTCAGCTCTCCGAGCATCCGCGACGTCGACGCCCTGGTCCGCGATGCCGACATGGCGATGTACCGCGCCAAGCAGCGTGGGAAGGCCTGCTACGAGCTGTACGACACCGAGATGCACGAGAGCGCCGTCGAGAGCCGC
>JBCBCF010000129.1:0-11915 GCA_038530905.1 Acidobacteriota bacterium
CACCGTGCCGGTTTCTCCTTGAATCGTCGTGCCGCCGGCGATGCGGAAGACGTCACCCAGCGTCGGCGCCGAGCCGTCGTGGAAATACGGCGCGGAGTCCCAGACGCCGAGCAGCGTCGGCGTGTCGATGCCGGAGAGCGGTCCGCCAAGGCGCTGACCTGACGTCGTGCGCAGCGTGCCGACGTCGCGCAGATCGCCCGCGCCGACGCTCGAGTCCGTGAACGCGGCGCCGGCATGGCAGCTGGCGCAGCCGAGCGTGGCGAAATGACCGCGACCGGCAACGCCGGCCGGCGTCAGGGCGCCGTTCGATGCGCGATGCGGGCTGCGGGGCATCGTGTCGAGCGAGGCGACGTACGCCGCGAGGGCGTCGAGATCCGTCGACAAGCCCGCCTTGATCGGGCCGAGTGGTGGCTCGGTGATCGCGAAGTCTTGGTCGGTGAGGAAGCCGAGGCCGCCGAACGCGTTGCGAATGTCGTTCTCGAAGTCCTGGATCTCGTCGAAATTCGCTGTCCAATGCACGTTGCCCTGTGCCATGCCGCCGCGCCCGCGCAGGTCTGTGGTGTTGCGGAAGCCCTCGCCGCGGCCGTGGAAATCCCACGTCCGGCCGTCATGGCCGCCGTCCAGATGGCAGCTCGCGCATGACATGTAGCCCTCGCCGCTCATCCGTGGGTCGCTGGCGTGGTGGAACAGCCGCTTGCCGTGGAGAATCTGAGCCGGCAGGGACTCTGCGCCGACCGTCGAGCGGTCGACGCGGCTGGCGGTGATCGCGCCCTCGCGCAGGAGCGCGTCGGTGTCGAGGACCGACACGGAGCGGCCGACGAAGTTCTCGACCAGGGTGCGGCGGGTGGTCGGATCGACGCACACGCCGCGCGGCGCGGCGCCGGTGCCGAGGCGGGTCACCAGCGCGCCCAGACCGCTCGCCTCCTCGAGCCGCAGCGCGTCGAGGACCAGCAGCTCATCGTTGCCCTGCAGCGCCACCATCAAGTAGTCGCCGAGCGGCGAGAAGCCGAGGGCCGAGGCCGAATCGCTATTGTCGAGATCGACCACGCCGCCGAGTGCGCCGGAGGCGAGATCGAGGCGCGAGACGATGTTGCGCACCGTATTGTCCTGATCCAGATCGTCGTGGAAGAAGGTGCCACGCTCGGCGTTTGGCTTATTCGAAGCGACCCACAGGCTCGAGCCGTCGGGTGTGATCGCGAGATCGACCAGGTAGTTGGCCACGCCGCGTCCTTCGGCGGTGCCGTCGCGATGCTCGTCGCCGCCGAACTTCGGGATGCGCAGGGTGCGCTCGAGCGTCATGGCGCCGGCGTTGATGTGCCAGACCTCGCCCCAGTCGCGGGGCGACAGGAGACGGGTGACGTAGACGTCCGAACCGTCGCCCGAGACGGCGACGGCGCGCGGCCGCGGCCCGAGGGCGAGCGAACCGGTGGCGCTGCGCGTGGCGACATCGAGGCGCTGGAGCTCGCCGGCGCCCTCGAGCGCCACGAAGACGGTCGAGCCGTCAGGCGTCGCTGCCAGACCTGCCGGCGCTGCGCCCCAGCCGAAGGGGACCGACGCGCGGGCATCGCCGACGGCGGCGCCGAGGACGACCACGCGATCGTCGCCGCGGCAGGCGATCCACAGCTCGTCCGCCACGACGGCGAGCGAGCGCGGGTCGTCGCAGGCCGGTTGCTCCCAGAGCAGGGTCGACGTGTCGGCGTCGAGCGCTGCGACCGTGTCGTTGTCCGGGTTGACCTTGAAGATCCGGCGAGCGCCGTCGTCGCAGGCGATCGTCGCGCCATGCGTCGGGCGCGGGCCGGCCGGCGGCACGAGCACGGTCACCGTGGTCGAGCGCGTGGCGAGGGCGCCCGAGGGATCGCGCGCCTGCACCGAGGCGCGGTAGTGACCGGCGGCGGCATAGGCATGCTGCGTCGAGTCGCTCGACGACCAGGCAGTGCGGGGCGAGCCGTCGCCGAAATCGAAGCGATACTCGAGCGCCTCCTGATCGGGATCGCTCGCCGATGCCTGCAGCGTCACCGATTGGCCAGGCGCGGCGGGGTAGAGCGAGGCGTCGAGCGAGGCGATCTCGGGTACGCCGTTGCCGCCGACGGCACCACCGGTCGAGAACGTGAACGTGTAGCCGACCATGCCGTTGCCCGCCGCATCGCGAATGCCGCCGGCCGGCAGAACAACCTCGTAGGTCGTGTCCGGAGCGAGCGGCGCGTCGGGCGTGAAGGTCAGGATGTCGTTGAACGAGAAGACGAGCCGCCCGGTGATCGGCTGGCCGCCGAGCGGGCGGACGAGGAAGGTCGTCCCGTTGACGATCGAGGTGGTGTCGAGAGTCTCGTGGATCAGCAGGCTGATCGGCAGGTCGAGGGGGTAATTCGTCCGTCCGGCCTGCGGCACGTGGTAGCCCACCGACGGACCGCGGGTGTCCGGCGCCGCCTGATGCGCCCAGATCGCCATCCCCTGATTCGGCCCGATGCCGCCGGTCACCAGCAGGTTGCCGAGAGGCAGCAGGAATTGGCTGGTGTCGACGCCGATCTCGCCGTCGGGTCGCTGAACGTTGGCGCCGTCGAGGTCGAGCACCGACTGAAAGGTCCGCATGTCGACCTTGTGGCTGCCGGTGAAGGCGAACTCGTCCTGGAATTGGACATACATCGAGGCGTCGCCCGGCAGCGGCGTGTCGGCGAGAAACCTCAGATCCGTCGGATCGGTGGCGTCGACCACGCGAATGCCATTGCCGCCGACCCGATAGGGAAAGACAACGTAGAGCTTGCCGTCGCCGCCCCAGACCTCGGGCCAATAGCCTCCCGGGCCGCCGGTCGTCAGCACGTCGAGGAGGACGGGATTCGTCGGATCGCTGACGTCGTAGGTGGCGACGCCGGTGCGGCTCTGGTCGGAGGCGAAAATCAGCAGATCGCCGAGCAGAATCGGATGGCCGACAACGCCAGTCAGGCCGAGATGGTCCCACTCGGCGAGCACGTCCCACTGGCGCTGAATGCTCGCCATGCCCTCGACCTCACCATAGCTCCAATAGGTCGGGCTGACGACCCACGGCTGGGTGAGGGTGCCGCGCGTGCCGATGAACATCAGGTCCGGCCATTCAGTGCGCTGGTTGACACCGAAGCTTTGCGCCTCGAACGACCACGGCGCCTCGGGCGGCCAGTTCGGCCCGATCACCAGATAGTCGCCGCTCTGCAGATAGCCGTGGGCGTTGACCGGCATCGGAGAGATGCCAAATTGCTCGAGCTCGACCGGCGACGCTGGATTCGACAGATCCCACGAGCGGACCTGGAAGTCCGAGTTGGGCTGGCTCGACGGTAGCTCCGGAACCGTGTACAGCAGGCCATTGTGGTACGCGATGATCGCTGTGCGCCCTTGCTGAGGCGCTTCGAGGTCGGAGAGCAGCGTGCCGGGCGTCTGCGTGACATTCGGAAAGCCCTGGGCGAGCACGCCGGAGGCGGCAAGGCCGACGACCACCGCGAGGCACGCGACGAGTGCTGGGCGGCCGAGAAGCAGCGGCGGACGCAGGGGGGCGATGCGGGGAAGTCGAGCCACGAGGAATCTCCTGAGCTGGCGACGGCCGAGCCGTCGGCGAGCGCCTGCGCAGGCGCTCGAACGCGAACGCCACACGGGCGGGATGATCGAGGGTCGCCGGAGCTTCTAGCAGGAGGCTTGCCAGCCTGCCGACGCCCGAGGCTGGCGGCTGGAGCTGCGGGCGCGGGGATCTTGACTTATAGCAATTGACAAATATCGTCTCGCGCTCGGTCGCGCGATCGCAAAAAGTTGTCAGCCGGGAACGTCCGAAGTCGGTGCGGATCCTTCGTCGAGACGGCGGACGATGCCGCGATCGCCGTCGACTTCGACGAAGCAGCCGTCGTCCAGGCGCTCGAGCAGTCGATCGATGCCGGCGACGCAGGGCTTGCCGTACTCTCGCGCCACCACCGCGCCATGCTGCAGCGCGCCCCCGATCTCGAGCACGACGGCGCCGGCGCGCGCAAGGAGGGGAGTCCAGCCGGGGTCGGTGGCGTAGGCAACCAGGATGTCGCCGGCCGCGAAGGGCCCGGCGTCGGGCTGGTCGAGGAGACGCACCCGGCCGCGCGCTCGACCCGACGAAATCGGCGTGCCCTGCAGCTCCCCGGCCCGTTCGCCCCCGCGCGGCGGGCGAAGGATGCGGCCGCGCGAGTCGATCAGCACCGGGAACGTCCGGACCGTGCGCTGCAGGACTCGATGGAAGGCGGTCCGCTCGTGGCGCACGGCGCGCAGGTCGAAGGCCGGATCGCGGTCGGCGGCCCCGAGGTCGCTGAAGGTGAGATCGAAGACCTCGCCCGCGTCGTCGAGTCGCCCAGCCGCAACCAGCATCTCGCCGCGCTCGACCAGCCGATGGCGCACGAGCTGGAAGTAGCGAAGGTTGGCGTGTTTGGGCGTGTCGCGGTGGCCGGCGAAATGCTCGACCACCTGCGTCAGGTGATCGACCAGGCGGCGGCCGAAGGGTCCGCAGCGGGCGCGAAGAAGCTCGGTGGCGCGGCGGCGCTCGGCCACCCGTCGCTCGTGGGCGTTCTGTGGGTCGAGAGCGGGAGTGTCGATCGGCATGGCGAGGACTTGCTCGACGAGATCCTCCGGCCGGTCGGCGAAGCGCGGGCTCGCGAGGTCCATCTCGGACGGCCCGCGCCAGCCGTAGGACGCCAGCACGTCGTCCCAGGCGGCGAGCACATCCGCCGGCGCCTGGCGCGTCAGCAGAAGCGCGGCGGTGGACGCCACGCGGTTGTTTCCTGCTTGCTCGGCGCCCGCCGTTGGGTCGTCAGGCCGCGTCTCGAGGTGACGCAACGAGCGGGCGAGGCGGAACAGCGCGATGCCCATCTCGGCGACCACGTTGCCGATAAAGCCGAGCCCAAGCGCCTCGACCTCGGACGGCGGCAGGCCGCGCCGGCGAGCGAGTGATTGAAGCAACGCGACGGCTGACAGGCCGGCGCCGAGGGCCGGCATCGTCGCGTCGACGACCCGCCGCAGATGTCGATCGAGGTGCTCGGCGGCGATCGTCTCGAGCGACGGTCGGCGCTCGGCCAGCGCGTCGAGCTCTTGGCGATGGGCCGCGAGATCGCGCTCGAGTCGGCGCGCTGCGCGCGCGGGCCGCAGCATTGCGGCGACCGATCGGACCAGCGGCGCGCGCAGCCGCACGAGAGTGGCCGGCAGTCGCCGCACGAGGGACCAGCCGAGCGACGGTGGTCGGCGTTCGGCGCGATAGCGGGCGCCGTCGAGAGACTCGAGCGTTGCCGCCGTCAGCGTGTCGACCCCGGCGCTCGGTCGCGCCAGACGCCGCGGGTTCACCAACACGAAGAGGTTCGAGAAGTTCTGATACATCCGCCCGCCGGCGGTGAACCACAGGGCGTCGGCGATCGGCGGCTGAGCGCCGCGCCTCGGCCGGCGGCCGCCGACGAAGGTCGTGACCATGGAATCGATGCATCGACGCATCCAGTCGAGACCGAGCGGAGAAATCGGGCCGTTGATCGTCAGGCCCGAAGACAGCGCGATGTCGCCGTAGAGCCGGCGGCGGGCGCCGGGTGCCGTCATCATTTCGGGCGGCAGCGGCACGTAGCGGGTGATCGGCCTCGACTGAAGCAGATGGAGGCCGGCATCGTCTTCGGCCCACTCGATGTCGACAGGAGCGCTCGCCAGCGCCTCGACTTGTGCGACGAGTCGCGCGATGTCTCGGGCCCGATCGTCGTCGAGGCAGCAGGTGTCGGCCGTCTCGACGGGTCGTTCGACGAGGCTGCCGTCTGCAGTGAGGCGTAGCTGGATCAGCTTCGAGCCGGTCCGCCGGTCGACGATGCGCCCGCTCGGCTTGTCGATCACAAGGTGATCGGGTTCGACGCGACCGGAGACCACGGCTTCCCCTTGTCCCCAGGCTGCTTCGATCACGACGTGGTCGAAATCATTGGTCTCCGGATCGATCGAGAACGCGACCCCGGCGCGCTGGCTGTCGAGCTGGCGCTGGACGATCACTGCAAAAGCCGACGGCGTCGGCGCGAAGCCCGAGGTCTGTCGATAGCTGACGACGCGAGGAGCGAACGCCGAGGCGAAACAGTCCCGCACCGCCGTCTCGAGACCGGCGGCGTCGACGCCGAGGCGTGTGCGGTGCGCGCCGGCGAAGGAGGCGGCGGCGAGATCCTCGTCGGGCGCGGATGAGCGAACCGCCACCCGGCCACCGAGCGCCTCGACGCGTCGAGTCAGGGCGTCGAAGGTTCCGCGCTGCCGATCCTCGAGCGGCAGATCCAGCGCCAAGGCCTCGAGCTCGGCGCCCAGACGCGGGTGCTCCTCGGCCTCCGCGGTCTGCAGCGCGCGCCACGGGCTCGACCGCGTCAGCCGCTCGATCCAGGGCGCGAAGAAGCGGGTGGTCAGAATGCTGCCGGCCGGCACCGGCAGGCCGGCGAGCGCTCCTCGCACGAGCGCGGCGCCTTTGCCGCCGTGGAGGGTCCGCGACGCCTCGTCGGCGCCGGGAAAGTCGATCAGAATCGGTGCCGCGTCGGTCATCGAGGCGATCTACGGACCGGACGGTCTGGCCATTCGGCCGCGCTTGTGGGCGCCTGCGGCTAGAGGCGATGCCGCACGCGATCGATGGCGTCGCGGACTTCACGCAGAGCGGCCGTGGTCTCATCGACGTCGAGCGACGGCATCTCGAGCTCGCCCCAATGGCGTTCGAGGCAGCGGAGGAGCAGGGCGCGGATCTCGTCGTGGCGCGGCTGCGCCGGCAGGTCGCTGCGCGTGCTCAGTCGCTCCAGATCCTGTTCCTTGGCAGCGACCCAGCGCTCGAGCTCGTCGAGGGACCAGGCGCCGCGGCGGATCGCCTTGAGCTGCTCGCGATGGCGTTCGAGGTCCATCGTGCCCTCGGCCAAGAGCTGCTCGACCTGCAGTAAGAGCCGCACGATGTGGTAGCCGAATTTGACGTCCCAGCCGTACGTCTCGACGATCTCGCGACGCCTTCCGGTCGGTGCCTTCGTCCGAATCTTGTGCATCTGCTGGTAGGCGTAGCCCTTGAACCTCGGCCACGCGCCGCGATGCAGGAAGAGGTGTCGCCGCTCGCGCACCGTCTCGCCGGTCGCCGTCGAATAGACGACGCAGCGGCGGGGTGCGAAGAGTGCATCGAGCATATTCGGGTTGTTCTGAGCGCAGAGACGGAAGAATTTGACGATCGAGTAGATGTTGAAGTCGTAGGTTCGGCCGTCGCCGCCGGCGGCGGACGCGTCGTGCACGTGGTGCTCCTGAACCTGCTCGAAGAGCTTGGGCGCCGGGTCGTAGCCGGGAACGGCGCCGCGCAGATGCGGGAAGATCTGGGTCTTGGGCGGCACGCAGAAGCCCACCAGGTCGAGGTCGGAGTCGTCGGTCGAGACGCCGTACGCGGTCGACCCGAGAATCACCTCGTATTGCAGTCCTTCGGCGGCGAATGCCGGCACGTCGGCGAGGAGACGGCGCTCGATGGCGCGGCGAAACAAACTGGCCATCAGGAGAAGACCGACGCTCGGATCAGAGCGGCGTCGTGAGCAGCCGACGGAAGGCGTCGTCGAAGACCTCGACAGGCGTGGGCGGCGGATTGCTCGGCAGTCGACCGACGAGGATCTCGCCTTCGATGGCGAGGGCTGCATGCCAGCGCGACGACACCGTTTGCTCGGAGTTCTCCGTGCCGTCGAGCTTGGTTGCGGCAAGCTCCTCCAGCTCGTCGACCGACGGCCCGCCGAGGTCGTCCGCCTCAACGCTCGAGGCGAGCGCGTCGACAAGAGTCCAGAAGCGCATCGGCGGCGAGGTCCCCTGCTCGATCACCCAGCGCGCAGCCAGCAGCGCTCGACGCGCATAGAAATACGGCTTCTGACGAAGGCCGCCCAGCTCGCGGGCCGTTCGGAGGATGCTGCGCGTCTGCGCCAGGTAGTGGTGACTGGTCGATTCCGGGCGGAACGCCAGGTCCGCGACCTCGCACAGGATCCGATGCGCCTCACCGCTGTGCCGGTAGACGATCGGCGACGCCAGCCATTCGAGCAGCGGCGCATTGCCTCGGCGCATCAGGGCGAGCGCCTTGCGCACGTCCCAGCCGCCGAGATCGAGCTCGGCGTCGATCGGCTGCTCGAGGACGTCGCGTCCCGGGAAGACTGATAGATACCAGGCGCTCGGTCGGCGATAGAGGAAGCGGACGTCGTAGTCGCTGTCGCGCGACGGAAAGCCCCAGGCGCGGGAGCCAGACTCGCAGGCGTGGAGGATCTCGACGCCCTGCTCCGCCTCGAGGGCTGCCAAACGCTCGACGACCCTCTGGTGCATCGCGGGGCCGACCGCCGTCGCCGGGTCGGATCGACGCGTGGTCACGGGCGGCGTCCGCCGAGGCGCTCGCGGCGCCAGGCCGCCGGCGGGCGACCGAGCTGGCGCCGGAAGTGGCGGCCGAAGTGGCTTTGGTCGGCGAAACCGGCGTCGAGGGCGATGTCGGCGATCGGGCGCTCGGTCGAGCCCAGCTCGTCGGCCGCCCATTCCACGCGCATCTGTCGCAGCAGCGTGCCGGGCGTGGCGCCGTAGCGTCGGCGGAAGGCGCGCGTGAAGTGCACCGGATGCACGCCGACTTCGGCGGCGAGCTGGCGGATCTCGAGGTCGGACTCGCGGAAGCGGTCGCGCAGCGCTTCGTAGCCGCGCTGGAGCCAGGCCGGCGTGCCGTCGAGGTCGCGTCGGCCATCGAGGCGTGCGACCGTCGCGATCAGCTCCAGGGCCAGCCCCTCGAGCGCCAGCGCCGAGGCCTCGTCGCCATGGTGCAGCTCCTCGACCAGTCGCGCGCCGAGATGGGTCAAGGTGCCGTTGCGCAGATGCCCGAGGTGGTCGAGTGCGGTCGTCGCCTGGCGGATTGCCGGCAGGCGCTCGGGAAGAATCTCGAGGGTCAGGTGCCGGGCGCCGAGAGGACCGAAGCGATTGGCGTGGCGCTCGCCTGGCGGCCGGACCAGCACGCTGGCGCGCTCGCAGCGGATCGGCGCGTGGTGTGGGTAGGTTTCCTCGAACCCACCGTCGAGCACGATCGTGACGTTCGGGTTGCTGTGGGCGTGCGACGGGATCGGCCGCGCGTGGATCGACTCGACGACCCGCAGACCGCGCAGCCGCCGACGCGCGACGATCTCGTCGTCGCGCACAGGGATGCGCAGGCAGGCGGCGGTGGGCGTCGAGCGGCGGTCCATAGAGGCATCCTACGCCCGGTTGCCGCGCCGCACCAGCGTCGGCGCTCATTCCGTTCCAAACCGTTCGCTCGAGACAAGACCCGCCGAACCTGGTCGCCTAGCCTGCAGACCGGGCGCGCGAGCGTGCCGATGGAGCGCGAGCCGATCCGAGCGGATCGGTCGTTGTTCTAACTCACTCCCTGGGAGGAACGACATGGCCGACGTTCCGTCTTGGATGGCGTCTGCAGTCCCCACGTCCGAGTGGTCCACGTTCGCCGCCTCGCTGTCGAGCGTCGCCGGCGGAGAGGCGGTCTCAGCGCCGTCGCCTGGCCACGGCACCGAGGGCATGGCCGAAACCCTCGATCCCGACGATTGGAATGCCTACGAAGACCTGCTGCGTCGGGCAGCCAGCGACCTTGTGCGCTCGTTGCGGACCGTCCGCGAGCGACCGCCGTGGCGCTCGCCGCCGGCCGAGGTGCGCGCGGCGCTCGACGAGCCGCCGCCGCGCGACGGCCGCCCTCTCGACGAGGTCTGGTCCCGCGTCAGCCGCGAGGTGCTGCCATATCCGACCGGCAATATCCACCCGCGATTCTGGGGCTGGGTGACCGGCACAGGCACCCCGACCGCGCTGCTCGCTGATCTCGTTGCCTCCGCGATGAATGCGCACGCTGGGGGCTATGACCAGAGCTCGACCCTCGTCGAGCGGCAGGTGATCCGCTGGTTTGTCGAGCTCTTCAGGTTTCCCGTGACGGCGAGCGGCGTGCTGACGAGTGGCGGCACGGCGGCCAATCTGGTCGGCCTCGCCGCCGCGCGCCAGGCACGGGCCGGCTGGGACGTGCGGGCCGAGGGTCTCCTCGGCCGGCCGCCGCTTCGCGTCTACGCCTCGACCGAAACGCACGGTTGGGCGGCCCGCTGCTGTGAGCTGATGGGCATGGGCCGCAGCGCTCTGCGGGTGATCCCGGTGGACGACCACTTCCGGGTCGACGTCGCCGCGATGCGGTCGGCCCTGCGCGCCGACCGCGCGGCCGGCGACCGGCCGATCTGCATCATCGGCAGCTCGGGGACCGTCAACACGGGTTCGATCGACGATCTCGAGGCGCTGGCCGACCTGGCGGCCGAGGAGGGCGTGTGGTTCCACGTTGACGGTGCGCTCGGCGCGCTCGCCGCCCTCGCTCCCGATCTCCGCCCGCGCCTTGCGGGCCTCGAACGCGCCGACTCGATTGCCTTCGATCTGCACAAATGGGCCTATCTGCAGTACGACATCGGCTGCGTGTTGGTGCGCCACGGCGATCGTCATCGCGCGGCGTTCGAGTCGGCGGCCGCATACCTCGAGCCGGGCGGGCGCGGCGTCCAGCCGACGCCGCTCGAATTCGCTCAGCTCGGCCTGCAGCTCAGTCGCGGCTTCCGCGCGCTGCGCGCCTGGATGGCGTTCCAGCATCACGGCACGCGTCAGCTCGGCCGGCTCATTTCACAGAACGCGCGCCACGTGCGAGAGCTGGCGGCGGCGGTCGACCGCGAAGGGCGGCTCGAACGCCTGGCACCGGTGGCTCTCAACGTCGTCTGTTATCGCTACCGCGTGCCCGGCGGCGACGAGGCGGCGCACGAGGCGATCAACCGAGAGATCATGCTGCGTCTGCAGGAAGAAGGAGTGGCCGTCGTGTCATCGACCCGCTTGCGCGGTCGCTTTGCGCTGCGGGTGGCGAACGTCAACCATCGCTCGCTGCCCGAGGACTTCGATCTTCTGCATCGCGAGACGCTGCGGCTGGGCGACGCCCTGGTCGCCGAAGGATTCGGCTCGCCACCGGCTCCGGCCGCTCAGGCCGGATCCTCGAGCAGCGCCTCGACCTGAGCCAGCGTGTCGGCATCGCGCGGCGCCAGATCCTCGCGCCAGCGCAGGATGCGCGGGAAGCGAGTGGCGAGGCCGCTCTTGTGGCGCGTCGAGCGCTGAATGCCCTCGAAACCCAGCTCGAAGACCTGCAGCGGCTCGACCGAGCGCACGGGCCCGTAGCGCTCGCGCGTGTGCCGGCGGATCCAGCGGTCGAGGCGACGGATCTCGGCATCGGTGAGGCCCGAATAGGCTTTGGCGATCGGGACCAGATTCTCGCCTCGCCACACGGCGAAGGTGTAGTCGGTCAGCAGATCGGCCCGGCGCCCGTGGCCGACCTGGGCGTAGACCAGGACAGCATCGACAGTCATCGGATCGAGCTTCCACTTCCACCAGTCACCCCGTCGACGACCGACGCCATAGGGCGACGCGCGGCGCTTCAGCATCACGCCTTCGACGCCCCGCGAGCGCGCCAAGTCGCGCTGATCGCCGAGCGCCTGCCAGCTCGCGGCGTCGACGAGCGGTGAGATCGGGAAGACGGACCCGGCGAGGACGGCCTCGAGGGCGGCGCGGCGCTGCTCCAGCGGTCGCGTCCGCCAATCCTCGCCCGCCAGCTCCAGCAGGTCGTAAGCAAGAAAGGTCACCGGAGCGTCGCGCAGGGTTTTCGCGCCGGGCTTCTTGCGTCCGATGCGCGTTTGCAGGCGCGCGAAAGGAAGTGGTCGGCCGTCGCGCCAGGCGAGGATCTCGCCGTCGAGCACGGTGCCGTCGGCCAGCGATTGTGCACCCTCCGCGATCTCGGGGAAGCGCGGAGTGACCAGCTCCTCGCCGCGCGACCAGAGGAAGATCTGGCCCTGGCGCCGCACGAGCTGGCCGCGGATGCCGTCCCACTTCCATTCTGTCTGCCAGTCGTCTGGGGCACCGAGCTGCGACGG
>JBCBCF010000130.1:0-11892 GCA_038530905.1 Acidobacteriota bacterium
GCTTGACCCAACGATCGAATGCTCCGGCGATGCCATCGCCAACGGGCGGGCCGAGCTGGCCCGAGAGACCGACGCATGGCGACAGCGCGCGGCCGACTGGCCGGCGCCGGTCGGCGTGGCGGTCGGCAACCATCCAGATGTGGTTTCGCTCTTCCTCGCGCTGTCTCAGCTCGGCAAACCGATGGTGGCGCTCGAAGCGACGCGCGACATCGTCGGTTTGGCGGCCGCCTGCGGTTTGCCGACCGTCGTGCGGCGAGGCTCAGAGTCGAGCTCGGTGGACGACGGATCTGAGCCACAGCATCTGGAAGTCGAGGCGGCCGCAACGCCGCCTGGCACGGTCCTGGTCAAGCGAACCTCGGGCTCGACCGGCGTGCCGACCGGCGTCTGCTTCGACGCGCCGAGCCTGCTGGCCGGCGTCCGCCAGATCGCTGCCGGCATGGACCTGAGCGCCGACGATCGGGTGCTGCTGTCGATTCCGCTCAACCACTCGTACGGGTTCGACAACGGGGTCCTGTCGCTGGCCGTGCTCGGCACGCCCTTGATCCTCCAGCCGAGCCCGCTGCCGCGGCCGATGCTGCGCGCGATTCACGACACCGAGGCGACCGTTCTGCCGATCGTTCCGCCGCTGGTTCGGGCGCTCGCGCACGTGCGCTGGCCGACGCATCAGCTGCGCCGGGTGATCAGTGCCGGCGGTCGCCTGCCGCCGCAAGAGGCGTCGGCATTTCATCGGGCATCCGGTCGTCCGGTCCACAACTTTTATGGCTCGAGCGAGTCCGGGGGTCTCTGTTTCGAGACCGATCCGCTGGCTGCGGGCTCGGTTGGGACCGTCGGGCAACCGCTTCCCGGCGTCGAGATCAAGTTGGCGGGCGGCGGGGAGACGCCGGGGACGGTCGTCGCCTCGTCGGCTGCCAATCGCATCGGCAGGCTGGGCTCGACTGAGCGGCTTGAGGACCGGCGCGTCCGGCCCGGCGACCTTGCCGAGTGGACAGAGGACGGCCGCCTGCGTCTCCTTGGCCGGGCCGACGATGTGCTGAACGTTGCCGGGCGCAAGGTGCGCGCAGGTGAGATGGAAGCGGCGCTCGGAGCGCTCGATGGCGTGTCCGAGGCGGCCGTGGTGGCGGTGGAGGATGCGGCCCGCGGCGATCTACCGATCGCCTTCGTCGTCGCCGACCGCTGGCCGATCTGCTCGACTCGGCTCCCAGATCGTTTGATGCCTCGTCGTCTCTATCGGCTCGACGCGCTGCCGATCACCGCACGTGGCAAGCTCGACCGCGCGGATCTACGCCGTCGGGCGCAGGCTGCGCAGCGGCCGAGCGTCGGCCGCAACTCCTCTCGGGCGCGACCCGTACCGACAGCAGAGGCCGACGACGCCTGAGCGCGCGGCCGACCTTCAAACTCGCGATGGACGAACGTCCCCCTCTTGCCCGCGGCCTCGACGCCACGCCGTATCTGCTGATCTTCGGCCTGCTGGCGTTTTGCGTCGCGGCCTTGTCGCTGGTCGACATGATGGTGCCGCAGCCATACGACGGGGTCGTGCTGGCGAAGGATGGCTCCGAGCTGCGCGTGCGCGAGGTGGTCGAAGGCTCTGGAGCCGACCGTGCCGGCCTTGAGCGCGGCGATCTCATTGTCGGCGTCGGCCGCGATTTGGTGCGCGAGCCGACGGAGGCCGCGCGCATTCTGCGCGAACGCCGCATCGGCGATCGCATTGCGTATTTGGTCAAACGGCCGAGCGGGCTCGAGGAGGTCGAGGTCGAGCTGGGTCGCCGGCGCATCGGCGACGGCGCGTATCTCTACATCTGCGCTCTCGGCTTCGCGTTCTTCTTCGTCGGATTGATGGTGTTGATCCGCCAGCCGGCGCGACTGGTTAGCCAGGTCTTCTTTGTCCTGTGCAATCTCTTTCTTCTCTTCTTAGTCTGCAGGCTGCGTCTCGCGTCGTATTCGGGCATCGACACTCTGATCCTGGCGATCGGGACCGGCGCGTTCCTCTTCTTGCCTCCGGCGTTTCTGCATTTCTATCTGCTCTTTCCGAGACCGACCTGGCTTCAGCAGCTCGAGCGGGAAGGTCGAGGGCAGCGGCTTGTCTGGTTGGTCCAGCGCGGCTGGCCGCTGGCGTATCTGGCACCGGTCGCGCTCTTCCTCGTCGGCTGGGCGATCACCGGCGGCAGCTTCCAGGACCGCTGGATCGGCAGCGCGCCGACGGCGGGCTGGGTGCTGCTGATCGTCGCGCTCGTGCTCGGCCTGTGGGCTCTCCGGCTCAACGCGCGGCGGGTGTCGAGCGCCCGCGAGCGTCGTGGTGCCGTGCTCGTGCTCGTTGGGTCGCTCCTCGGGCTGGGGCCGTTCACCCTCCTGAGTCTCTTCGCGGCCGAAAGCCTGCAGTCGACCGAATTCGCCATCCTCGCTCTCGGCCCGCTGGCCTTGCTGCCGATCACCTTCACCTACGCGATCGTCCGCTTCCAGCTCCTCGACGTCCGGATCATTCTGCGCCGCAGCTTGCTCTACACCGTGACGACCGCGCTCGTCACCGCGGTCTACGCCGCCGCGATCGCGACCTTCAATCTGCTGTTCCGCGAGACCTGGTTGGCGACGACCGGCTACTTCCCGATCATTCTCGCGCTTGCCATCGTCTTGCTCTTCGACCCCGTGCGACGGCGAGTGCAGACGCTGATCGACCGGTCGTTCTTTGCCGGTCGGTCACGCCTCGAGCTGGCGCTCGCCGAGCTGGGCGAGGCGATGGCCGGCCAAAGCGATCTCGAGGCGGTGGTCCGAGATCTCGCCGATCGACTGCCTCAGGCTCTCGGCTGCCAGTTCGCGGCGCTCTACGTTGCGCGCGCTGACCGGCTCGAGCGGCGGGCCGGGCCGCCGACCCTGCCCACGGCGCTGCCGGCGCTGCCGCAGCTCCGTCACCATCTCGGTCGGCGGCGCGGCGCGATCGCGATCGAAGATCTGGTCCGCTACACCGATCGCGATGCCGACGAGGCGGGGGTGCTCGACGAGCTGGCTGAGCACGGCGTCGCGGCGATGGCGGGCCTCGCGTCGCGCCGGCGCGACATCGGCCTCTTCCTTTTCTCGCGCCGAGAGGATGAGGCGCCGCTCGAGGCCGACGATCGCGAGCTGCTGGCGCGGCTGATGGATCAAACCTCGGTCGCTCTCGAAACCGGTCTCTTGCTCGAAGAGCGCACGCGCCGCGCCGAGCTCGAGCGCGAGATGGAAATCGCCGCCGAGATCCAGCAGCGCCTTTTGCCTTCCGAGCTGCGCTTCGCGGATGGCTGGTCGGTTGCCGCGCATTGTTTGCCCTCGCGCATCGTCGGTGGCGATTTCTTCACCGAGCTGCAGACCGCCGACGGCCGCAGCGCGCTCGTCTACGGCGATGTCTCGGGGAAGTCGGTGTCGGCCGCTCTGGTGATGATGGCGGCGCATGAAGCGCTGTGCACGCTGTCGATGTCGGTGGCGGATCTCGAGCCGTCTCGTCTCTTTGATCTCGCGAATAAGCGCCTCTACGCCCTCGGCCGGCGCAGCTTTGTGGCCCTCGGCTATCTCGAAACCAGTGTCGACGGCCGGCGGCTGCGGTATTTGGTCGCGGGACAGCCTGCCCTGCTCAGGCGCAAGGCATGCGGCACGGTCGAAGAGCTGGCCCTTGGAGAGCATCGCGTGCCGATCGGTGCGCTGCCGATCGGTGCCTACCGCGAGCTGGAGGTCGATCTGGACGACGGCGAGGTCGTGCTGGGCTACAGCGACGGGGTCACCGATGCCCGCGCGCCCGACGGCGAGTTCTTCGGCGAGGAGAGGCTGCTGGCCGCGGTCGCCGCGGCGCCGCCTGATCCGGATCAGCTGGTCGACCACATCTTGCAGAACATCCGCGATTTCACCCGCGGCGACGCCTTGTACGACGACGTGACGCTGGTGGCGGTGGCCCGCAGCACCACCGCCTCGATGGGAGAGACGAGATGAAGCTATGGCAATGGATCGCGTTGGCGGCGTCGCTTTTGGCGCTCGTTGCCGGCGGCTTGGTCGCCGCCTGGACGATGCTGCGCGAGCCGGAACCCGAATGGACCAGCCGCTCGCCAAGCGCGCTGGAGGAGCTCGAAGCGGGGATCGGGGCCTTCCATCGGCGGTATTGGTCGGACGCCTGGACGCACTTCCACCGCGCTCTGCAGCTGGACGAGGACCAATTCGGCAGTCTCTTTCATCTCTACTTGATGACCTCGAGTGATCTAGAGGCACGCGAGACGCAGATCGAACGCCTCCGCGCGCTCGACCATGACGCGCTGAACGACCGCGAGCGCTTCCTGTTTGCGTTTCACGAGGCGATCTTCGAGAACGACACGGAGGCCGCCGGCAAGGTCTTGGACTCCTTCCGCGCGGCGCATCCGACGGATCCGTATGGCATGCAGACCCAATGCAACAGCCTCGAGATTCGCGACGAGCTCGACCGCTCCGCGCGCTGCTTCGAGGATCTGCTTGCTAAACATCCGAATTGGGTCGAGGCGCGCAACTCTCTCGGGCTCGTCGAGATGGCTCGCCAGCGTTTCGACGTCGCGGAGGAGCATTTTGAGGCCTACCGCTACGTTGCGCCTGACCAGGCGACCCCTTACGACTCTCTCGGTCAGCTCGCGACGCTGCGAGGGCGGTACGAAGAGGCGGAGAGCTGGCTCCATCAGGCAGTCGAGCTGAAGGACGACTTCTGCAACGCGCATCAACATCTGATCGATCTGCACGTCATGGCGGCGCGCACCGAGCAGGCACGAGAAGCTCTCGAGCGACTTCTCGACATTCCCTCTTGCCACTGGCTAGGCGAGTACGGCTACTTCTGCGAGAGCCGCGCCGAGATCGCGATCTGGGCCGGAGATCTCGACGCGGCACAACAAGCGCTCGACGACTGCCCAGCCAAGCAGCCGACGTCGTTCTACGGTCATCGACTCGCTCTTCTGCGCGGCGACGATGCGGGCGCGCAGGCGATCGAGCAGCAGCTCGAAGCGCAGATCGCGTCGGCGGTTGATCATCCGATCCTTGGCAAAGACATGATGCGCGCCGTCCTCTTCCACCAGCGGGGCGCTCGCGCCCTGTCGAGGGGCCGGCTCGAGGTGGCGGCGGCGGCGTTCCGCGACGCAGATGACGGCCTGGACTACAAGACGCTCTATCGTGGCTTGACCAAGATGTTCAATCAGCTGCATCTCGCGCGCACGCTCGACCTGCTCGGCGAATCGCAAGGAGCAGATCGCTTGCGGCAAGACATCGCACAGATCAACCCAGACTTCGCCCGCAGTGAAAGCGTCGGAGGTCTCGAGATGCTGGCTCGCCGCGGCGCCGATGCGGCCCAGGCCGCGCCTCGCTAGCCGGCCTCGAGACCGGCTGACGGCTCGACGTCGAGCAGCGAGAGAACCGAGCGCGCGGCCGCCGCGGCGCCGTTGGCGGTCGGAGCGGACGGCGGCAGAGCGAGCATCGCCTCGACGCCGTCGAGCCATTCGCCCGAGTCGAGCGCCTGTGGTGAGATTCGCGAGGTCGAGAGATGCTCGCCCGCCCACCGCTCAAGGACCCCGCTTTCCGCAAAGCTCGGGCGCGGGACGTAGGCGAGCGCTGCTCCGGTGGTTGCTACCTCTGCAAGGGTGCTATAGCCGAGCTTGGCGAAGACGACATCCGCGGCTCGCACGAGATCTGGGTGATAGAGCTCACCGCGATGGGGGAGGAGCACCAGTCCCTCGCCGCGTCGCGGCTGCTCGGCGCCACCGGCCACCACCACCGTGCCGCCGTCGGCCCGTCGACGACGAAGCGCTCCGAAATCCCACGGGATGCCGCCCATCGTGACCAGCAGCATCCGCTCGTGGGGGTCGATTCCGAGATTCGCCCGCGTCGTGGCGCGGTCGCGCCGGGGTCTGCGGGCGACGACACCGGTCGCTCTGATCCCCCTCGCTCCGACATCCGCCGACCGGACAGTCCGCGTCGCCGGGTCGTTCGGCGGCGTCGTGGGGTCGGCGGGCCCGTCGGCAGGGAAGGCTGCCCGGGGCTCGCAGCAGGGCTCCGCCTGCAGTCGGAGCGTGGCGCTGTCGAACACCGGCGCCAGGCGGTCGGCCCACGAGAGCAGGCGCGGATCGCCGGTGGCGCGATAGATCCAGGTCCAGGTGAAGTTCTCGAGCAGAACCGACGGACGGTCAGCCTGCCGCGCCGCCAGCAGGCCGACCGGCGAGATGTCGCACAGAACCGCCTCGGCCTCCGACGCTTCGAGGTGGCGCGCCAGCCGCTCGACGCGCTCCGGTGCCAGGGGGTTCCACGCGTCGAGCCCGGCTGCGGTGGCGTCGAGGTCCTCGCGCAGGGCGTCGCGCTGGATCAGGCCGAGATCGATCTGCTCGTCGACGAAGCGCAGATTCAGAGACCCACCGTCGCACGCTCCCTCGAGGCTGTCGGTGAAGAACCACCGCGGTGCGCGCGAGAAGATCGTCAGGTCCAAACCTTCGCCGCGCTCCGCGAGCAGTGCATGCAGGTCAGCGACCACGGAGCAGGTGCGCGCCGCGTGGCCGAAGCCGTGCGAGGTGACGAAGGCGGCGAGGCGCCGCGACCGGAGCTGCAACGTGATGAGGATGCGCTCAGGGCGCGAGGCGCTCGATCGACCACGGCGCGTCCGGTCTCGGCCGCGAGTAGACGAAACGGTCGTGCAGCCGACTGCGGCGGCCTTGCCACAGCTCGAGACGTTCGATTGAGAGGACAAATCCGCCCCAGACGTCCGGCAGCTCCACGTCCCGCCCTGAGAAGCGCTCTTCAGTGGCGTCGAAGAGGTGCTCTAGAGCGGCGCGATCGGTGATCGGTTGGCTCTGCGGCGAGGCAGCAGCAGCGATCTGGCTGCCGCGCGGCCGGCTGTGGAAGTAGCGACGAGACTCCTCCCGGCCGATCGGTGTCACCCGGCCGCGGACCCGCACCTGGCGATGCAGTTCTTTCCACAGGAAGCAGGCTGCCGCCTGAGGGCGTTGGGAGAACTCTCTTCCCTTTGCGCTGTCGGCGTTGGTGAAGAAGCGAAGGCCGCGGTCGTCGTGACCCTTGAGCAGCACGACCCGCACCGACGGCGCGCCCTCGGCGTCGACCGTCGCCAGGCTCATGGCGTTGGGCTCGGGCAGCCCAGAACGGATCGCCTCTCCGAGCCAGCGATCGAATTGTTCGAGCGGCTCCGGCGCAAGATCCGCGCGGTGCAGCTCCGCGCGGTCGTAGTCGACGCGCAGCGCGCTGGTGTCGACGCGTGCCGAGTCGTTGTCCGGCACGGCGTCGGCGCTCATCGGCGAGCCTCCGCCAGCGACGTCTCGAGCGGCGCCGTCGAGGATGTTCGAGCGATCCCTTCGCTGGCGACCAGTGCTGCGGGCACCATCCGCACCAGGCTGATCCACAGCAGGTCGGCAAGCAGCAGATGAAGAAGCTGCATCCAGACCGGCGCCAGCAGCAGCACATTGATCGCGCCGGCGGTGAGCTGTGTCAGCACAAGGAGGTTGACCGCGTTGGCGAAACGGCGACTGTCGGCATCGGCGGCGGATCGTCGAACGATCGCGACAAAGGCTAAGAGCACCAGGCCGACGCCGATCGCCAGGCCGGGATGGAGGACCCGCAGCCGGACCAGCATGCTCGACGCGGGATCGAGATCCGCGCGCAGGCCGTCCATCAGCGACTCGACGGGGTAAAGCGTGTCGCCGAGCGCGGCGATCGCGCCGCTGACGCCGACCAGCAGCATGCCGACGAGGCTCGCCATCGCCCAACGCGTGATGCGCGGATCGAACGGCCGGCGCGGAGCGGGCGCACCGCTGGCGAAATGCCCGACGCAGGTGATCGCGCCCAGCAGCAGGAAGGTATTCGCCAGATGCGTCGCCATGAAGAGGCCGCGCGCGGTCGAAGCGTTGTCGGCCACCAGCTCGAACAGCACGAGACCGGCGCCGATGCCGGCTTCCATCAGCATCAGGATGAGGGCCACCCAGGCGGTGCGGCGGACGATATGACCCGCCGGGAAGGTGCGGCGGGCGAGGATCGGCAGCGCGACGACCATCAGCAGGGCGACCCCGCTCGTGACGCGATGGGAGTATTCGATCAGCGTTTCGACGCTCGGGGCCCGTGGCACGACCTCGCCGTTGCAGAGAGGCCAGTGGCTGCCGCAGCCGGCGCCGGAGCCTGTGGCGCGCACGAAGGCGCCCCAGAGGACCACGAAGAGGTTGTAGCCGAGAACGCCCCAGGTGTATCGGACGAACCGACGGCGCGCAGTCGGTTCGATCGACACCTGAGGCCGGGCGTCGGCGCGGGAGTGCGAAGTCATCGAGTTCTTTGGGTGGCGCCGATGGCGCGAAATGTTGTCTTCAATCGCGCCGAACTTTGGAGTTCGGCGCGATGCTCGATCAACGATTCGATGGGCGGATGGCGGTGGATCAGAGAGTGGCCGAAGATCGAACACGGGCGGAGGCTCCGTCTTCAGCAAGCGATCCGCTCAGAGAGATCTCTCTCAGATCGACTGTAGCAGTCGCCACCCGGGTGCGGAGAGGCGTTCGAGCCCCGCCGCTGGCTCGCCGACGCCGGCTCGGATACGATGCGAAGCGATTGCCATCCCTTCCTGCGCCGTCCGGCGCGTCGAATGCCCGCCGCACCGCCTCGGCTGGACCGCCACCGACCATGAGCATCAACGGAGTTCTCGAAGATCTGCCGCTTGCGGACGTCCTGCAATTCGTCCATCTCGGGCGGCGCACGGGGACCCTCTTCATGTGGCGTCGCGAGGACGACAGCCGGGCCGAGATCGGCTTCCACGACGGCCGAATCGTCAGCGCGTGGACTCCCGGGCATCGCCGGCTGGGCGACCTGCTGGTCGAAGCTGAGCTGATCCGTCGGGGCCAGCTGGAGGAGGCGCTGGTCGAGCAGCGGCGCACAGGCGACCGATCGATCGGTCAGGTGCTGCTGGACCGCGGTGAGATCGACCGCCGCGACATCCATCGGGTGGTCCGAGAGCAGGTCGAGCGCACGATCTACGACCTGGTCACTTGGCGTCACGGTGAGTTTCACTTCGAGGTCGACGAGCTGTCGCCGGTCGACGAATTTTCTCTCGATCCCGAAGAAGTTCTCGACGACCTCGATCTCAACACCCAGATGTTGCTGCTCGAGGCGACCCGCATTTTCGACGAGCGCAATCGCGCGGCCGAGGCGACCGGCGAGCTGGAGCGTCGGCTCGAGCGTGCCGGCATGAGCGGGCGAGGCCACGGCGACGCCGAAGCGACACGCGATGGATCAGCCGAGACGATTCGACTGCCTCGGCGGCCGGGGAGGGCGCCACGCGAGCAGCGCAGCGACTCTGGGCTCGAGGCGTTGCGCTGCCAGCTGGTCAGCGCCGACGCGGACCTCGCGGGACGCCTGGATGCGCAGCTGCCGGACGAGTTGGTGAAGGTCGTTCAGGTGCGCCTGCGCGAGGCCGGGAACCGGGTTCCCGGAGAGTCGGAATCGCCGCTCACCGTGCTCGACCTGCGCGGTCCCGATCTCGATCCGAAAGACATCGCCAGCCTGGCGAGGACGCGGCCGACGGCGCCGACCATCGCCCTCGTATCGGAGGGTCGGCAGGCCGAGGCGCGCCGTGCGGGGGCGGTCAGCGTGGTTCAGCTGTCAGGCGACGACCTCTCGCCGCTGGTCGACGCCGTGCGCAACCTGGTGCGGGTGTTCAATCATCCGCAGCCGCAGGGCACGTTCGGCTATGCCGCGCGTGGTGGCTTCAGCCGGTTCCGCCGGGTGGTCTTCGATGTCCAGTCGGGCCTGCTCTCGGCGACCATGGCCCTCAACCTGATGCACGTGATCTCGGAGTCGGTCGAGCGCGCGGTCCTCTTCTTGGTGCAGGACGACGAGCTGCTGGCGTGCGGCGCGTTCGGCTTCTCGGCGGACCGACGGCCGCTGGCTCAGGTCACCCGCAACCTCCGCCTGCGTCTGGGCGACGGCGCCTTCCGGCGCGCGCTCGAGCACAGCAAGCCGCAGTCGTTGAGTTTCTCCGATGCCGATCTGCCGGCAGCCTTGGCCGAGACTGTCGGCCCGCCGGTTTCTGGACAGGTTGTGATCTTCCCCGTGCTTGGCGCCGAACGGCCTGTCTCGGTGATTTACACCGACAACGGTGAGCAGGATCGCGAGATCGAAGACATCCGGATCCTCGAGCTGGCCACTTCGCAGGTGGGCGTTGCCTTCGAGAACGAGCTGCTGCGCCAGCGCCTGGGTGATCTCGGACTCGACAGCGGTCTCGAGGACGCTCTGCCGCATTGAGCGCGTCGATTCAGCCTGTTCAGCGCTCGACCCAATAATTCGGCGCCTCTTTGGTGATCACCACGTCGTGGGCGTGGCTCTCGCGCAGACCGGCAGGCGATACGCGCACCATCTCGGCGCGCGTGCGCAGGTCGTCGATATCTCGACAGCCGGAGAGGCCGAGGCCTGAGCGCAGGCCGCCGACGAGTTGCTGCACCACCGCATGCACGCTGCCCTTATACGGCACCATGCCTTCGATGCCCTCGGGCACGAGCTTCGAGAGCGGCTTCTCACCGTCCTGGAAATAGCGATCGGCCGAGCCTTCGGCCATCGCCGAGAGCGAGCCCATGCCGCGATAGGCCTTATAGGTCCGGCCCTGGTAGAGGATCGTTTCGCCCGGGCTCTCCTCGGTCCCGGCGAGCAGCGATCCGACCATCACGCAGTGCGCTCCGGCAGCGATCGCTTTGGTCAAGTCGCCCGAGAATTTGATGCCTCCGTCGGCGACCACGGGCACGTCGGTTTCGGCCGCCGCCGCCACGGCGTCCATGATCGCGGTGACCTGCGGCATGCCGGCGCCGGTCACGATGCGCGTCGTGCAAATCGACCCTGGGCCGATGCCGACTTTGATGCCATCGACACCGCGCTCGAGCAGTGCGCGGGCGCCCGCGCCCGTCGCCACGTTGCCGGCGACCAGCCGAATGTCCGGGAACCGCTCGCGGATGGTGTCGATGCCGTCCAGCACGCCGCGCGAGTGGGCATGCGACGAGTCAACGACCAGGACGTCGACCTTGGCGTCAACCAGCGCGGAGGCGCGGTCCAGCGTGTCGACGGCCGAGGCGCTGATGGCGCCGCCGACGCGCAGACGCCCCAGCTCGTCTTTGCACGCGTCGGGATATTTGGTCATCTTCTGGATGTCTTTGACCGTAATCAGACCGCGCAGCCGGTTGCCGTCCTCGACCACCAGCAGTTTCTCGATGCGGTGCTTGTGCAGCAGCGCTTTGGCCTCCGACAGCGTCGTGCCAGGGGGCACCGTGACCAGGTGGTCCTTGGTCATCAGATCGCTGATCGGCCGATCGTGGTTGTTCTCGAAACGCAGGTCGCGATTGGTCAGGATGCCGACCAGGCACCCGTCCTCGTCCGTCACCGGCAGACCGGAGATCTTGAACCGCGCCATCAGGCCGAGTGCCTCGCGGATCGACTGATTCGGCCTCATGGTGACCGGGTCGACGATCATCCCGGCTTCGCTGCGCTTGACCTTGTCGATCTCCGCTGCCTGCTGCTCGATCGACAGGTTCTTATGCACGACGCCGAGGCCACCTTCCTGAGCGAGGGCGATCGCCAGCGCCGATTCGGTGACCGTGTCCATGGCGGCCGAGACCAGCGGGGCGTTGAGCTCGATGCCTCGGCACAGCCGGGTGCGCAGGTCGACGTGGTTCGGGTGGACCTCGGAGAGGCCTGGGACGAGCAGGACGTCGTCGAACGTCAAAGCTAGACGGGGAGCCTCGAGATGGGCCATCGCTGGAATCTCCGGGGACGCGTTCGGCTGGTGGGGAGTGCGAAGTGGACGGCTTCGCGGGGCGACCATAGCATGTGGGGATGGCTGGCTCGATTTCCCGACGGCGCTTCGAACCCTCGAGCAGCGGCCGGCATCTCAACCGCGTGGGACCC
>JBCBCF010000131.1:0-11836 GCA_038530905.1 Acidobacteriota bacterium
AGCTCGTTGTCGAGGGCGGCAGCCCCGCGGCCCAGCTCGTTCGCGAGGTCCCGAGCCTCGCCGTGGGCGCTGAGGGCCGTTGTGTCGTCACCCCGCAGGCGAGCCAACTCACCGCGTCGGTAGAGCAAGGTCAGGCGCGCTGCCGGGCTGCCGGAGGCTTCGGCGATCCTCTCCGCCTCCTCGAGCAGCTGGTTGGCTTCCTCCAGGCGCCCTGCGGCAGCCTCGACCGCCACGATTTGGGCGAGGGTTTGCGCCTCGGCGCTGCGTGCACCGTTCTCCGAATGCAGCTCGCGTGCCCGAAGGCCGAGCTGGCGAGCCGTTGCGAAGTCGGCGCGATAGCGCGCCACGGCCGCCAAGTTGCCCAGGCGGAACGCTTCGCCCGACGGCCCGTCGACCCGCGCCCAGACATCCTCGGCTTCCTCGAGCAGGCGCTGCGCCTCGGTCAGCGTGTCGCGCTCGACGTGCACCAGAGCGAGGTTGTTGAGAGTGTTGGCCAGGCCTCGCGCGTCGCTCGTCTCGCGGTAGACCGCCTCCGCCTGACGATAGAGGTCCTCGGCCTCGTCGAGACGCCCGCGCCGCTTGGTCAAGACCGCGAGGTTGTTGAGGCTCGAGGCCGCTCCGCCGCGATCACCGACCTGACGGTAGAGGTCGATCGCCCGTCGGTAGGCCGGCTCGGCGTCGTCAACGGCGCCGCGTGCCAGCTGGACGTTGCCAAGGGCGACGGTGGCCAGCGCCTCGAGCGTTGGTGCCTGGGCCGCCGCCGCTGCGTCGAGAGCGCGTCGCGCCGCCGTTTCCGCGGCCTCCAGGCGCTCGAGCCGGCGATCGGCCAGCGCTTCGGCAAGCAGCGCTCGGGCCAAGAATCGCTGAGAGCCGCCTTCCGCTTTCTCGACCGCGCGCCGGGCCGCCTCGCGCTGGCGATCGACCTGCGACAACGCCGCCGCTGCCTCGCTCTCGGCGAGATCGAGGCGCGGATCGCTCGCCAGGGCGTCGGGCAGGCGCCGCAGACGATCGACCATCGACAGTGCTCCTACGGCGTCGCCCGACTCGAGGCGCGCTTCGACCAGGTTGAGGCCGACATTGAGATCGTCGGGATGCACTTCCCACAGCTCTTCGTAGAGCTCGGCTGCGCGTCCCCACTCGCCGACGGTCTCCCGGTATTTCGCCTCGACCGCCAGCCGATCCTCGCGCGGCAAGCGGGAGGATCGTTCGAACGCCCGGCGTGCCGACGCCTCGGCCTCCTGCCGAAAGCCGAGAGCCTGCCAGGCGCTCGACAACGCGGCGTGGAGAAGGGGATTGGCGTCCTCGATGCTGGTCGCGTCGACCAGTCGATCGCGGGCTGTTTGCGGATCCGAGGCGGCCAGAGCGTCGAGCGCCTCAGCGTAGAGGCGGGCCGCGCGGGCATCGGTCGGCTGACCAGCGAACGCGTCGTCCCCGCGCTCGACGCCGAGCGCCGAGCGCACGCCATTCGAGAGACCGACGACGAGAGTCGGCAGCTCGCCGAGCGGACCGGACTCTGACGCCGAGACGATGGTTGTGCCGACCGCGGCATCCCGCAGACGGGCGTCGATGCGGACGGCGCCCTCACCGAGGCCGACGAAGCTGCCGGCGATGACGTAGTCGCAGCCGGTCAGCTCGCGTAGACGCGTCAGGTCGTCGGCTTCGAGTGGACGGCCGTCGAGCGACAGCTCTCGCCGCAGCGGCGCCATCTCCGCGCTGGCGATCGTCCGCAGCGCGCCGCCCGTCGACAGCTCCGTGCCGAGCATCTCGGCGAGAGCGGTCGACAGCCAATCGACCTCGGTGTCGGAGCCGAGGTTTTGGAATCCGACGACCGCGACCGAGCGCCGCAGACGCACCTCGCTCGGATCGACGGTTTCGCGGTTGCGCCACCAGAGCATCGCCGAGGCGACGGCGACCAGCACCAGCAGGGCACCCAGAAGCGTCGCCCGGGCGCGGCCTGCGGGCTTGGTCGGCCGATCGACCGGCTGCGTCATCGACGATGGTGTCGTCGTCGTCGGGACCAGCGTGTGCCCGGGCGTCTGGGTGCGAACGGCGTCCGAGGCGCCATCAGCCTTGGTGAGCTGCAGTGGTGGGGGATCTGTTGCCGTCGTCGACGGAGACCCGCCGGTGCCGGCGACATCAGCTACTTGGGATCTCGAAGCCAGGTTGCTCCCGGCGGGGTCTGGCTCTTGCGATCGCGGATCACTCGCGATCGCAAGGCGGCTCTCTGCCTCCGCGTCGAGGGTCTGGAGCGCCTCGCGAGCCGACGAAGGCCGGTTCTCCGGCGCGCGCTCCAGGCAGCCGAGGATCGTGCGTTCCCATGCCTCGGGAAGAGCCGGGACATGCAGACGAGGGGTCGGAGCGGGCTCGCGCAGTCGAGCAACGGCGGTCGACAACGGACTCGAGCCTCGGAACGGCAGCTCGCCCGTGACCATCTCGAAGAGCACGATGCCGAAGGCATAGAGGTCGGCTGCCGGTCCGACGGAGGTCCCCTCGACCTGCTCGGGTGCCATGTAGGCCGGCGTGCCGACGATGGCGGCGCCCGTAACGCGAGCGGCCAGCGCGTCGTTCGGGCCGGCGCCCCGCGCGACGCCGAAGTCGGTGACGACCACCCGCGCGTCGTCGAGACGGTCTGCATGCTGGCCTTGGGCCACGAGGAAGACATTCTCGGACTTGAAGTCTCGATGCACGACCCCAGCGCGATGGGCCGCTTCGAGGGCCTCTGCCATTTGCGCGGCGAGAGGCTGTGCTTCGGCCGGGGTCAGGCGCCCGCGCCGCTTCAACAGCGCCGCCAGCGTCTCCCCGCGAAGGAGCTCCATGGAGAGGAAGACGACCGGTTCTCCCCCCTCGGCCGGGACGTGCCGACCAAGGTCGAAGATGCGGCAGACGTTCGGATGAGTGACCAGCCGGGCGAGGGCGATCTCCCGCTTGAAGCGGTCGATCGCGGCAGTGTCGGCGCCGAGGCGGGCGCTGATCGTCTTGAGCGCGACCCGCTGGCCGAGCGCAAGGTCGTCTGCTTCGTAGACCTCACCCATGCCGCCGCGCGCCAAGAAGGCAACGACGCGATAGCGCTCGGCGAGCAGAGAGCCCGGCGCGAAAAAGGGGCGTCCGCCTTGGTCCGGGCCGCTTCCCACCGTCGACGAGAATCCGCCCGTGCTGCGCAGGGTCGGCATCTCTCCGCCGTGGTTGACGGCCGACGGGGTCGACGGGCGAGGCGGTGATCCCTCAGTGGGTATCGACCGCGTCGTGCGCCGCGGTTTGAGTCGGTACGTCTTGCCGCATTGCGGACACTGCACCCGCGGGGTCGCGCTGGTCAGGACCGACGTCGGGATGTCGATTTTGTGGCCGCAGGATCGGCAGTCGAGCTTCACGAGATGGGCGGCGGGCGGAGAGTCCGCATCAGGGACGGTGGAGTGGGAGAATCCTGGAAGTGTATCCGAGTGACACGATTCTCCCGCCGCGTCGCCATGCGGCGCCGTCGCCTCGCGATCCCCGGTGGAGGAGGTGGCCAAGCGCGCGAGCGGTCGCCGTTTGGGCGATCGTTGTTGCTGCGCTCGGCACGTTCCTCTTCCTTTATCGCGCGCTCGACGGCGTGGCGGTCGGCGTCTCGCCGGACTGGCTGCTGATCTATCTCGAGGAGATGACCGGCGCGCTGGGCGCTGGCGTGCTCTTCGTCGGCTGGTGGTGGCTGGTCGATCGGCTGCCGTTCGACGAGTCGCCGGCGCCTGGTTCACCGGGACGCCTGCAGCGAGTGGGCCTCTACGCGCTGGCGTTCCTTGCGTACTCCTTCGTGCACACGCTCTTCAACTGGGCGAGCCGGACCGCGCTGGTCGCGTGGGTCGGCAGGGGCGTCTACGACTACGGCCGATTCCCGGAGCGTTTCCTGATGGAGGGACCGATCGATCTGGTGGCCAGCGCTCTGATGGTCGGCGGGCTCCATGCCGGGCGACGTCTCGCTCGGGCACGGGAGCGCGAGGTGGCGGCGGCGCGGCTGGAGGAGAGTCTCGCCCGCGCCGAGCTGCGCAATCTGCGCCTCCAGCTGCAGCCCCATTTTCTCTTCAACACCCTGCACGCGGTGTCGGCCACGATGTACGACGATCCGGTGGCGGCCGACGAGCTGCTCGATCGCCTTGCCGAGCTGCTGCGAGCGTCGCTGCGCACGGCGCGCGACGACGAGGTGCCGCTCGCCGAAGAGCTGCACAGCGTCGACGCCTATCTCAGCATCCTGACGGCTCGCTTCGGCGATCGTCTGCGGATCGATCGTCAGATCGACGATGGAGTGCTGGGTGTCTTCGTGCCCTCGATGCTGCTGCAGCCGCTGGTCGAGAACGCGGTGCGCCATGGCGGTCTCGAGACGGCCGATGCGATGGCGGCGGGCGACGGCCGCTGCCGCGTGACGATCCGCGCCGGCCGGACGCCGGGAGTTGACGACCGCCTGAGTCTCGAAGTGATCGACGACGGTGTCGGACCTTCGGCGGGCGGCGGTTCTGCGCCGGACGCGACACTCGACGAGCGATCGTTGGGCGTCGGCCTCCGTTCGACCCGCGAGCGGCTGGAGCTGCTCTACGGAGAAGCTCACCGGCTTGAGGTGGGCGCGGCGCAGGAACCGGCGGAAGTGGAGCGCGCGGGATTCCGCGTTGCGATCGAGCTTCCGGCGCGGACGGGGCCGTCGTGACGCTCCGCGTCCTGATCGTCGATGACGAGGAACCGGCGCGGCGCAAGTTGTACCGACTCCTCGATGCTGAACCCGATATCGAGATCGTTGCCGAGGCGGCGGACGGCGTTGAGGCATTGGCGGCGCTGGCCCGTAACCAGGGATCGATCGATGTCGTCTTTCTCGACGTCCAGATGCCAAGGCTCGATGGTTTTGGCGTGGTGGCAGAGGTCGGCGTCGCTGCGATGCCGACGGTGGTGTTTGTCACTGCCTACGATCAACACGCCCTGCGCGCATTCGAGGTTCATGCGCTCGACTATTTGCTCAAGCCGTTCGCGCCGAGTCGCTTTGCCCGCGTTCTTGCCCGCCTGCGTGCCCAGCGTCGGCCGGCCGACGCGGATGCCGCCGCTCTCGACGCGCTGCTGCGCGATCAGGTGCGCCCGCGAAGGCTGGTGGCTCGGCTCGGCCCAGAACGAGAGCTTCTGGTGAAGGTGGAAGAGATCGATCTGCTGCGAGCCGCCGGCGACGACGTCGAGTTGCATCTCTCCTCGGGCGAGCTGGTCAAGCGGCGCGGTCCGCTCAGCGTGCTGGAGCGTCGCCTTGATCCGGAGGAGTTCCTCCGCATCAATCGGTCGGAGATCGTGCGGCTCGACGCAGTGGCCGAGCTGCAGCCGTGGTTTCGCGGTGACTACCGCGTGCTGATGCGCGATGGCCGCACGCTGTCGTGGAGCCGACGGTTTCGCGCCAAGCGCCCGCTCGACGACGCCTGAGTCCCGCTCAGCGTGATGTCGTCCCGCCTGCCGGCTTGCCCGGACCTTCGCACGAGCCCATGGTTCGATGACCCCATGAAAGGGGCCCACGATGTCTTCATCCGCTGATCCGTCCGTCGCTGTTACCGCCTCCGTGCCCCCGGCTGCCCTCTCGCCGTTTGCCAGCGTGCCGGTGCTGGTCGTTCTCGCGGCAACTCTCTCACTCCATTTGCCGGCGATCGGCGCGTACGGCATCTTCATCGACGAGCTCTATTACCTGGCCTGCGCCGAGCGCCTGGCGTGGGGCTATGTCGATCACCCGCCGGTCATCGCCTGGGTGACCTGGTTCGCTCGTGCGCTGGCGGGCGACTGGCTGCCGGGGCTGCGCCTGCCGGCGCTGGCGGCCGGTCTCGCGACGATCGCCATGGGGGCGCTGATGGCTCGCGAGCTCGGCGGCGGCCGTTTTGCGCAGACGTTAACGGCAGCTCTCGTCGCCCTAGCGCCTCTTCTGGTCTTCCACCGGCACGTGCTGTCGATGAATGCCTTCGACGTTCTCTTCATCGCCGGGTTGTTCTGGATCGTGCTGCGCATCGACGGCCTGGAGGTGAGCGGTGCTAGACGGCAGGCGGTCGAGCGCTGGTGGATTGCGCTCGGCGCGCTCGGCGGTCTGGCGCTGCTCACCAAGCTGACGCCGGCGTTCTTCGGCGTCGGTTTCGGCCTCGCCGTGCTGGTCGCCCCGCAGCGGCGCTGGCTGCGGCGGCGAGGTCCTTGGCTCGCCGTGGCCCTTTCCGGAGCGATCTTTCTGCCGCACGTGATGTGGCAGATCGCGCACGGCTGGCCGACCCTCGAGTTCATGCACAACGCCTCGACGATCAAGAATCGCGCGCTCAGCCCGACCGAGTTCCTGCTCGGACATGTCTCGAACGCCGGTCACGTCGCGTTTCTCGTCATCGTCGTCGGCTGGATCGTCGCCCTCGCGGCCCCGCGTCGACGGTTCCTGGCGGTCGGATACCTCGCCACGCTGGTTCTCTTCGCCGTGGGCGGCGGCAAGCCGTACTATCTCGGCGCCGCGCTGCCGCTCGTCTTTGCTCTCGGCACGGTTGCGATCGAGCGCTGGACTCGTCGGCTTGCGTGGGCGCGGTTCCTGCGCGTTGCTCTCATCGTCCTGGTGGTCGCGGCAGGCCTGCCGGCGCTTCCGTCGGTGCTCCCGATCCTGCCGCCGCCGGTGGCCGCGCAATACTTCGAAGCGATCGGCGGCACGCCGGAGTCCGCCGAGAACAAAGAGGTCGGGCCGCTTCCGCAGCATTTTGCCGACATGTTCGGGCATCGCCAGCTGGTTGAAGATGTCGCCGCGGTCCGCGATGCCCTCCCGCTTGCCGAGCAGGAGTCGCTCGCGATTTTCGGCGTCAGCTACGCTCAGGCAGGCGCCATCGACTTCTACGGTCCCGGCTTCGATCTCCCGCCGGCGATGTCGGGTCACAACACCTATCTGCTCTGGGGGCCGACGCCGAAAGCGCACGAAGCCGACGTCTGGCTCGTGCTCGGTGGCAGCCGCGAGGCCGTTGAAGCCTCCTTTGCCGACGTCGAGCTCGGCGCCCTCAGCGACGACCCCTACGCCATGCCGTGGCGCCGCAACCTCCCGATCTGGATCGCCCGCGAACCTCGAAGAGCCCTCGACGACGAATGGCGGTCGCTCAAGCTCTTCGAGTAGTGGCTTGGCATTCCACCCCGCATCGAATGCGTCGAATCCCCTCCACTTGCGGGTCGCTTATCGGGCGCCGATCAAGCGTCCGCTCGCCCAGCCGAGGGTGAGGCATCGCGCGAGCATGAAGGTGGCGAGGGCGGCCCAGAGAAGGTGGGTCTCGCGCTGATGGAGGGCCAGGAGGGCGAGAGGGAGGAAGCCTGCGGCGGCGGAGAAGAGCATGGCGTTGCGGAGCTGGCGGCCGGCGGTCAGGCCGAGGAAGAGGCCGTCGTAAACGTAGGCGATAGAGCCAAGGAGGAGGACCGGGACGAGCCAGAGGCGGTAGGCGATTCCGAGCTGGATGACCTCGTCGTGTTTCGTCAGCAGGCCGAGGACCGCCTCGGGAAAGAGCGTGGTCAGGCTGGTGAACGCGAGGGCGAAGACGACTCCGAAGCCCAGCGCCAGATGGAGAAGCCGGCGCAGGCGCTCGACCTGACCGGCCCCCCAGAAGATGCCGGCGAGGCTCTCGACCGCGATGGCCGCTCCGTCGATCAGAAAGGCGGCGAGGGTGACGAGCTTCAACAGCAAGGCGTTGGCCGCGAGGATCTGCGTGCCGAGGCGGGCTGAGAAGTCGGTGAAGAGCGAGAAGGTCGACACCAGGAGGAGGGTGCGCACCATGATGTCGCCCTGCAGCCCGAAGAGCGCCCGCCAGCCGTCGGTATGGAAGGTCCGTCGCCAGGCGGCGGCGATGCCGGCGCGGCGCGGCAGATAGTAGGCGAGAGAAATCGCGAGCATCAGATATTGCGCCGCCATCGTCGCGAGGCCGGCGCCGCGCGCCTCCCAGCCGAACTCGCGGATGAAGAGGACGTCGAGCACGATGTTCGTGACGTTGCCAACCACCGTCACCATCAGCGCGATTCGGCTCTCCTCGCGTCCGAGGAACCAGCCGAGAAAGACAAAGTTCGCCAGCGCCGCCGGCGCCCCGAGGACCCGCGCGTCATAGTAGGCGCGGCCGGACGCCTCAGTTGCGACGTCGCCTGACAGCAGACCGAACGCCAGGTCGCCGAGCGCGCCGCGGAGCAGCAGAATCGCCGCGCCGGCCGCGAGCGCTAGGCTTGCCGAGCGCAAGAGGATGCGCTGCAGCTCGACTGGGTCCTCGCGCCCGACGGCCTGCGCCGCCAGGCCGGTGGTGGCCATGCGCAGGAAGCCAAACGTCCAGAAGACGTAGTCGAAGACGACGGCGCCGAGCGCCACGCCGGCCAGGTGATGGATCGCGTCGAGGTGACCGAGGATCGCCGCGTCCACCAGGCCGGTCAGCGGCACCGTGACACCGGCCAGAGCGTTGAGCAGCGTCAGGCGCAGGAATCTTCGGCGCAGGCCTTCCTCGGACGGCGAGGCCGCCTGCGCCGAGACGCTCACGCAGGGACCTTCAGTCGAGCAGCACGTGGGCCTCGCCGGCCCCCATGTCGACCTCGATCTCCGCGAGGCCGGCGCCCTTCCAGTCGATCGAGCGCGGGAAACCGCTGACTTCGACGAGCGAACCGTCAACGAGCCGCAGCTCACCGTCACCGGCCCCGAGATCGATGCGCACCTGGCTGAGGAGCGCCTGCGGATAGCGAATCTCCACGTCGCCTGCGGCCGAGTCGATCTCGATGTGATTCCGCATGCCCTGAATCGTGATGTCGCCTCCCGACATGTCGACCTCGAGCGCCATCGACGCTGGCGCGCGCACCACCATGGTCGCTTCGAGGCCGCTGAGGCGGCCGCGTGGCGTTCCCTTCAGTCGCACGGCCAAGGTGTCGCCGTCGAGCCGGGGCGCCAGGCGCATGCGCGCGGCGCGGCGTCGGCAGTTGTCGACATTTTCGCGCGTGCAGGAGATGACAACTTCTGCGTGAACTCGCCCATCGCCGCTCGTTGTGCCCTCGATCCTCAGGCTGCCGAGCGATTGGTCGATCTCGAGCCAGCGTGCGGCACCCTGAACATAGGTCTGCTCGATCGTCCGGACCTCGACGGCCTCCGGGTCGTCGCCAGATGCGGGCGCGGTGACCAGGATCAGGCCGGCCGAGAGTGAGAGAAGAATGAGCAGGGCGCGGCAGACGGCGAGCATCGATCGAGATGTCATCGGACTCTCTTGCGGCGATTGCGGATGTAGTCGGCGAGGATGAACTCGCCGAGATTGTCGGGCGACGCAAAGTACGCGCGACCGCGATTCGTCTGCGTGAGCCGCTGCACGAACTCCTGCAGCGTCGGATCGCTGGCGATCATGAAAGTCGTGACGATGATCTTCTGACGCCGGCACTGATCGGCCTCTTCGAGCGTGCGATTGACGATCCGCAGGTCGAGGCCGAAGGGGTTCTTGTAGATCTGCCCGCCGGCGGTCGTCACCGCCGAAGGCTTGCCGTCGGTGATCAAGAAGATCTGCTTGTTCGGCTGCTTTTGGCGCGACAGCAGACCGCGCGCCATCTGCAAGGCCTCGCGCGTGTTCGTGTGGTAGGGCCCGGCGTCGACATACGGCAGATCCGAGAGCGCCACCTCCTGCGCCCGATCGCCGAAGGTGAGCACGCCGAGGTGGTCGCGCGGGTATTTGGTCTGGATCAGCTCGGTGAGCGCCAGAGCGACCTTCTTCGCCGGAGTGATGCGGTCTTCACCATAGAGCACCATCGAGTGGCTGATGTCGATGGCGACGATCGTCGCGCAGGAGGTGAGCTGCTCGGTCTCGTGCACCTCGAGATCCTGCTCGGTCAGCTCCAGCCCTCCTTGCGTGCGAGTCAGCGCGTTGTGCAGCGATCGGTTGACGTCGAGATTGCGGAAGTCGTCGCCGAAACGGTAGGCGCGGGTCTCTGGAAGCTGTTCGACACCGTCGCCTGCGGCCCGCACGGGATGGTAGCCCGGGCCGCCGCGGCGCAGACCCGAGAAGATCTCCTCAAAGGCGCTGCGGCGGATCCTCCGCTCGCCGGTCATCGTCAGCTGGTAGTTGCCCTCGCCGTCGCCCGCGACCACCTGCTGGCGCTCCAACTCTTCGAGCAGCGCGTCGAGATCGAGGTCATCCGGCAGGTACCCCTGCGCCTGCAGCTGGCGCATCCAGTCCATCGCCTGGTCGACGTCGCCACCCGAGGCCAGCACGAGCTGGTTGAACAGTCGCTGCAGATTCATGCCCTGCAGGAGGGCGCGGATCATCTCCGGGTCGAGATGGAAGTAGCGGTGGCGCACGCGGTGGTGAATCGTTGGCGGTGAAGAGGTCTGTCAGTTGATGCCGTCGTCGTCATCATCGACCGAGCGCAGCCGACGGGGGCGCAGGAGCTGGAACTTCACCATCTCTTTGTAGCTGACCGTCGAGTCGACGTCCTCGCGCGCCAGCTTCAGATGTTGGTGCAGGCCCTCCAAGACAACCTCGGCGCCCAGGGCGCGCTCCTGCTCGCTCGGCCCGAGGGGATGGGTCTCCGCAAGATCGAGCAGGCCGGGCACGCGCTCCAGCTCAGCCAGGTACTCGGTATACGGCTGCTCGTCCGACAGCGTTACCTCGTTGCCGTCGGCGAACCAGGCGACGATCTGGGCATAGGGACCGACGTCGTCCTCGCCGCCGGAGCCGACCTCGCGGCCGACGCTCGGGAATCGCTCGGCGAAGCGCGCTTTGACCGCCTCACCGATCAGCTTCCGAGCCACGACCTCGGCGCCCTGCTGCTCGCCTTCGTAGACCATCTCGACTTTGCCCGTGACGGCCGGCATCAACATGTGCAGGTCGGAGAGCCGCGGGAAGACCGGGTGATCGCCCGTGGCGAGCGATCGGCGTTCGAGATTCGACAGCAGCAGCTCGAGTGCGGAGATCGGCATGCGCGCCGACACGCCGGAGCTCTGATCGACCAGCTCGCTGTCGCGCGCGGTGAAGGCGATCTCTTCGATCAGCAAGCGCACCGAGTCCGGGACGTGGATCGCCGAGCCGTCGAGCCCTTCGCGATCCGTCCACGCCTCCTGACGGGTGATCTGCGCGGCGATCTCGCGATCGGTCGGATAGTGGGTGAGGATCTGCGACGAGATCCGATCCTTGAGCGGAGTGATGATCGAGCCACGGTTCGTGTAGTCCTCGGGGTTGGCCGAGAACACGAGCAGGATGTCGAGCGGGATGCGCACCGGGAAGCCGCGGATCTGCAGATCCCGCTCTTCGAGCAGATTGAGCAGGCCGACCTGGATGCGCGGCGCCAGGTCCGGCAGCTCGTTGATGCCGAAAATGCCGCGATTCGTGCGCGGCACGATGCCGAAGTGGATGACTTCGGGGTCGGCCAACGTCAGCTTTCGCGTGGCCGCCTTGATCGGGTCGATGTCGCCCAGGAGATCGGCGATCGACACGTCGGGCGTCGCCAGCTTCTCGTTGTAGCGCTCTTCGCGATGCAACCAGGAGATCGGCGTTGCGTCGCCGAGGTCTGCGACCTGCGCTTGGCCGGGGACCGAGATCGGATTCAGCGGATCGTCGTTGAGCTCGCTGCCCTCCAGCACCGGCGTCCACTCGTCGAGCAGGTCGACGAGCGAGCGCAGCAGGCGCGTCTTCGCTTGTCCTCGCAGGCCGAGCAGGATCAGGTCGTGGCCGGCGAGAACGGCGTTGATCAGGCCCGGAATCACCGTCCGTTCGTAGCCGAGAACGCCCGGAAACAGCCGGTCGCCGTCTTTCAACTTGCGGCGCAGATTGCGTCGCATCTCCTGGCGTACGGTTTCGGACGTGCGGCCGGCTGTCTTCAGCTCGCCGAGGGTGCGGGCGGTCGG
>JBCBCF010000132.1:0-11734 GCA_038530905.1 Acidobacteriota bacterium
CTCGAGCACCGACGCTCGCGCGCCGGCGGTGGCTGCCGACCGGCCACCAGCGCCCAACAGCCGCAGGCGTGGACCGCTCGAGGCTTCGGCGACGATTTCGACCCGCACGGTGGAGCCGACCTCGAAACGCAGCACGCCTTCGTCGTCGAGCAGCTCGGCGGTCGCCAGGCTCCCCTCGGCCTTGCCACCGAGATCGACCAGGGCGCGCTCGAGGTCGATCGACGCCACCTGGCCCTCCACCACCGCGCCGACCCGTCGCGGCGCCGGCACCGACGGCGCTCCGCTCTCGAACTCGGCGAGAGCGGTGGCGAAGTCTTCGTCGTCGACCTCGATGTGCGGTCGCGCCTCCGGCGGCCGCGCTGTCGGCTCCGTGCGGATCAGCCGACCACGAGGCCGTTCAGCACCCTGGACTTCGCGGTCGCGCTCGAAGCTCTCGAGGATGCGGCCGAAGTCTTCGGTCGGATCGTCGTCTCGGGCCACGGTTCCTCGTCTCCTCGCCGCTGATCGAACCGACGGCGGCGACAGGTCAGTCCCAGGCGCTGGTATTGCCTTCCTCAAAACCGTTCGCGAAGAGCAAATCGGCAATGATGGGATCGAGGCAGCCTGGATTGGAGTTCGCTTCGGCCATCACGTGAGCGAACATCTGCTCAGGCACGCGGTCGGGATCGTTGCCGAAGGGATGCCCAAGACCAAAGGTCGGCCCCATATTCGAGATGCCCGGCGACAGAAGATGGCAGTAGCTCATCAGCGTGCCGGCACCCTGCCCCGACGGCCCGGGCAAGCTCTGCGATCCACCGTAGCAGCCGTTGTTGGCCTCTCCGTTGAAGCATTGATCCACCGGCTGCGTGCCGGCGGTTGACGCCTGGTTGTAGCAGTGGGTGTGAGGGGAGTCGAAATTGTGGCCGAGCTCGTGAGAAATCACGACGACGTCCCAGACGATCTGCGGATTCGACAGGTCGAAGTTGCCATCGAGATCGGCGCTCACGCCGTAGGCACCGCCGTAGTTCGACGACACCGCGAGGCCCGGGCAGTTCAGGCCGAAGTCGGAGAGATTGACCGTGAAGTCGTTGCGGCAGAGCACGCCGACCCAGGCGACACCGCCGCCGAAGTTGGCGCCCGACAAGAAATGCGCGGCGGTGCGCGAGATCGAGTCGTTGTTGTCGTTCCAATACTTGCCGAACTCCATCAGCGAGCAGAGCGTGCCATTCTGCGTCCACGGATCTGGCGCCGACCACAGCGTCACATCGACGACCTCGAGCGACGTTTCGACCTCGTCGAGGTAGATCGAGGACGAGAACGAGAAGACATCGCCGATATAGGCGATCGCGTCGTTCGTGTTGCCCTGGAAGAGGTCGAGAAAGTCGTTGTCGGAGTCGACCGCGATGCGGGCGGTGAAGGTCGGGAGGCTACCCCGCGACTCGGGCATCGTCGCCACCTCGAGGGCGCCGTTAAAGGCCGGCTCGACGACCGAGTGGTCATGCTCGAGATGCGAAGCGCCGCAAGAGAACGAACGATCGGCGACATCTTCATCCACCACCTCACGCAGCTGGGGCGATGGCAGCCGAACCTCGTTGAGCGTCTGGCCGATCAGCCACCAACGACCGTCGGTGGAAATGATGCCGCGCCACGTGCCGTCCTCGGCCAGCGTCATGGTCGCGCGCGACTGCGGCGAGCCGACCACCGAGCCAGCGAAATGGGTGTCCTGCGGCGTCTTCAACACCTCGTCCCCGGCCTCGGTCTTCAACACGATGCGGGCGTCGGGCGCCCAGACGCGATGGCGGCGCAGCTCGAGCGAGACGCGGCGCTCCCCGAGGGGAACGTTGTCGACCGCCAGGCGGCCTCCAAGGTCGAGCGATCGCACCTCGGAGACGGCCTGCGGTGAGGCCTCAAACCTGATCGAGACATCTGCCGCTTGCGCGACACCGGTGACAAGAAGCGCAGTCGCCGAAGCGAGCAGCAACCCGAGGACGAAGGGAAGCATCGCGTCGCCTCGGCGAGCGACGGTGGCATTCGACATCATGGGTGGTGTCCCTCCTGATGGGTCATTGGATCGAAAACATCAGTCTTGAAGTCTGGGTGGTGCGGGGCAAGCGGCAGGCCCGACGCCGCAGGCGGCGCGATCGACGACACGCTGAGCGGCTATGCTCGGCGGATGAAGAATTCGACGTCCTCCGCCGCCTCGATGCTGTTCGCGACAGGGTTGCTTCGGAGCCGCATCGCTCTCCCTCGAATGCTCGCCTTGACCTTGGCTCTCGCGGCGATTGGCTGCACCACGAGCGGGCCGGCTCCGACGATCGATCCGACGATCGCCCCGAGCCCGCCAGCCGAGGCTGCGAGCGCTGAGACGCCGACGCCGACCGTCGACGTCGCCACCGCGCCTCTCGACGCCGTCTTGCCGCTCGCCCCGGATCTCGTGTCGGGCACGCTCCCCAACGGTATGCAATATCTGATCCGGCGCAACGAGCGGCCGGCCGCCCGCGCGGAGCTGCGCCTCGCGGTGGACGCAGGCAGTGCGATCGAGGATCCAGACCAGCTCGGGATGGCGCATTTCGTCGAGCACATGGCATTCAATGGCACCAATAACTTCGAAAAGCAGGAGCTGATTTCCTATCTGCAGGAAGTCGGCATGCGATTTGGCGCCGACATCAACGCGTACACGGGATTCGACGAGACCGTCTACCAGCTGACGGTGCCGACCAGCGACGCGCCGGTGCTCGAGCGCGCATTCGTCATCCTCGCCGACTGGGCGGCGCGCGTCGCCTTCGACCCCGAAGAGGTCGAGAAAGAGCGCGGCGTCATCTTCGAAGAATGGCGGCTCGGGCAAGGTGCCGGTTCGCGCCTCCGCGATCGCCAGTTGCCCCTGGTCTTCAAGGGCTCCCGCTACGCCGAGAGGCTGCCGATCGGCACCCCTGAGTCGATCCGCACCACGCCGCTCGAAGACATGCGCCGCTTCTACGACGATTGGTATCGCCCCGACCTGATGACCGTGATTGCGGTTGGGGACTTCGATCCGTCGCAGATCGAAGCCTGGATCACCCAGCACCTGGGAGCGCTGCCGGCCGCCGAGTCCCCTCGCCCACGACCTCGCATCGAGGTGCCGGGGCACGAGGAGACCCTGGTCGGCGTTTTCACGGATCCGGAGCTGACGGGAACTCAGGTCAGCGTGCTCTTCAAGCACCGCCCCCTGCCCGAGGGGAGGGTTGGTGACTATCGCCGCAGCCTCGTCGCGAACCTCTACAACCTGATGTTCAACGCCCGCCTCGGCGAGCTGGCGCAGCAGGCGGATCCGCCCTTCGTCGTCGCCTTCTCCGGCAATCCGACCATCACCCGCGAGTCGCAGCTCTATCAGCTTGAAGCACAGGTGCGCGACGGCGGGGTTGCCCGCGGTCTCGATGCGCTGTTGCTCGAGGTCGAGCGTGTCGACCGTCACGGCTTCGTGGAGAGCGAGCTCGCACGCGCCAAGAAGTCGCTGCTTTCGGTCTACGAGCAGCTCGATCGCGAGCGGGATCGTCAGCCCTCCGCACAGCTGGCCGCCGAGCTGCTGCGTCACACGCTCGAGGACGAGCCGGTGCCAGGCATCGACGCCGAGGCGAGGCTGGCTCGCCGCTTTGTTCCCGAGATCACGGTCGAAGAAGTCAACGCACTCGGCCAGCGCTGGATCACCGAAGAGAATCGCGTCTTGTTGGTTGCCGCGCCGGAACAGTCCAACGCACCGCCGCCGACCGAAACGGAGCTGCTCGCCGCCTTCGAGCGCGTGGACGCGTCTGAGATCGAGCCCTGGGTGGACCTCACCCGCGACCAGCCTCTCCTTGCCGAGGTGCCGACGCCGGGCGAGATCGTCTCGGAACGGGCGATTGAAGAGATCGGCGTGGTCGAGTGGAGCCTGTCGAACGGCGCCCGCGTGATCCTCAAGCCAACCGACTTCAAGAACGATGAAGTGCTCTTCCGCGCCTTCAGCCCTGGCGGCCACTCGCTGGTGAGCGATGCCGATTGGGCGTCTGCGACCTTCGCCGACAGCCTGATCGGGCAAAGCGGAGTTGGCAACTTCAGCCTGGTCGAGCTCGGCAAGAGCCTCGCCGGCGAGGTGGCGCGCGTGTCGCCCTTCGTTGGCGAGCTCGACGAAGGCCTCAATGGATCGGCCGCGCCGGACGATCTCGAAACCCTCTTCCAGCTGGCGCATCTCTACGTGACCGCTCCGCGGCTCGACCAGGAGGCGATCGACGCCTATCTCGAACGCGTGAAGACCGCGATCGCCCACCGGCAGTCGAGCCCAGAAGTCGCCTTGGCCGATGCGTTCATGGCGACAGCGACCGGCGAACATCCGCGACGCCGTCCGATGACGCCGGAGCTTCTCGCCGAGATCGATCCGCAGCGCTCGTTCGAGATCTATCGTGAGCGATTCGCGGACATCTCCGACTTCACGTTCCTTTTCGTCGGCAGTTTCGAGCTCGAGACCCTTCGGCCTCTGGTCGAGACCTACCTGGCCTCGCTGCCGGGCCTCGATCGCGGCGAGTCCTGGGGCGACCTGCGCATCGACGAACCGGAAGGCATCGCGGAGGTGCGGGTTCGCCGCGGCCTCGAGCCGAAAGCGAGCGTCGAGATGCTGTTCCACGACGATGCGACCTGGAGCCGCGGCGGTGTCTTCTTGGTGCAGGCGCTGCGGCAGGTGCTCGAGATTCGCTTCACGGAAACCGTGCGCGAAGAGATGTCGGCGACCTACGGAGTGCGCGTCGGTGCCCGGCTGACCAAGCGGCCGGAGGAGGAGTCGAACGTCACCGTGTCGTTCTCCTGCGACCCCGACAACGTCGACGCCGTGATCGCCGAAGTCTTGAAGCAGATGGAGGATCTCCGCGCCGCCGGCCCTGACGCACGCGAGGTCGAGAAAGTCCGCGAATTTCTAAGCCGCTCGCGCGAAGTCAATCTGCGCGAGAACGGCTTCTGGGCTGGTGTTCTCGAGTCGTACTACAGCCTGGAGCTCGACCCCCGTGGCGTTCTGGACCACGATCGGCGAGTCGCTGAGCTGAGCGTCGAGACGCTACGCCAGGCGGCGCAGGACTACCTGCCGACCGATCGCTATGTTCTCGGCGTTCTGCTGCCGGCGGAGCCGGCAGCCGGGGTGGAGAGTGCCGGCGCGGCGGCGAACGCGCCCTCGACGCGCTGATCGGCCGGCCGACGCGGCCATCGAGGGTGGTGCGCGGACGACGCAGGATGACGGGCGGCCGGCGCCGAGCGGCGGGCGATAGACTCGATGCTGCGATTCGGCGACGCCCGTCGCGCCGCCGGCACCGCGAGATTCTCCCGTGAGCGAGCGCCGCGTCCCCAGCTTTTCGATCCGCGGCCCGGTGACCCTCTTCGTCATCGTGGTCGTGCTGGTCATCACGTTGTCGGTCCTGTGGAACGTCGCGCTTGTCCAGGATTATCGGGCGCTGCGCGCGCTGGCGGCCGACGCCACGTTCCACTGGTCCTTCATCGGCCTGGGCAGTGCGCTCTTCGTCGCCATCATCGTCTTGTCGTCGATTTTCTTCGCCCAGCTGGTCGGCCATATTCGCTGGAATCAGCGGCAGTCGAATTTCATCTCCTCGGTATCGCACGAGCTGAATTCGCCCTTGTCGTCGATCAAGCTCTTCGCCCAGACTCTGCGCCAGCGCGAGCTGTCGACCGCCGACCGGCTCGATTTCGTCGAGAAGATCCTGTTCGACGTTGAGCGCCTGCATCGCCTGATCTCGAACATCCTGCGCGCCGCCGAGATGGACCATCGCGGCGACGAGCTGCAGGTGGTGACGCAGAGGGTCGAGTTGCGAGGCTATCTGCGCGACTACCTGCCGGACGCCCGCGAGCTGTATCGAACCGCCGGCCTGGTCGTCAGCCTCGACGCCGAAGAGTCGGCTCACGTTCGGCTCGACCCGCTGATGTTCCGCCAGGTGCTGGACAATCTCGTCGACAACGCCGTGCGCTATCGCGGCACCGGACCGCCGCGGGTTGAGCTGACCCTGGCCGTCCTTGGCGACGAGGTCGAGCTGGTGGTGCGGGATCGCGGAGTCGGCATCGCCGAGGAACGGCTCCCGAGGCTGTTCGAGCGCTTCTACTCCAGCCGCGAGTCAGGCGGGCGGCAGCATCGCGGCACCGGCATCGGCCTCTACGTGGTGCGCTCGATCGTCGCCGCTCATGAAGGCCGGGTCGGCGCTCGCAGCGACGGCCTGGGCCATGGCACCACCCTCTGGATCCGACTGCCGCGTCTTTCGGCCCGCGAGGGGCACGCCGAGGATGCGGTGGCCGATGAGGACGGCACGATCCTGCCAGCTCAAGCCGCGGCGCTCGACGCGGCGACGGCCGCTCGCCTGCCGACCGACTCCGCCGGATGACCGAGGATCTGCAGAATGCCGCACGGGCCTAACCGCGGCGACCGCGCGCCGGGAGCGAACGGATGAGCCGGATCCTGGTTGTCGACGACGAGGAGCACCTGGCCCAGGGCCTGGCATACAACCTGCGCAACGCGGGCTACGATGTCGATCTCGCGGTCGACGGCGCCACCGCTCTCGACGCTCTCGACAAAAACGCCTTCGACCTCGTGGTTCTCGACGTCATGCTGCCGGATCTCTCGGGGCTCGAGATCTGCGATCGTCTGCGCAAGACCGGCGATACAACGCCGATCCTGATGCTCAGCGCGCGGGATCGCAGCGAGGACGCCATCGCCGGCCTCGACGCTGGCGCCGACGACTATCTGACCAAGCCTTTCGATCTCGACATGCTCCTCGCCAAGGTGCGCGGCGCCCTGCGCCGGCAGGTCTGGGGCCGCGCAACGCAGCGCGAAGCGCCATCGGCGCCCGAGAGCATGAACTACGGCGGCTGGGAGATCGACTTTCAGACCTTCGAGGCGACTCACGTCGACGGCCGGACGCTCGGGCTCTCGCCGAAAGAGACGGCGATGCTGCGACTCTTCGCGGCGCGCCCCGGCGAGGTGGTGAGTCGCGAGACCTTCCTTGAAGAGGTCTGGGAAATGCCGGGCTCACTCGAGACGCGCACGGTCGACAACTTCGTGCGCAAGCTGCGGCAGGCGCTCGAGGTCAGCCCGTCGAATCCACGGCACATCCTGTCGATCCGCGGCGCCGGCTACCGCTTCGTTCCGTGATCGGCGCCCGGCGCCTTGGCGTCAAGGGTAGATCTTGTAGAGCATGCGCGGGTACGGAATCGTTTCGCGCAGGTGCTTGACGCCGGTCATCCACGCGACGAAACGCTCGATGCCCATGCCGAAGCCCGAGTGCGGGAAGGTGCCGAAGCGGCGCACGTCGAGATACCACTGGAATGGCTCGATCGGCAGCTCGTGCTCCCGCAGGCGCTGGAGCAGGAGGTCGTGGTCGTGGATGCGCTGGCTGCCGCCAATGATCTCGCCGTAGCCCTCGGGCGCGATCAGGTCCATCCCGAGCGCCAGACGGTCGTCTTCGGCGTCGGGCTGCATGTAGAACGCCTTGATTTCGGCCGGGAAGTGCGTGATGAAGAGCGGCTTGTCGTAGAGGCCGGCGAGTGTGGTTTCGTCCTCGCCGCCGAAGTCGTCGCCCCAGGAGATATCCACGCCGCGCTCCTGCAGCGCCTCGATCGCCTCGGTGTAGGCCAGGCGAGGAAAGCCGCTCGTCACCGCCTCCAGCGACGCGGTCTCGCGCTCGAGCACGGCGAGCGGCTCACGGCAGCGGTCGAGAATGCGGCCGACGAGCGACACGATGAAGTCTTCGGCGAGCTGAACCAGGCCGTCGAATTCGAGAAAGGCGACCTCCGGCTCGACCATCCAAAATTCCATCAGATGGCGCCGCGTCTTCGACTTTTCGGCGCGGAACGTCGGCCCCATGCAGTAGACCTTGCCGAGAGCAGCCGCCGCCGGCTCGAGGTAGAGCTGACCCGATTGGCTGAGATAGGCCGGATCGCCGAAATAGTCGATCTCGAAGAGGGTCGAGGTGCCTTCCGAGGCGTTGGGCGTCAAGATCGGCGAGTCGATCAGGGTGAACTCGCGCTCGTAGAAGAAATCGCGGATCGCCTGGCAGACCTCGTGCCGCACCTGCAGCGCCGCACGCTGTTTGCTCGAGCGCAGCCACAGGTGGCGGTGTTGCATGAGGAACGCGGTGCCGTGCTCCTTGTTGGTGATCGGGAACTCGTCCTCGACCAGGCTCGTGACCTCGAAGTCCGTGCCGTGCAGCTCGACGCCGCCGGGCGCCCGTTCATCGACGCGCACCGTGCCGACCACCCGCACCGTCGACTCCTGAGACACCGTCTTGACCGCCTCCCAGGCTTCTTCGGACACGTCCGAGCGGCTGACGACCACCTGCACCACGCCGCTGCCGTCGCGCACTTTGAGAAACGCGATCTTGCCGCTGCGGCGTTTGTTGGCCAGCCAGCCGAGCAGCGTGACGGATTCGGACTCGTGGCTCTTGAGACGAGAGATGTCGACGGTGGTCACGGCAGGCTCCAGAACGAGGCGGGGGTGGTCCCGCGGAGGTCGGCGGTCGAGAGGGCGCGGATGTTAGCAGGCGGCCGCGGGGTGCCGACGACCCTCGATCGCGCCCAGCTCAGGACGTTCCAGGACCGGCGGCGGCGCCATGGCCTTCGATCATGCGCAGCGCCTCGGCGGCAGCCTTCTGCTCCGCTCGCTTCTTGCTGCGCCCGGTCGCCGTCGCCAGCAGCTTGCCGGCCAGCCGACAGTCGACCGTGAAGCTCTTGGCGTGGTCTGGCCCGTCCGCAGACCGCAGCGCATACTCGGGACGGACGCCATGGCGCGCCTGCGTCAGTTCCTGCAGGCGCGTCTTGGCATCTTCTGTCTCCTCGTCAGCGCGGCGCGTCCCCAGCTTCAGGACCCGCTCGACCGACGGCCGAGCGGCGGCGAGCCCGCCATCGAGATAGAGCGCGCCAAAGAGGGCCTCGACGACGTCGGCAAGAATCGAGTCTTTGCTCCGACCGCCGGAGCGTTCTTCCCCGACGCCCAGCTGCAGCACGGCACCAAGATCGAGCGCGCGCGCGAACTCCACCAGCACCGGCGCCGACACGAGATAGCTCTTGCGCTTCGCCAACCGCCCTTCCGGCGCGTCCGGATGTCGGCGAAAGAGCCACTCCGCAGCGATCAGACCGAGCACCGCGTCGCCAAGAAACTCCAGGCGTTCGTAGTTGGCCGATGCACCCACCTCGTTGGCGAAGGATGCGTGCGTCAGCGCTCGGGCCAGCAGCCGGCGATCTTCGAAGCGATGGCCGAGAGCGATCTCGAGGCCGTCGAGCCGATCGTTCCGATGCCCACCAACCATCCGCCGTCCTCCCTCAGCCGCGGCGCCCGAAACGACGCTCCATCTCGGTGTCGCCCAGATGCAGAACGGTCGGCCGCCCGTGCGGACAGGCGTAGGGCTGCTCCGCTTCGAACAACTCGGACACCAGCGCCTCCATCTCCTCGATCTGCATCGGCCGATGGATCTTGATCGCTGCTCTGCACGACATGTCGGCCGCCAGCTCGTCGAGAATCCGGCGCCGCAGCGCCTCGGCGTCAGAGCCGGTGGCCTCCGGGTCGGCAGCCAGCCCGCGCAGGATCGCCTCGGCAACTTCGAGACCTAGAGGCGTCGGAATCGCCACCAACCCGATCGTGTCGCCCGCCATCGGTGTGAGCGAGAAGCCGCAGGTCTCAAGCGCCGGAATCAGCTCGCGCAGGTGCAGCGACTCGGCGGCCGACAGCTCGAGGACGACCGGCGTCACCAGCGCCTGCGCCTGTGGGAGACCGTCGAGCAGCGTGCGGCGCATGCGTTCGTAGAGCAGACGCTCGTGCGCCGCGTGCTGATCGATCAGGTAGAGCCCGTCGTGCCCCTCGAGCAGGATCACCGAGCCTTTGTACTGACCGAGGAGGCGAAACGGCAGCGTCGTCTTGCCGCGCCCACCCAGAGGCGAGGTCGACGCCTCGACCGGACGGAACGTTGGACGCGCGATGCCCGGAGGCGGCGGCATGGGTCGGGCCGGCGCGGCAACAGCGAGCGGTTGGTCGGGCGAGACTTCTGGAGTCCAGTTCGGTTCCGGAACCTGTTGCCGCAGCTCTTCCGCGCGACGCCATGCCTCCCCGTCGCGCCGGCGTCCGCCGAGGCCCTCCCAGGCGGCGGGCACTTCGGGCAGCGAGCGCGGCGCTGCAAGCGAGGCCGAGCCGCGGGACCGCTGGGCGTCGAGCGCGCTGCGGAGCACGTCTTCCACTCGATCGATCGTCCGCGGCTCGCGAAACCGCACCTCGGCCTTCTGCGGGTGCACGTTGACGTCAACGTCCTCGGGCGCCAGCTCGAGAGACAGGAAGAGGGCCGGATAGTCCTCGTGATGCCAGACGTCGCGCACGGCGCGGTAGAAGCGCGCCAGCAGCGCCCGATCACGCACGAGCCGGCGGTTGACGAAGAGGAAGATCCGGCGCGCACCGCCCGTCGAGCGATCGCCCAAGAAGCCCTCGATGCGCTGGGACGCAGCCTCGTCCTCATCGGCGAACGAGCCCAGCGCGTCGGCCAGCTCGCGGCCGAAGACCTGCGCGATGCGCTCACGCCGCCGCTCGAGGTGGTTTTCGCCAGCTGCCGGCGGCGCCTCGAGCAGCGTCCGCTCGGCGTGGCGCACCACGAAGCGCACCTCGGGATGGGCCAGCGCGTAGCCCTGCACCACCTCGAGGCAGCGCCGCAGCTCGGTCTGAGGCCGCTTCAAGAACTTGCGCCGCGCCGGCACGTTGAAGAAAAGCGAGGCGACTTCGAAGCGGCTGCCGCGCGGCTGAGTCACCGGTTCGACACCGAGCATTCGCCCGCCCTCGATCCGCACGCGACGTCCGTCCCCGGCCTCTGCGGCGGTGCGCAGCTCGACCCGCGCCACGGCGGCGATCGAGGCCAACGCCTCGCCGCGGAAGCCGAGGGTCCCGACGCGCTCTAGGTCCTCGAAGCGGGCGATCTTCGATGTGGCGTGGCGATCGAACGCCAGCAGCGCGTCGTCAGCGTCCATGCCTCGACCATCGTCGACGACGACGATGCGCCGCTTGCCGCCGGACTCCAGCTCGATCTCGACCTCGCGCGCGCCCGCGTCGAGAGAGTTCTCGACCAGCTCCTTCACCACCGACGCCGGCCGTTCGACCACTTCACCGGCGGCGATTTGCGACACCAGACGGTCGTCGAGAAGTTGAATCGACGGCATCTCAGGTGGCCGACTGGACGGCGTCGACGGGACGCAGGTCTTCGAATCGCGCGACGTGGCGGAAGAGCCGGCGCACGCGTTCCAGCAGATCGAGACGCGCGGCTCGGCGTGCCGCGTCGTCGTCGAGCACCAGCACCTCGGACAATAGGCGGTCGATCGACGGCGGCAGCTCGCCCAGGCTCTGGAGACAGCGAGCGAAGTCCCGCGCCTCGGCGGCGTCGGCGACCTCGGGCTCGAGGCGGGCGAGATCGTCGGCGAGCCCCGCTTCCGCCGGATGAAGCCCGTCGGCCGGCGCGGTGAGCGCCTCCTCCGAGAGTCCCGTCTCGGCAGCGCGACCGCCGTGGCTCTCGGCGCCGTCGAGAGTGGCGGCAATCCGCCGCGCGACCGCCGCGAGCGCGCGCAGGGCCGGCGTGCCCCGCGCGTCGCGGAGCGCCTGCAGCCGCCCCAGCAGGTCCACCAGCCGGGCGGAGTCGACCGCGCGCGCAGCTTCGATCTCGTCGAAGACAAAGCCGCGCCGGCCCAGGAGCCGGACCAGTCGGGCATCAAGAGTTGCCTGCAGCTCGCGCAG
>JBCBCF010000133.1:0-11649 GCA_038530905.1 Acidobacteriota bacterium
ACGCGGCGGCATCGGCTGCGGCGGTCTGCTGATCGTGATTCTCCTGAGCGTCGCCACCGGGCAAGATCCGCTGACACTCCTCGGAATCTTGCAGCAAAACCAACCGGCGACGCAGAGAGTCGATGTCGAGCGCGCGCCCGGCGATCGCCCCGACGACGTGCTCGCCGATTTCGTCTCCGTCGTGCTCGCCGACACGGAGGACACCTGGCGCCCGCTCTTCGCGGCCCGCGGCTTGACCTACCGGGAGCCCCGGCTGGTGCTCTTCGACCAAGCCGTCCAGTCGGCCTGCGGCTACAACTCGGCAGCGGTCGGGCCGTTCTACTGCCCCGCCGACTCGCAGGTGTACCTGGATCTCTCATTCTTCGCCCAGCTCTCGGAACGCTTCGGCGCGCCAGGAGACTTTGCGGCAGCCTATGTCGTCGCCCACGAAGTCGGCCATCACGTCCAGAACCTCCTCGGCATCGTCGACCAGGTCCATGCAGAACGCCGTCGCGTCTCGCGCATCGACGGCAACCGCTTGACGGTCCGCATGGAGCTGCAGGCCGACTGTTTCGCCGGGATCTGGGGACACCATGCGCAGCGCCAGCGGGACCTCCTCGAACGGGGCGACATCGAGGAGGGTCTCCGCGCGGCGGCGGCGATCGGGGACGACACGATGCAGCGACGGGCGCAGGGCTATGTGCAGCCGGAAACGTGGACCCACGGCTCGTCCGAGCAGCGCGCCTCTTGGTTCCGCCGCGGCCTGCAATACGGCACGATCGAAGCCTGCGACACGTTCTCTGCGCGGATCTGAGTCCGGCCAATCTCGGGTCGGCAGAACGTGCTCGGAACCGCGCCCCGACCTCTGCAGGCCCTAGGCCACGCTCGTTGGCGACGCGGTCGCCGCCACGATCTCGGCGCGATCCGCCGAGCCGTCGCGTCCGGTCTGCCCACGATGCCGCAGCCAGTGGTCGGCAAGCACCAGGGCCATCATCGCTTCGCCCATCGGAACGAAACGAGGCAGCAGGCACGGGTCGTGGCGACCGCGCGTAACGACGGTCGCCGCCTCGCCGTGCCGATCGACGGTCTCCTGTTCCTGCGGTAGCGAACTGGTCGGCTTGACGGCGCAGCGGACGACGATCGGCAAACCTGTCGACAAGCCGCCAAGCATGCCGCCATGCCGATTGGTGCGCGTTGAGATGAGGCCGTCGCGGGCGACAAAGCAGTCATTGTTGTCGCTGCCCCGGGCCGTCGCGACGGCAAAGCCCGCGCCGTACTCGACGCCCAGCACCGCCGGCAGGCTGAACATCGCCTTGCCGAGATCGGCCTTGAGCTTGTCGAAGACCGGCTCCCCCCAACCCGGCGGAACGCCGAGGGCGACGATCTCGGCAACACCACCGATCGAGTCGCGCTCGGCCCGCACCTGCTCGATCAGCTCGATCATGCGCGCGGCAGCCTCGGGATCTGGACACCGCACGGGCGTCGCCTCGACTTGCTCAAGCGTGACATCGGCCGGATTGGTGATCGAGGCCTCGATCGCGCCAACGCGCGTGACCCAGCCCAACACCCGCACACCGTGAGCAGCAAGGAGCTTCTTGGCGATGGCGCCGGCGGCGACCCGCATTGCCGTTTCGCGCGCGCTCGAGCGGCCGCCGCCGCGCATATCGCGACGGCCGTATTTCGCATCGAAGGTGTAGTCAGCGTGTCCGGGCCGGTAGACGTCGCGCAGCGCGGCGTAGTCGCGCGAGCGCTGATCAACGTTCTCGATCACGAGGGCGATCGAGGTGCCGGTGGTCTTGCCCTCGAAGACGCCCGACAGGATGCGCGGCCGATCCGGCTCCTTGCGCTGGGTGACGATCCGAGACTGGCCGGGGCGCCGGCGCTCTAGATCGGGGAGGAGATCCTCCTCGGACAGCTCGAGACCGGGCGGCACGCCGTCGAGGATCATCACCTGCGCGGCACCATGACTCTCACCGGCCGTCGTCAACCTCAGCGCCTGACCGAAGCTATTGCCCGCCATGCGTCGGTTCTATCAGACCGATCGACCACACCTGCCGAGGTCGAGGATCCGGGCAAGAAAAAACCTCCGCACGGGGCGGAGGTGTCCTAGGAGGAGGTCGCGACGAGAGCTGTCGGAGTCGGTCGGGGGGCCGAAGCCGTTGAAAGCTCTTGGACGCGCCCTCTCAGAATGCAGGGGGCGTGCCAAGACCCGCGGCCGACCAGAAACACCCGCTCCTGGCGCGAGCCGCCGAGCCAGTTGCGAGAGGACGCACGGAAGATGGAGCGGGGAGAGACCGCCGACCTGCCAACTCGGCACGCCGCCGGCACAGATAGGCTCGAACGATGGGGATTGCCACGTCTCTGGCCTTGACGCTCGCCTATCTTGGCTGGTGCTGGACGGTCGGCAGGTCGCTGCGTCGCTCGATCGACAGGCAGGCCGTGCCGCCGAAGCGCGGTGTCGATCGCCGTTTGGGCGACCTGGCGCTCGACATCGCGCTCGGCAAGGCGATCGCGGTCCTTCTGCTTCTGACCGCCGCATCGCTGCACGCTCTGCGTCCGGCTCCGATTCTGTGTCTAGGCATCGCCGGCCTCGTGCTCGCCGCTCGATTGAGGCGAACCCACGGCGTGCGTGCCGGCCACGGAGCCACCGCGAGGGCGCTTCCCTCGACGACCGCCGAACCGAGGACGCCGTCGTTCGGCGCAACGGTCGGGATCGCTCTGATGGTTCTACCGCTCGGCCTCCTCGCGCTCTACCCACAAACCGGCTTCGACGTCACGGCGTACCACCTGCCGTTCGCCGCGTCCTTCGCCGATGCCGGACGCTTCGTCGTACTTCCGTGGTTGCGGTACCCGATCTTCCCGCAGGCGGCCGAGCTGCAAACCGCGGCTCTTCTCGTCCTCGGCGGTGACGAGCGGATCGCCGCCCTGCAGCAATTCGTCGCCTTCCTGGCGACGGCCGGACTCCTCCTGATCTGGCCGCTCGACGGCCGGGATCCATCGCGTCGCCTCCGCCGCTGGGCGGCCGCTTTCTGGCTCGGGACTCCCCTCGCGGTGTGGATCGGCACGCAGGGCTACGTCGACGTCGAGCTGTCGCTCTTCGTCGGTGCCGCCTGCGTCGTCTTGGCGCGCGACGACGGGCGGACTCTCGGCCCTTCTGCCGTCGCGGGCCTGCTTCTCGGCACCGCGGCGGCGACCAAATATCTCGGCCTCTACTTCGCGACCGCGCTCTGCGCCTGGCCGCTCATCACACGCTGGCGCCGAGGATCGACCGCCGACAGCTGGCGCTCGGCGCTCGGCCGCTGCGCCGCGATCGGACTCGGAGCAGCGGTGGCCGCCGCGCCGTGGATCGCGCGGCTGCTCGGCGAGACCGGCAACCCCGTCTTCCCTTTCGCCTCCGGCCTCTTCGGAGAGTCACTGTGGACCCAGTCCGGAGCCCCGAGCCGCAGGACCGGCCTCGGATTCGGCGAGAGCGGACTGGTTCTGGAGCCGCTGATCTTCATCTTCGCGTTTCCGTGGCTGACCCTCGCCGAACGGCACCTCTTCGCCGGCCAGGCGCCGCTCTCGCCCGCCGCCCTCGTCGCCCTGCCGCTCGCCGCCTGGGGGGCCTGGCGTCGGCCCACGCTGAGGCCTTGGGCTCTGCTCCTGATCCCGTACCTGGCCATCTGGCTCGAGATCGGACGGGACACGCGGTATCTGCTTCCGATCCTGCCTCTGGTTGCGCTACTCATGGCCAGCGGCCTTGACGCGCTGCTGCCTCGTCGACGCGGCTGGGGCCTCGCCGTCGGCCTCGCCCTTCTGTTGCCCGGAGTGGTCTACGCGGGTTTCAAGGCGGTGGAGCGCGGGCCGCTACCGCTCGATGCGCAAACGCGACAGGACGATCTCGAGCGCCAGATTCCGGGCTATGCCGCCATCCGCCGCCTCGACGCGGCGGCGGACGCTCACCCCGAGCTGCGCGGCTACCGCATGCTGGCGATCTACGGCGAACGGCTGGCCTCGACGCCGCGCCACGGCGCCACGGTCGGCGATCATTTCGGCCCTGCGGCCTACTCCACGTTCTTGCCGCTGCGCGAGCATCCGCGGCTGCTGGCGACGACCCTTCACGGCTTCGAGGTCTGCTTCCTCCTGACGCCCCACCGAGTCATCCCCCGTCCGCCGCCGGACGGTCTGCACTTCCGCGCGGTGTGGAGCGATGGCGAACACAGACTGGACCTTCGCCTGGCCCCGGACTGCCCGCCTGCCGACCTTCTCGCCGCGGAGCTCAGCCGCTATTGAATGTAGCCGAGCGCCTCGAGCTTGCGCCGCGTTTCCGAGTCGAGTTCCATGGCGGCTCCGTCCACGGCTTCTTCGCTCGGCGTCTGCGCCGTCCAGAGCTCTTCGAGATGCTCGTCGAAGCGCCGGAGCCGCTGATGGCGGACGGCGAGGTTGTCTCGCTCGTCTGGATCGCGGCGTAGATCGTAGAGCTCCGGGTCCCGCTGCGGCGCATCGACGCGGATCAGCTTGTCGGCGCGGCTGCGCAGGCCGCGCATCGGCGGGCCGTGCTGGTTACCGGAGAGGAGTGCCGCCCACCGGCCGTCGGTCGTCTCGCCAGGCCGCGGGCGCCCGACGATGCGATCGGCGACGCTGACCCGGTCGCGGCCGATCCTCGGCGCATCGACGCCAAGCAGATCGAAGAGCGTGTCGTGGAGGTCCACGTGGCTCACGACGGCTTGGACGTCACGCTGCCGCGGCAGGCCCCCCGCCGGCCGCACGACCAGCGGCACCCGCACCAACTCGTCGTAGAGCGCGTGACCGTGCCCCGTGCGCAGCATGCGGCCGGTCGTCGGATGCAGGACTCCGGTGTCTCGATCATCGCTCCGGAACATCTCGCCGTGGTCAGCGACGACGACGATCAACGTGTCGTCGAAGGCGCCGGCGGCGCGCAGCCGCTGGAAGAACGTCGCCACTTCGGCCAGAACGAAGCGCGTCTCCTGCCGATACAGCCGCTCATTCGGACCGAGGTTCTCCTCGGCAGCGTCGGGCGGCAGCTGCGGATGAGCGCGCAACGGTTCGTGCGGATCCATGAAGTGGAGCCACAGGAAGAAGGGCCGCGGATCGTCAACCAGCGCCGGCAGCCGACGCTCGGCGCGCGCCACCAGCCGGTCGGCGCCCTGGTAGATCTCTTTTTCTCGCCAGCCGAGACGCTCGAGGACCGTGAGGAGCGGCAGCTTCGACGTCGCCACCTCGAGGAGCCGATAGTGCGCGAAGCCGCGGTCCAGCCCGCTCGAAGGATGCAGCAGCGGGTTGGTCACGATCGCCTCGGTGCGCCAGCCGCGATTCGCCAGCCGCGTGGCCAGCGTCGGCACTTGCTCGGCCAGCCGTTGGAGCGGCCGGCTTGGGTCCTCGCTGCGCACACCAAAGCCGTGCTCGACGGGATAGAGACCGGTGAGGATGGCGCCGACGGATGGCGCCGTCCAGGGCGCTGCGGCGATGCCGTTGCGAAACCACGCGGCATCACCAAGGTGTTCGGCGAAGGCCTGTCCTTCGGCTGTCTCGGAGACGACGGACTCGAAGACGTCCGCCCGCAGGGTGTCGAGAACCACGAGGAGGAGATTGGAAGCACCCGGCGGTGCCTTGCCGGCCAGCTCGACGGTCTCGCGGCGGTCACCGCCGGGTGGGAGCAGCTCGACCGCTAAGACCAGGACGGCAACCGCCGCCGCGGCGAAGGACAGCGCGACCCATCGCCGGCGCGGCCGCGCCAGAAGGGCAAGGGCCGCAATCAACACGAGGAGCAGAAGATCGAGCGCCAGCGAGATGGGAGCGAAAGGATCCGATGCGACATTGCGGTTGACCGCCAGGCCCAGCGCCGCCCCAGCCGCAAAGGCCGCTGCGGCAGCATCCCAGCGGCCGGCCAACCGTCGCAGGCCAAGCAGGGCAAGACCGCAGACGGCAGCGCCCACCCCGGTCGCCGCCAGGCCGCCGCCGGCACCGAGCCGCAAGGCGGCCGCGTACTGCAGCCGCTCGAGCATCGGCACGATGTAGAGCAACGCTGCCGTGCCGGTGATCCAGGCGGTCCAGGCGCCGAGCCCTCGCATGGCCACCGGTCGCCAAAAGTTGATCAGTGCCAGAAGGCTCGATGCCACTGCACCGACCGTCGCATAGACAGCCAGCGCCTCTTCCGGCACCGGCAGGCTCTGTTCGAGAGTCCAGACCGCCAGAAACACGTCGATGCGGAGGCAGATCCAGCCCAGGAGGGCGCCCAGTGCCGGCGCCGCCACCACGGCCCAGACTCGCCGGCCCCGACCACCTGTCGACCCAGCGCGTGCGTTCTCGACGGACGCCACGTCGCCGTGTCGGGCGTCGAAGGACGAGGTCACCGCGACGTCTCCATGAGCGGCGGCTCGTCGATGTCGGACCCCTGAGCGGCGGTCGGAGCCGCGGACGCCGCGCTCGACGGCGACACGCCGAGCGCGCGGCGGAGAAACGCCAGCGTGCCGGTCCAGGTCGAGCGGCCGGCGTCGAGATCCTCGAAGTTGAAGCGATGGCCGGCCGCCGGGACCTCCACCAGCTCGACCGGTCGGCCCAGCTCTTCGAGCCGCCGGCCGAGACGCCGAGACTGATCGATGCCGACCACCAGGTCCTCGACACCGTGCACGAGACGCACCGGTGCCTCGATGTCGGCGGCGCGCTCGAGCGGCGAGAACGGCCGCAGAAACCTTTCAACCTCGGCCCGGTCGGCGAGGCCGATCTCGCGACGCAGCGCCTGCTCGAGGCCGCGGATCAGGAAACGACGCAGCCGCGACCCGTCTGGCGACGCGATGAACGACGCGAGGTCCGTGACCGGATAGTAGGCGACGACCGCGCGAAGACGGTCGGTTTCGGCGGCGATGGTCAGGCTCTGCGAGCCGCCGCGGCTGAAACCCAGCGCGGCGATGCGCGTTCGGTCGACGCGCTGCCCAGCGCGCAGGAGCCGCAGAGCCGCCAGGCCATCTTCCGGCCGCCGCCAGGAAAAGGGCAGACGCGAATAGCGACCGTCGACAAAGCGCCGATAGTCGACCGCCATGGCGACGAATCCCTCGCTCGCGAGGTCGACCAGCACCGGCTGCATATCCGCAGCCGACGACCCAGCACCCCCGTGCACAAGCACCGCCGGAAACGGGCCCGGTCCCGAGGGCATCGCCCACACCAGATCCAAATGCAGGGCGCCCCGGATCGTCTGGGCGAAGCGCAGGCGAACTCCCATCGGGACGGTGAGTGGGTGGACGGCTGCGACAGTCGGAGCATCGGAGTGCACCGGCATCGGTCTCGGCGGCCGTTCGACCGAGGTACACGACACAAGGAACACGCCCACGGCCGCGAGGAGGCACAGCGCACGACGGCGCACGAGAGAAACCATCTGCAGACAGAACATCGAAGAATGAAGCAGCACGTGTGGAGTCGAGGCGGCAGACAGAGACCGAGGAATGTGGCCGAGGACAGCGCGACGCCCCGAGATCCCATCACGACAGAGCGGCCGATCGGATAACATCGCCTCATCTTGCCGCCGGCCGGCTGTCGCCGCCGGGCGGCCCTCTCCCTGACTCATCGTACGCGATCTGTCCTCCATCGACGATCGCTTCACCGGTTTGCACCGTCGGCCCATGCCGACGGTGATGCCCGTCGTCCAACGCGTTCAGCGAGAATTCGATGCTTGCCACCGACCCATCCCGCGCTCGTGCCGCCGCTGCTGATCTCCTGGCCCCGACCGATACTTTCGCGCGCCGACACCTCGGTCCCGACGAAAGCGAGATCGATCGCATGACCATGGCGATCGGCCTCGACTCGCTCGACGAGCTGATCGCCGAAGCCGTCCCGGCCGACATCCGCTTCGACGGACTGCTCGAGCTCGAGAGCCTCGATCCAGACCGGCCGCCGGGCGAGCACGAGCTCCTCGCTCGCCTGCGCGCGATGCTCGAGACCAACCGGCCCGGCAAACCGCTGCTCGGCATGGGTTATTCGGGCTGCCTGGTCCCGGGCGTCATTCGCCGAAATATTCTCGAGAACCCCGGCTGGTACACGCAGTACACGCCGTACCAAAGCGAGATTTCGCAAGGGCGGCTCGAGGCCCTGATGAACTTCCAGACGATGGTCTCGGAGCTCGTCGCGCTGCCGGTCGCCAACGCCTCCCTGCTCGACGAAGCCACAGCCGCCGCGGAAGCGATGCACGTCGCTCACGCTGCAGCGCGCGGCAAGCGCCAGGCCTTCTTCGCCGCTGAGGACTGTCATCCGCAGACGCTGGCCGTGCTGGCAACCCGCTGCGACGGTCTCGGCGTCGAGCTGCGGGTGGGCGATCCTCGAGAGCTCGACGACGTTTCCGATCTGAGCGGAGTGCTGCTGCAATATCCCTCGACTGAAGGCCGCATCGCCGCCTGGGACGAGCTGATCGAGCGCGTCCGCGCCGGCGGTGCCCTGGTCGCGATGGCGACCGACCTCCTTGCGCTCACCCTGCTCCGCCCCCCCGGCGAGATGGGCGCCGACATCGCCGTCGGCTCGGCGCAGCGATTCGGCGTACCGCTTGGCTTCGGCGGACCGCACGCGGCCTTTTTCGCCTGCCGGGAGTCGCTGAAGCGACTGCTGCCCGGCCGCATCATCGGCCTCTCGAAGGACGCCGCCGGACGCCCTGCTTACCGCATGGCGATGCAAACGCGCGAGCAGCACATTCGGCGCGAAAAGGCGACGTCGAATATCTGCACGGCGCAAGTCTTGCTGGCGATCATGGCGGGCATGTACGCCGTCTACCACGGACCCGATGGCCTGCGGCGCATCGCGGAGCGGGTGCGCGCCCTCACCCTGACCTTGCGCGCTGGCCTGCTGCGCCTCGGTCACTCGGTCGCCGACGGGGCCGTCTTCGACACGCTGACGGTGCGCGTCCAGGGCGGTCGAAGCGCCGCTCGCGAGCTGGTCGCCACCGCCGGCGAGGCCGGCTACGACGTGCGCGACCTCGGCGATGAGGCCGACGACGGCAAGCTCGGTCTCAGCCTCGACGAGACCGTGACGGCCGACGACCTCGCCTCCCTCCTCCGGATTTTCGGCCAGGCGGATGCGAGCGTCGACGCCGTCCACACGCTCGCCACCGACCTCGACACCGATCTCGACGCGTCGGTGGCACGCACGTCCGACTACCTGACCCATCCCGTCTTTCATCGCTACCACACCGAGCACGAGATGCTGCGCTACCTGCATCGTTTGGAGAGCCGCGATCTCTCGTTGACGACGTCGATGATTCCGCTCGGCTCGTGCACGATGAAGCTCAACGCCACGAGCGAGATGGAGCCGGTCAGCTGGCCCGAGCTGTCGAGCCTGCACCCGTTCTCGCCAGCCTGGCGGAGCGAGGGTTACCGCGAGATGTTCCGGCTGCTCGAGGCATGGCTGGCGGAGATCACCGGCTTCGCGGCTGTTTCGCTCCAGCCGAATGCCGGAGCCCAGGGTGAATACGCTGGGCTGATGACCATCCGCGCGCTCCACCGCGATCGCGGCGAGGCGCACCGCGATGTGTGCCTGATTCCGGTCTCTGCTCACGGCACCAACCCGGCGTCGGCGGTGATGGCCGGCATGCGGGTGGTGGCAGTGGCATGCGACGCGCGGGGCAATGTCGATCTCGACGACCTGCGCGCCAAGGCCGCCGAGCACGGCGAGCGGCTGGCCGCTTTGATGGTCACCTACCCTTCGACCCACGGCGTCTTCGAGCCCGCCATCCGCGAGATCTGCCGGGTGGTCCATGACCACGGCGGACGGGTCTATCTCGACGGCGCAAATATGAACGCGCAGGTCGGTCTCTGTCGGCCCGGGGACTATGGCGCCGACGTCTGTCATCTCAACCTGCACAAGACTTTCTGCATCCCGCACGGCGGCGGCGGCCCCGGCATGGGGCCGATCGCCTGCACCGAGGAGCTGGCTCCGTATCTGCCGGATCATCCGCTCGTCGAGGTCGGCGGCGAGCGCTCGCTGGGAGCGATTTCGGCGGCACCCTGGGGCAGCGCCTCGATTCTGGCGATCTCGTGGGTCTACATCGCGCTGATGGGTCCGCGCGGCTTGCGGCGGGCCTCGCAGGTGGCGATCCTCGCCGCCAACTACATGGCGCGGCGCCTGGAGGCACACTACGACGTGCTGTTCCGCGGCGAGCACGGCCGGGCTGCGCACGAGTTCATTCTCGACCTGCGGCCGTTCAAGAAGTCGGTCGGGATCGAGGCGGAGGATGTCGCCAAGCGGCTGATGGACTATGGCTTCCACGCGCCGACCATGTCGTTCCCGGTTGCCGGCACGCTCATGATCGAGCCCACCGAGAGTGAGTCGCTCGACGAGCTCGATCGCTTCTGCGACGCCATGATTTCGATTCGCGAGGAGATTCGGGCGATCGAAAATGAGAAGATCGATCGCATCGATAATCCCCTCAAGAACGCCCCGCACACGTTTCGGGCGATCGCCGCAGACGCATGGGATCACCCATACAGCCGGCAGGTTGCGGCCTTCCCGGCTCCGTGGAGCGCCGACGAGAAATTCTGGCCGTCGGTGTCTCGAGTCGACAACGCCTGGGGTGATCGCAACTTGATCTGCACCTGCCCGCCGATCGAAGCCTACGGCTCCTGAGCTTGCCCGCGACGCGCCGACCCACCTTTCGCCGCTGCCTCCTCGCCTGCGTCCTCTGGGCGGTGGGCCTGGGGTCCACCGCCACCGCACCGGCGGGAACACCACCGACGACGGCCTTCGGCCGCACCGAGCTGGGCGGCAACGGTCAGGTCGTGTCGATCGCCCAGGATCCGCGTGGGTTCCTCTACTTCGCGATGCCCTCGGTCGGCGTCGTCGAATACGACGGCGAGACCTTCGAGCCGATCCGCGCGACGCGCAGCCTGACCGGCATCAACGCGCTCGCCGCCGATCCGCGTGGGCGTCTTTGGCTGGCCGGCCGCGACGCATTCGGTCGTCTCGAGCGGGACGCGTCGGGCCGCTGGGCCTATCTCGACCTGCGGGCTCAGCTGCCCGCCGGCCACCACGAGTTCAGCCAGGTCTGGCCGGTCGTCGCCTGGGACGACGAGGTGTTCTTCGTCGGCTACGAGTCGCTCTTTCGCTGGCACGACGGGATCTTCACCGCCTGGCCCGCGAGCCGGGATCAGGTGATCTACCGCGCCTATCGGTTCGGTGACCGTCGGTTCTTCCCGCAGCAAGGCGTCGGACTGCTCGAGTTGCGCGGCGGCGAGCTGGAGCCGATTGAAGGCTCCGAGCTTCTCGCCGACGACGAGATCAACGCCATGTTCGCTCTCGACGGCGACGCGGACCGGCCGAACCGCTTCGTTCTCGCCACTCTCCGCCGCGGCCTCTGGCTCTGGGACGGCGGGCCGCCGCGACCTCTCGAGGGTCGGGTCTCAGACTGGCTGATGGACGCGCTGCCGCAGCACGGCGCGCGACTCGAGGACGGACGGTTCGCGATCGGCACGCGACAGCGCGGGCTGGCTCTGATCGCTCCCGATCTCGAGACGTTCGACCACTTCGATCCACTGCCCGTGACCGGTGACAGCACGATCGCCTTTGTGCTGCGCGATCGGGACGGCGCGGTCTGGCTCGGTGGCCGGCGGGGGGTCGTTCGGCTCCCAACCCACACCGCACTGATGCGTTACGACACCGAGGCCGGATGTGATCAGCAGGTCGTCGCCCACGGCA
>JBCBCF010000134.1:0-11574 GCA_038530905.1 Acidobacteriota bacterium
CGAGCGTCTCGGCTGCGACGCGATCGTCCACGAACGTCCGCCAGGCGGCCGCCAGACCGTCGGCGTCGTCGACGCGTCGCCAGGCGCCGTCGGCAGCGAATTGGGTCGCGATGTCGCGGAAGTTGTCCATCGACGGGCCGACGACGATCGGCGCGCCGACCTGCGCGGGCTCGAGTGGATTGTGGCCACCGGTCGGCACCAGCGTGCCGCCGACGAAAGCGGCCCGCGCCAGGGAGTAGGTCGACGCCAGCTCGCCGAGCGAGTCGAGAAGAACGACCTTTGGAGGGTTGGCGCTCGACCGGTCCGCCGGCCGCGCGCCGAGGTCGAGCTTGCTGCGGCGCAGCAGCGACAGGCCGCGCGCTTCGACCGCTCGCGCCACGCCGTCCCAGCGTTCGGGGTGCCTCGGCGCCAGCAGGAGCATGGCCGGCCGGTCGAGCCGCGCGAGAGCGTCGAGCACGTGGGGTTCCTCGTTCTCCATGGTCGAGCCGGCAACCAGGATCGGCCGCCCGTCAGCGAGGGTGAGCAGAGCAGCGGCCAGAGCTTCTTGCGGGATGGGCGCGGCGGCGTCGAATTTGAGATTGCCGGTCACCCGCACGCGCTCCGGCGCGACGCCAAGAGCGACAAGTCGCTCGCGATCGGCCTCCGTCTGCGTGCCGAAGCGGTCGATCGGCCCATAGAAGAGACGGTTCACGGCGCCCAGGCGCCGCTGGCGGGCGAAGGCCCGATCGCTCGATCGAGCGTTGAGAACGCCGATCGGCAGGCTGCGCCGCTTGGCCTCGGCGAGCTGTAGTGGCCAATAGTCGCCCTCGACCAGCAGCAGGGCGCTCGGCCGGTGTCGGTCCAAGAAGCGGCGGGTCGGCGGTCCGAGGTCGAACGGCAGATAGGCCATGCGTGTGGCGTCGCGATCTGCGAAGAGCGCCCGCGCCCGCGCCTGACCGGTCGGCGTCACTGTCGTCACGAGAAGTGGCAGCGACGCCGGGAGGGCCCGCACGAAGGTGGCTGCCACCGCTACCTCGCCCACCGACACGGCGTGGATCCACAGCGGCCGCTCGGCCAAGGCGGGCGGCGTGGCCAGGGTGAGGCGCCCGCGCAGGGTCGGCAGATAATGGCGGACACCCCGCCCGCCGAGGGCAAGGATCGGAGCCGAGGCTGCGAGGCCGGCGCCCATGGCGAGCTGATAGCCGAGCCAGCCGGCGGAGCGCAGCAGCGTCATCACCTCCGCAGTCTACTCGTGGCGCGCTGCCGGCCGCCCAGGACAGCCGCGCCGGTCAGCGGACCAGGCGAAGAGCCGTCCGGGGCGGTCTCGGCCGCTCGGAAGCTCCAAAGACAGCGGCTCATCTGTGGATCTGCGGTGCCATTCCTGGCGTCGATATACTGCGTTGGTAGCGCATGGCGAGATCGCCGAGCGGAGTCTGATGCCGAAGCGCATGACCTCTCGCGTGGACGCTTGACGCCAGTCGGCCGTAAGACTGGCCGAATCGCCGCGACGCCTCGCTCGCCCATTTGAACCGCACCGAACGAACTCAGAGCCCAGCATGTCCACCACCGGCCCACGCCTCGCTTATTCGCGCGCTCGCCATCGCGAAACGCTGCGCGAGATCAGCGACAAAGAGCTGCTTCTCGCGCTGCGCGACCATGCCGATGAGAGCGCGCTCGACGAGCTGATCGGGCGCAAGACCAAAGCTCTGGTGGCGGCGGCCGAGCGGATCGTCCACGATCGCGAGGAGGCGCGCGACATCGTTCAGGTCGGCTTCCTCCGGCTGTGGGAGCATCGAGACCGCTACGACGAGCGGTGGAGCGCCAACACCTGGATCTACCGGATCGTCACCAACCTGGCGATCGATCAGCTGCGCTCGCGACAGAGCCGGCAGAAGCAGGACGAGCCGCTGCGCCTTTACACGCAGAGCAAGCTCGACAATCGTGCTCAGCGCGACCGCGCCGATCTGCAGCGAGAAGAGATCGACGGCATTTTTCAGGAGTTGTCGACGGCGCTGACCGACAAGCAGCGGGCCGTCTTCCTGCTGCGCGAGATCGAGGGCATGCCGTCGAAAGAGGTTGCCGCGATTGTCGGCTGCCGCGAGTCGACGGTGCGCAACCATCTCTTCAACGCGCGCAAGATCCTGCGTCGCGAGCTCCAGGCGCGCTATCCCGAGTACGCGCGCGGGCGGCGGTCGGAGGCCGAGGGTTGAGCTGGCGCGACGGCTCGGTCGTGCGCTCGCCCAAGGGCGACGCGATCGACTGGCGGGGGCTCGCGGCGCGCCATGACGCCGCGCCCCACGTCGAAGTCGACGGCCTGGCCGCGGCGCTCGCTCGCGCCGCGGTCGATCCCGACGCGCGGCGGGCGGCGCTCGACGCGGATCCGCTCTTTCTCTTTCGCGACCTGGCCGAGGCGGACACTCGAGGCCCGGTCGGAGGCTCGGCCGAGGACGACGCCGAGGTCCACGCCATGCGCCGCGCGGTCGCCGATCTGCGTCGCGCCTCGGAGATCGCCCGCGCCTCCGATCGCGATGACGCCGGACGCGGCGATGAGACCAGCCGCGTGGCCCGCCCCCTGCGCGCGGCGGCCGCCGTCGCCGGCCTTGCCGCGGTCGGCTGGCTGGCCTCGCCGGAGTCTCAGCGGACCCAGGAGCTGAGAGACGCTGCAGAGCGACCGTCGAGCCTTGTCGCCGAGGCGGCCAGCCTGGCGCCCGCTTCCCTCTCTCTCGCAGCATCTTCAGACGCCACCCTCGCCCCGAGCGTTGCGTTTGCCGAGAATCCCGCGGCGACCTCCCTTGAGGCAGCCGCCTGGCCTGACACCGTGGATACCGCCGCCATCTTTGCCGACGGCGCCGCCCTCGCCAGCCAGGCCGTCGCCGCCGGTGGCACGGTGCTGGCCGTGGTTGACCCGGCGACCGTGCCGCTGGTCGAGGATCTCTCGAGCGGCCGCCCGCTGATGCAGGTCGAAGACGACGCGCTGTCGCTCGTTGTCCTGGTGCAGAACGACCCGTGACCCGCTGCTCGGCGCGCATCTCGCGGGCTCGAGTCGTCTCGGATCGCTCGCAGACCGCCGCCGTCGCTCCACCTGTGGATCTCTCTCCCGAGATGCCGACCTGCCGCGCCATATCGACCATCCGCCCGGCTGCCCTGCGTTTGGGCGTGCTGCTGGTCCTCTTGACTGCCGTCACGGCGCCGGCGGCAGCCCGTCAGGAAGCGACCGTCGGAGCGCGGACACCGAGCCTTGTCACCTCTGGCTACACGCTGAGTCATCGAGACGCCGCCGATGCGTTGGAGATCGTTCGCCCGATGCTCAGCGCGCGCGGGACCGTCGAGGTGCAGCCGCATGGCAACTCCCTGGTCGTGCGCGACGTGCGTGCCGCGGTCGACCGCATCATGCCGGTGCTGCGGCGCTTTGATCGCCCGCTGGAAGATCTGCGTTTCGAGATCAGCATCGTGCGCGCCGCTGAGCGGCGCGGCATCATTTCGCCGCCGGAGCCGTCGCCGCCGACGGTCGACGTGGAGCTGGAGCCGGAGCTGGCGGAGCGACTGCGGGCGCTCTTGCGCTATGACGAGTACGAGGTGTTGGCGCACGCCGGCTTGACCTCGCGCGAGGGGGCGGACGTCGCCTACTCTCTCGGCGGCCGCTATGCGGTGGCGTTTCGTTCAGGCAATATCTTCGGCGACAAACGTCTCAAGCTCGAAGGGTTCCGGGTGGTCCGCGAGGCGCCGAGGACGACGGACAAGGGCCGTCGGGTCGACGATCAGGAGCTCTTTCACGCCACGCTCAATCTTTGGATCGACAAGCCGTTCGTGGTCCTTGCCCAGAGTCCCGCAGGCGGCGAAGCCCTGATGATCACCATTTCCTGTCACCGCGAGCCGGCCCGCTGAACGAGCGCCTGCGCGTTTTCTGCGTCTGCGCCGTCCATTCGAAGTCCGACCCCGCCGCAATCCCCTAGGCTCAATCCCATGCAATTCGTCTGTCGCTACGGTCTTCCCGACGGCCGCGTGCTGCAGGATGTTCAGACCGGCGCCGACGCCTCGGCGGTGCGTCGTGAGCTCGAGCGCCGTGGCCTGCACGTCTTCGAGGTGCGGCCTCGCGGTGTGCGCTTGGATGTCGGCGCCGCTCTCGGCCGCCGCCGCCGCAAGCTGCCGATGCAGAAGTTCCTGGCCTTCAACCAGGAGATGGCGGCCCTGCTGCGGGCTGGCCTGCCGTTGCTCCAGGCTCTCGACCTGATGCTCGAGCGCATGGAGGATCCGGTGCTTTCCGACGTCCTCGGAGCGGTGCGCGATGATGTGCGCTCCGGCGCCGAGCTGTCGGAGGCCTTCGCGAAGCACGGCGACCTTTTCCCGCCGATCTACGCCGCCATGCTCAAAGCGGGCGAGCGGTCGGGCGAGCTCGAAGCCGTGCTGCGGCGCTTCCTGACCTACCTCAAGCTGCTGCTCGACGCGCGGAGCAAGGTCACCTCGGCGCTCGTCTATCCCGCGGCGCTGGTGGTTCTCTCGACCGTCATGCTGATGGTGATGGCGGTCTACGTGGTGCCGGCGTTCTCGCGCTTCTACGCCGACCTCGACGCCGAGCTGCCGCAGCTCACGCAGATCACGCTCGCCATCTCGTTCTGGCTGCGCGACAATTTCCTCTGGCTGGCGATTGGCGTCATCGTCGGCCAGTGGGCGTTGGGTCGCTGGAAGCGAACGCCGACCGGCCGTCGATTCTTCGATCGTCTGATCCTGCGCGTTCCGATCTTCGGCGGTATCGTGCACCTCTTCGCGTTGTCTCAGTTCTGCCGCTCGTCGGCGACGTTGGTCGCGGGTGGCATCCCGCTGGTGCCGGCCATGGAGACGGCGATGCAGGCGGTGACCAACACCAGCATCTCCGATCGCGTCCTGCCGGCACTCGACGAGGTGCGACAGGGCAAGCCGCTCAACGTGTCGCTCGAGGAGACGAATGTGTTCCCGGCGCTCGCCATCGACATGATCAAGGTCGGCGAGGCCACCGGCGCCCTCGACGAGATGCTGACCAGCGTCGCCGACTACTTCGACGAGCACATCGCGACCCGGGTCGAGCGCGTGCTCGCTCTGGTCGAACCGGTGATGCTGGTCTTCATGGGCTGCTTGATCGGCGTCTTGCTGGTGTCGATTTATCTCCCGATGTTCAGCGCCATCGGGCAGGTCGGGCGCTGAGGCGCGGCCACCGCACACGATCGCAACGAGGATGACGATGGAACCGACAGTCGACGGACGGGCCGAGGCGGCGGTTGACGGCATGCCGCCGGGTGAGGCGACGATGGCGGACGCGGACGACCCGCAGCGCCTGCCAGCGAACCTGAGTGCCGGCGACCTCGACCGCGTGCTCGAGGAGGTGGCGGCGGAAGATCAGGCCGATGAGCTGTCGGCGGCCGAGATGGCGGCCGAGGCGAACGCGGCGCGGGAGCTCGCCGAGTCCTACGGCCTCGACTACGTCGACGTGTGGAACTTCCGCGTCCAGAGCGATCTCTTCCGCCGGGTGCCGTTCGAGCTGATGCTGCGCTACCGCTTTGTGCCGGAGAACCAGCAAGACGGTCGCATGACGGTGGTGATGACCGATCCCACCGACGTGCGCCGGATCGACGAGCTGGAGATGCTGCTCGGCCAGCCGCTCGAGATCAAGGTGGGTGCCGGCAGCGCCATCGACGATCTGCTGCAGAAGTCCGAAAGCGCGCAGCGCGTGCTCGACGAGGCGACGGAGGACTTTCGCATCGACCTCGTGACCGATGGCGAGGACGGCGAAGAAGAGATCTCCCTCGGCACGATCACGCACGACGCGAGCCCGATCATCCGCCTGGTCGACTCGACGTTGTTCAACGCCATCGAGCGGCGCGCCAGCGACATCCATTTCGAAACTGGCGATCATGAGGTGCTGATCAAGTACCGCATCGACGGCGCGCTGTACCAAGCGATGGACGCCATCGACAAGAAGCACCATCAGACGATCATCAGCCGCATCAAGGTGATGTCCGAGCTCGACATCTCCGAGAAGCGCGTGCCGCAAGACGGCCGGTTCAAGCTGCGCCTCAAGGGCCGGACGATCGACTTCCGCGTCTCGATCCTGCCGACGGTGCACGGCGAAGACTGCGTCATCCGCGTGCTCGACAAGGAGTCGATGAGCGAGGAGTTCAAGCAGCTCTCGCTCGACGTCCTCGGCATCGACGAGGAGACCAAGCGGCGTTTGCGCAAGGCGGTCCGCGAGCCCTACGGCATGGTGCTGGTGACCGGCCCGACCGGCTCGGGTAAGACGACGACGCTCTACGCCTGCGTCAACGAGATCAACTCGCCGGAAGACAAGATCATCACGATCGAGGATCCGGTGGAGTATCAGCTGCGGGGCGTCACGCAGATTCCGGTCAACGAGAAGAAGGGCCTGACGTTCGCCCGCGGCCTGCGCTCGATCCTCCGCCACGATCCCGACAAAGTCATGGTCGGCGAGATCCGCGACGAAGAAACCGCCCAGATCGCCATCCAGTCGGCGCTGACCGGCCACCTCGTGTTCACCACCGTGCACGCCAACAACGTCGTCGATGTGCTCGGGCGATTTCTGAACATGAACGTCGATCTGTACAATTTCGTCTCCGCGCTGAACTGCATCATGGCCCAGCGCCTGGTGCGCAAGATCTGCGAGCACTGCAAACGGCCGGTGAAGCTGTCGCGTCAGCTTCTCGACGAGAGCGCGCTCGACCCTGACGTCTACGAAGACACCACCTTCTACGAAGGAGCCGGCTGCATCGAGTGCAACGGCACCGGCTACCACGGCCGGCTGGCCGTCACCGAGCTGCTGACCTTGAGCGACGCGATCCGAGAGCTGATCCTCTCCAGACGCCCGGCGGCGGAAATCCGGCGCGCCGCCAAGAAAGAGGGGATGAGCTTCCTGCGCGAATCAGCGCTCGAGAAGGTCTTCCAGGGAATCACCACGGTCCGTGAAGTCAATAAAGTCACCTTCGTGGATTGAGCGGCTGCTCGGCTTCGCGCCGACGCCCGTGCCGCCCCACGTCTTCCTCCTTCGCCCGCACGAGCTGCGATACGGCGCCTTCGCCGCGGGGCCCGACGGCCTTGCCGCGCAGGCCGTCGGCGTGGCGCCACTCGATCCGGCGATATGGGGCAGTGGGCCGCTGGGCGGGCCCGCGCGCGATGTCGAGGCGCTGCGCGAGGCGATCGCCGTGGCGCTCGGACAGGCGACCGACGTGCCGAAGCAGGCGTCGCTCGTGTTACCCGATGCCTGGATGCGCCTGACCTTCGCCGAGGCGGACGAGCTGCCGTCGGGACGTCAGGACCGCCTCGACGTCCTGCGCTGGAAGCTCAAGCGGCTGGTGCCGTTCCGCGTCGAGGATCTGCGCCTGTCGGCCACCGAGGTGACGCCGTTTCCGGCGCAGGAAGAGCCGCGTCGCCTGCTGCTCGGCTTCGCCGTCGAAACGCTCGTCTCGCAGCTCGAATCCGTCTTCGAGCAGGCCGGCGTCGAGCTCGGCATGATCACGAACCTCTCGCTCTCTCTCGCCTCGGCGCTCGAGGCGGTGATGGTGCCGGAAGCCCTCGGCGGCCTGGTGATGGTTGACGAGAGCGCGTACGTCATCGCCTTCCATCGTCTGGGCGAGCCGCTCCTCTATCGCTACAAGTCGGTGGGTGCGAGCGGCCTGTCGGCCGACGCGGTGCGTCGTGACCTGCGCCTGACGGCGAGCTTCGTCGATCAGCACTTCGCCGACGCTCCCCGCGGCCGTGTGGTGCTGGCGGCGCCCGCCGAAGCGGAGCCGGCTTGGCAGGGCTGGATCGAGCGCGAGCTGGCGGCCGAGGTCGCGATTCTCCGCGACGAGCACCTGCCGCTCGTGCGCACGCCCACCGGCGTCGGCTGGCTCGACGTCGCTCCGATGGTCGGCGCGGTGCGCCTCGAGGTCGACTGAGGACGATGCCGATTCAAACGGTCAATCTCGCACGGCGCCCGTTCGTCAACCGCCGCCCGGTGCGCCGCGTCGCCGTCGTGCTGTGGGCCGTGGCGATCTTGCTGGTCTCGGCCGCCGTCTGGCTCTTCGGTGAGTATTGGCGCAATTCCGCCAGTCAGCGCGCCCGCCTCGGCGAGCTCTACGATCAGGTGGAGGCTGAGCGCGACCGGCTCGAGGCCAGCCGTGCCAGCCTGCGCTCGCTCGAGCTGGCGGATCGGAACTCCCAAGCGGCGTTTCTCAATCTGCTGATTCGCAAGCGCACGTTCCCGTGGAGCCGGCTCTTCGACCATCTCGAAGAGGTCCTGCCGATCGACGTCTACGTCAAGACGGTCCGCCCGTCCGTGTCGCTCGCCGCCGGCGATCTGGAGGCGATTCAGGCGGCACGCCGCGCCCAGCGCGCCGGCCAGCGCCGTGCGACTCCGCAGGCGGCGCGCCGTGGTGCGTCGGGCCCGCGGCGGGCTCGCGGCGGCGAGGCGGTCGAGGGCCCGGATCGCGTCGACCTCAACCTCCCGGCGACCGCACGCTCGGAGGACGCGATGCTGGATTTCGTCGACGCGCTCTACCAACACGAGAGCTTCCTCGATCCCTTTCTTGTCGGCGAAGAGCAGACCGACGACGGTCAGGTGAAGTTCGAGGTGCGGGTCACCTACCTCGTGCCGGCTCCCGAGCGGCCGCCGAGGATCGACCCCATGGGCTCAGACGAGCCGGAGCTGGTCGAGGCCGAGTCGCCGTCGACAGAGTCCGCCGAAGGCTCCGCGCGCCGTGCCTCGGCGCGCCGGGGAGACGCCGAGGGTGGCTCGGGTCAGGGCACCGACCTCGCGGACGCTGAAGACGATGCGGCACAAGGCTCGAGCCGCTCCGCGTCGAGCTCCGAGGCTCCCGCGGCCGTCGAGCGCGCCGGACGCGCGGCAAGCGGAACGCCGCCCGATCGGCGCGCCATCGCCGGTACGGGCCGAGCGGGCGCAACCTCCGGCGCTCGTTCGCCCGGCGGCGCGGCCGAGATTCTGCGCGGTGCGGCTGTGGGTTCGGCCGGCGGCGCGGCGGACGCCAGAGCGTCGGGGCGTGGCGCCGCGGAGGCGGCGGCCGGTGCCGCCGAGAGCAGCCCCTCGACCGAGAGCGCGCCTGGCGACGAGCCGGCGCCAACGGCCGGCACCGAGCCTGAGCCGCGTCGGCCGAGCGCGTCGTCGTCGCCCTCGGTGAGCGCCGTGCGCGGGACGATCGGCGGCTGGCTCGGTCGCCTCGAGAAAGCGGTGCTGACGTGAGGGACACGTTCGAAGCCTGGCGGCGCGATCTCTGGATCTGGCTCGTGCCGGCGGTCGTGGCGGCGATCGGCATCGCCGGCCTCGCGGTCTACACCAGCACGTTCGCCGGTCAGGTCGAGGCGTTGGAAGAGGCCTACGAGCGCGATCAGGAGAACCTCGAGGCGCTGCGCGTCGAGCGCGAGCGGGTCGATGCGCTGCTGGCGCGGATCGAGGATCAGGAAGCCGCGTCCAACCGGCTATACGACGGCTACTTCGGCTCGGAGTCCGAGCGCTTCACGCAGGTTCTACGCGAGATTCGCGGCCTCGCCCGTCAGGCCGGTCTCGATCCGAAACGAATCGGCTATCCGAAGAACGAGATCGACGACTACGGCCTGGCCCGGCGCAGCATCGTGTTCTCGGTGACCGGGACCTACGACGAGCTGCGGACGTTCCTCAATCTGGTCGAGCTGACCGATCAATTCTTCACGCTCGAGACCGTCGGGCTCGGCGCTGGCGAAGGGGACACGCTGAGCATCAATCTCGAGCTGTCGACCCTGTTCCGGGCCGAGGGCTCTTCGGCGGTGGCGGGCGAACGAGCGGCGCTTGTCAACGCGCCCGTCGCGGGAGCCACGCCGTGATCGAGAAGCTGTCGCCGACGGCCCAGAAGCGTCTGGGGATCGGCTTGGTCTCGGCGCTCGTGCTCGTGCTCGCCTGGCTGTACGTGCGCCCCGCGGTGGTCGATTGGATGCTCGGCCTCAACCGATCGGCGCTGGCCCGCCGCGCTGCTCTCGAGCAGCGCGTCGAGGCGCAGGTGGTCGATATCCGCCTTGACGAGCTGGACGCCCAGCCCGCGACCTATGAGCCGGATCGCAACATCTTCCGTTTCGGCAAGAAGCCGGCGCCTCCCCCGCCTCCACCCCCGCCCCCACCGCCGCCTCCACCCCCGCCCCCGCCGCGGAGCGAGCCGGCGCCTCCCCCGCCGCCGCAAGCACCCCGGCCGCCGAGGGTCGACGTCGAGCTGATCGGAGTGTTCGGCCCGGAGCGACGGCGCGTGGCGGTCCTCACCGCTTCGGACGGCCTGATCAACGCGCTCGAGGGAGACGTCGTGCGCGACAAATTCATCGTTCAAGACATCGACGTCCAGTGGGTCGAGCTCGGCTTCGTCGGCTTCCCACCCGAAGAGACCGCACGGCTCGAGCTGAGCGATCGCTGACGCTCGCCCGTAGGAGACCATGATGGCCAATCGACACACCCGCTCCCTGGTCCGCCGGCTGGCGCCGCTGCTCGTGGCGCTCGCCGTCGCCGGCGGCTGCGCCAGCCAGGGGCTGTACCGCGACGCTCAGCGCGCCGAGCTCTCTGGCGACTGGGATACGGCGGTGCTCAAATATCTCGAGGCGGTCCGCAAGAATCCGGACAACATCGCCTACCGAGCCGCCCTAATGCGGGCCAAGGTGCAGGCCGCGCAAGAGCACGTGCGCCGCGGCAAGAGGTTCTACGAGGCCGACGTGCTGGAACGGGCGCTGTTGGAGTTCCGGCAGGCGGTCGAGCTCGATCCGACCAACCAATTCGCCGAGGCTGAGCTGGACCGTGTGCTGCGGGAAATGGCGGCGCGTCAGGCGGGAGCGGGCGGTGATTCGACGATCGCCGAAATGAAGGAGCAGACCCGCGGCGTGCGCGCGCAGCCGCCGGTGCTCAATCCACGGTCGAAAGAGCCGATCGACCTGATCTTCTCGCAGCCGCAGCCGGTGCAGAAGATCTACGAGGCGCTCGGCAAAGCGTTCGGCGTCAACGTGCTCTTCGATCCCAAGCTGAAGAATCCCGAGATCGACATCGAGCTGATCGACGTCACCGCGCAGTCGGCGCTCGAGATCCTGATGCGCACCGTCGGCCACTTCTACAAGGTTCTCGACGAACGTTCGATCATCATCGCGGATGACAACCCGCAGAACCGACGCAACTACGAGGATCAGGTCATCCAGACCTTCTTCCTCGACAACGCCGACGTCAAAGAAGTCATCACGATGGTCCGCAGCCTCATCGGCGCCAAGAACGTGGCGGCCAACGAGCAGCTCAACGCCATCGTGCTGCGCGACACGGCCGACAAAGTGAAGGTCGCCGAGCAGATCATCCTCGCCAACGACAAGGCCAAGGCGGAAGTTGTGGTCGATGTCGAGCTGCTGCAGATCAACTCGTCGAAGCTGCAGGACCTGGGTGCCCTGCTGTCGCAGTACTCGGTCGGCGTCGGGCTCGACATCGACGGCAATTTCGAGCAGTCCAGCGATCCGATCCGGTTCAGTGATCTCGAGTTCCTGAATCAGAACAATTGGTTCCTGAACCTGCCGTCGGTGACCTACAACTTCGCCAAGAGCGCGTCCGACGCGCAGACGCTGGCG
>JBCBCF010000135.1:0-11520 GCA_038530905.1 Acidobacteriota bacterium
GGTGCATCGCGATCTCAAGCCGGCGAATATCCTGATCGACGCCAGCGGCCGGCCGAAGCTGCTGGACTTCGGCATCGCTAAGCTCCTGGCGCCGGGCGACGTCGCCGGCGCCGACCTCACGTCGCTCGGTGTGTCGCCGATGACCCTGCGGTACGCCAGCCCAGAGCAGGTGCGCGGCGAGCCGGCGACGGTGCTTTTTGACGTCTACGCGCTCGGGGTCCTGCTCTATCGCCTGCTGACCGGGGGCTTCCCGCACGACGGCGAGACCGACGCCGAGATCACCGACCGGATCCGCGACGACGAGCCGACCAGGCCGAGCCAGCGTCTACGCTCGGCACCGACAGAGGAGCAGGAGACGGTGGCCGCTGGCCGCGGCATGACCCGAGAGGCGCTCGGCCGTCGGCTCGATGGGGACCTCGACGCGATCCTGGTCAAGGCGCTCGCGCGTCGGCCGGAGGATCGGTATTCCTCAGTCGACCGCTTCGCGGATGATGTGCGTCGTCATCTCGACGAGCGGCCGATCGAGGCGCGTCCGCCGTCGCTCGCCTATCGCACCGGGCGCTTCGTGCAGCGCAACACGGCCCTCACCGCCCTCATCGCCGTGACCTTCGGAGCGCTTGTTGGAACGACCGGCCTGGTGCTGAGTCGCGCGGCCGTGCAGCGAGAAGCCCTCGCCGCCGCGACCATCGGTGATCGTCTCCGCGAGTTGCTTTCCGACGTGCTCTCGGATGCAGATCCAACGCGCACCGACGGCGCCGACCTGACCGCTTCCGAGATTCTCGACCGCGTGGTGGAGCAAGCCGCCGAGACCGAGAGCCTCGAAGAGCGTGACTGGCTCTATCGCGAGATCGCCAAGATCTATCTTCAGCGGGAAGAGGGCGAGGAGGCGCTCGTCCTCCAGGAGCGAGCAGCGGCGCTCGATCTCGATCGGTCGCCGGTGGATCGCGCCTGGCTGACCTCGAACCTCTGCCGCTCGCTCCAGCTTCTCGGGCGAAATCAAGAGGCCGAGGGGTTGTGCCGGGAAGCGATCGAGGTGCTCGATGGACATCCGACGATCGAACCCGCGGAGGTCGCGCCGGTCCTCAATAACCTGGCGCTGGCGCTCTATGGCCGACGATCTCAGGAGCAGGCCGCGGAGGCCGAAGCGATCTTTCGGCGGTCGCTGGCGATGAAGCGGGCCGGCGGTGAGCCGGAGTGGGGGGATTCGATCGTCGTCACGCGGATGAATCTTGCCCGCGTGATGGCCTATCAGCGCAAGCTCTCGGAGGCGCAAGAGACCTTCGACGAGCTCCTCGCGATCTCCGAGGTGGAGGAGTTTCGGCGCGGGCAGATCCTGGCCAACGCCGGCGCGAATCTCGTGCGGCTGACCCAATTCGACGCTGCGGAGACCCGATTCCTCGAGGCGCTCGCGATCTCCGACAAAATTTTCGGGAAGACGAGCGACACGAGTGCCGCGCGCTATACAAACCTCGCCATGGTCTCGAACCTTCAGGGAGAATCTTCGGAAGCCGAAGAGCGTGCGCGCAGCGGGCTGGCCATTTACGAACAGCAGATGGCCACGGCGGATCGAGACGGCGAGCCGCTCGACTTTCCACACGAGACGTTCGGGGCGCTCAACGAGCAGCTGGCGTGCTCGTTCCGCGACCCGAGCCTGGCCAACCTGGCGAGGGATCATTTCGAGATCGCCCAGGAGGCATATGGCTCCGTGTCGCTGAGCGGCAAGATCCAGCGCGTCGACCGGCACCTAGAGAGCCTGCAGGCAGCGACCGACGGCGAAACTCTCCCGCCGTGCGACTTCGGCTTCTCGAAGGCCCGGTAGAGCCAACACCGTCGAGAGACGACAAGAGGCCGGCGGTCCGATGACCGCCGGCCGTTCATCCGAGCCGTGCGACGTTCTGCGGCGGCCGCCGAACGTGGGAACGTCTCAGTTCTCGCTGGCCGTCAGCGTGTAGGTGCCCGCCGTTCCGCGAATGCGCGTGAAGTAAGTCCCTTCCTCGAGCGGCCACTGCGTCGCGGAGCGCGCCGACGGACTCAGACGATGCCCGTCGAGGTCGAAGATCGCCGCCTCCGTTCCCGTCGTCGTGAGCGTGAGATCGACGGTTGTCGGCCCATCGAGCTCGAAGCTGAACACCTCCGCGTCGGCACTGCCGGACAGGCTGCCGGCCTGCGAGACGTAGAGCTGATCAGGGCAGGCGAAGATGCGATCGACACCGTCGCAGGCACCGGCGGCCGCCAGAGCGAAGAGCAGATCGTCAGAGCCGGCTTGCGGGGCACCGAGGATGTCGTCGCCGCCATTGTTGCCGCTGCCGCCGGACTGTGCGCTCAGGTTCTCGGTCAGGAAGTCGATCCGCAGGCGATACGAACCGAGCCCATAGGACGGCGCGACGGTTGCGAGAGCGAAGCGGTGCCTGCCGGTGGAAGACACCTCGACGATCGCCGAGGACAGGCGCTCCTCGAAGTCGACCGCTGCGCTGCCGCTCACCTCACCGGTGTAGTCGAGCGTCGGATCGTCGTCGCCGATCGTTGCAGCTCTCGTTTCGAGCGCCAGCCAGCCGGCAGCCGCCACGTCGACCTCGACATAGACGAGACTCTCAGTGTGTGTCAGATCGTGCTCGCCGGTGCCGAGCAGCAGGGTCGGTGGACTCTGAGCGATGGCTGGAACGGTCAGAACAAAGAAGGCGAGTGTGAGAGCTGCCGACAGAGCGGCGCGGTGTGATGAACGGTGGGAAAGAAAAAATGAAAAAGAACGATCGATGCGATTGAGCACAATGCTCCTCCATTCTGACGATCGTCAGAAATAGAAAGATTTCTTTGGAGCAGCTCCGGCTCACTGTGGGCGCACGCCGCCCGCAGCGGCCCTCATCGATCGACGAGCAGCCGAATGGAGATCCTTTCTCCTTTCGTGCTACATCAAAGAGTTAACGACCTGTTGTCGCTGACTGGCCGGGTTTCGGAAAGATTTTGTGAGATCGAGTGAAATCGTTCTTTTTTTGCTCGAATCGCGGCGAGGGGTCGCGAAAGTGGCAAAACGTCTTCCAAAGCAGGCTGTGATCTCGCCGCTGCGGTCGCCTGAACGCTCGGTCGAGGAGTGATAGAACCGCGGCGCCGATGCAAGCACCACCAGCCGACGATGCCGAGGACGCCATGCACCGCTCCGATGCCGACCCGCCTGTTCCTCCCCAGCCCGACGCCGCCGATCTGGCCGCGTCCCGCTCTGCGCCGGGTTCAGGGCAAGACGACGCCGGTCGGGGAGGCCTGATCGGCGGCCGCTTCGATCGGCCGCCCGCCGAGGACATGCAGCGGTTCTCGTCGTCGCTCGCCGTCGATCTGCGCATGCTCGACGAAGACATCGATGGCTCGCTGGCGCACGCCACCATGCTCGGCGAGGTCGGCATCGTCACCGCGGAGGAGGCCGAGCGTCTGCGGGACGGCCTCGAGCTGGTGCGCGAGGATCTCCAGTCGGGCCGCTGGCGACCGACCGACGCGCACGAGGACGTGCACATGGCGGTCGAGGCGCGACTGATCGAGCACCTGGGCGAGCTGGGCGGCAAGCTGCACACCGCGCGTTCGCGCAACGATCAGGTGGCGACGGACGTGCGGCTGTGGCTCAAGCGCAGGCTCGACGCCTTAGAGGCCGAGCTGCGGTCGTTGATGCAGGCGATCCTGGATCGCGTCGAGACCGACGGCCGCGCGCTGATGCCCGGCTACACCCATCTGCAGCGCGGACAGCCGATCCTGCTCGGTCACCACCTGCTGGCCCATGCCTGGCCGCTACAGCGCGATCTCGATCGCCTGCGCGACGCTCGGGCGCGGCTCGATCGCTCGCCGCTCGGGGCCGGCGCGATGGCCGGGACGTCTCATCCAATCGACCGTCGACGCACCGCCGAGCTGCTCGGCTTCGCCGGCCTGGCGGAAAACGCGATGGATGCGGTCGCGGCGCGTGATCACGCGCAGGAGGTCGCCGCCGCGTGCGCGATCTGCTGTGGTCACCTGTCGCGCGCGGCGGAGGAGTGGGTCGTCTGGTCGTCGAGCGAGTTCCGCTTCGTGCGGCTGGGAGAGGCTTACGCCACCGGCTCCTCGATCATGCCGCAGAAGCGCAACCCGGATGCGGCGGAGCTGCTGCGCGGCAAGCCGGCGCGAGTCCTCGGTGATTTCGTCTCCCTGCTGACGCTGACCAAGGGCCTCGGGATGGCCTACAACCGAGATCTTCAGGAGGACCGCGAGCCGCTTTTCGATGCCGTCGATACGACGCTCGAGGCGGTCCGCATCGCGGCCGGCGTTTGGCGCACGCTCGAGATCGATCGCGATCGCTTCGAGGCCGAGCTGTTCGGTGATCCGCTGCTCGCCACCGAGCTGGCCGACCTGCTGGCGACGCGCGGCGTGCCGTTCCGCGAGGCGCACGAAGTCGTCGGCCGCATCGTGCGCTGGTGCGAGACCGAGGGGCAGGATCTCTCGGCGCTGCTCGCGCCAGGGGTCGCCGAACGCTTCCACCCGCGGCTCGACGGCGATCTCCGTGAGGTGCTGTCGCCGCGCGCCGCCGCCGAGCGCCGAACGTCGCACGGCGGCACGGCCTGGAGCGAAGTCGAGCGGCAGGTGCACCTGCTGCGAGAGCACATCGCCGGACCCGCGGCCGTGTCCGACTGACGGTTCTGCGCGGACGCGACCACGACAACGCGCACTTCGTCGACGGGAAGCGAGCGTCAGAGAGACTGTGCGTCGCAAGGTCTCGGCGGCGGAGATTCTCGATCCCGAGAATCGAACGCGATACCCTGCGCCGGCGCTTTCCGGGAGCCGTTTCCGGAGTGGCTCGATCGATCTGTACCGACACCACAGCGAGGTGGACTTGATGTCCGACCAAGAGAAGAACGGCGGCGCCTTCCGCCGCGCGAGCGCCGTTGAACCGCTCGGAGATCTCCGGTTCCGCGCCAGCGTTCCGGCCGGCTGGGAGCAAGGCAAGGGCGCCTTCGGCGGTCTCGTGCTGGGCGCGATGCTGCGCGCGATGGAGGCCTCCGAGCCAGAGCCGCGGCGGGTGAGGACGCTGTCGGGTGAAGTGTGCGCTCCAGTTCTGGCCGGCGAGGCGACGATCGAGGTCGAGATCCTGCGCCGCGGCGGACGGGCGACCTATCTCGACGCGCGTCTGCGTCAGCGCGACAACGAGATCGCGGCGCGTGCCAGCGCGGTGCTCTCGACCGACCGACCGGCGGCTCGGGCGCGAGGGCTGCTCCGACCGCCGACCGAGCTGCCGCCCGTCGAGGCGTTGCCGCGGCTGCCGGTCATGCCGCCGCTCGCGCCGGTCTTCACCAGCCACTACGCCTTCCACGCCCCGGGTGGCGTGCCGTTCCAGGGCGGCGACGCGCCGCGCTCGATGGGCTACGTTGGCGAAGCGGCGCCGCCGGAGACCCTCGACGCGCCGGACGTCGTCGGCCTCCTCGACGCCTGGTGGCCGGCGTTCGCCGTGGTGGAAGAGAGACCTCGCCCGCTCGCCACGGTGCAGTTCACCGCCGAATTTCCGGTCGATCCGACGGGACTCACCGGCGCCACGCTGTTTGGCTACCGAGGTCGCGCCGACGCCATCGGCGATGGGTTCTCGGTCGAGATGCGCGAGCTGTGGGCGGGAGATCAGCTGGTCGCTTTGAACCAGCAGACGTTCGTGGTCCTCAAATGAGCCTGCTCAGATGAGCCGCACGTCGACCTCCCGCCTCCGCCGAATGGCACGTCGAGGAGCCGGAACGCGATGAGTCTCTACGTCCGCCAGCCGCGACGCTCGTCGCCGTGGGGTCGCCGGCTGCTGGCGATTCTGATCATCGGAGCCGTCGGGGTCCTCGGTCTGGCGATCCGGCGCACCGGCCCGCCTCCAACGATCACGATCGAGCCCGCGCTGCCCGGCATCGGCCCGGCCACGCCGGTCAGAGTCGAGCTGGCTGAGCCGTCGCGCGGCCTGAGCCGCATCGAGGTCGAGTTGGTGCAGGGCGAGCAGGTGATGCTGCTTGCCGAGCGTGAGCACGTTCCGCGGCCGTTCTGGGCCTTCTGGGGGCCGGCGGTTGAGACAGAGCGGCTCGAGGTCACGGTGGGGCGCGAGCATCAGCCGGATCTGCGCCCGGGCGAGGCGACGATCCGCGTGCGTGCCGAGCGTGCGTCGACCTGGATCGTGAACCCCGAGCCCGCGGTGCTCGAGCAGATCTTGCCGGTCCGCTTCGAGGCCCCGTCGCTCGTCGCCCTTCGGCAGCCCTATCGCGTCGATCAAGGCGGTTCGGGCGTCGTCGTCTATCGCGTCGGCGCCTCCTCGACGCGTGATGGTGTTCGCGTGGGCGAGCACTTCTTCGCCGGTTACGACGCTCCGCGCCCCGAGGTGCCCGGCCGCGGATCGGACGCCGCGACCGCGAGCGAATCCGTCGAGCGATTCGCGTTCTACGGCGTGCCGGACGATCACGCTGAGGCGAGCGAGATTCGCCTGGTTGCTGAAGACGAGCTCGGCAACCGGATCGAGACGGCCTTCTTGCAGTCGTTCGTGCCGCGAACGTTCACGGGTGACGAGGTTCAGATCAGCGACGCGTTCCTCGAGCGCGTCGTGCCGCCGATCCTCGCGCAGACGCCCGAGCTCGAGCCGGAGGCGAGCCTCGTCGAGACCTACGTCAAGATCAACTCCGAGCTGCGCGCCGCGAACACGCGGGAGCTGATCGAGCTGGCTGCCACCTCGCGCTCAGAGCGGATGTGGTCCGGCGCCTTCTCACAGCTGCCGAACAGTGTCGTCACCGGCACCTTCGGCGATCGTCGGATCTACCTGTACCAGGGGCAGGAGATCGATCGCGCGACCCATCTCGGCTATGACCTGGCCTCAGTGCGGGAGGCACCCGTGCCGGCGGCCAACGCCGGTGTGGTTGTGCTGGCGCGTTTTTTTGGCATCTATGGCAACACCGTGGTGATCGACCACGGTCAGGGGGTGCTGAGCCTCTACTCGCACCTGTCGAGCATCGAGGTGGCCTCCGGGCAAGAGGTCGAGCGCGGCACCAGGCTCGGTCGGACCGGCATCACAGGGCTTTCCGGCGGCGATCATCTGCACTTCACGATCATGGTCGGCAGCGTCCAGGTGTCGCCGCTCGAGTGGTGGGATCGTGGCTGGATCGACAGCCGGATCGAGTCGAAGCTGCGGCCCAATCCCGAGCCGGCCGGCACTCCCTAAGCGCCTGTTAGGACTCCCTGAGCGCCTGTTGGCATCGTCGCGGCGCGGCGTGGATCACAGGAAGATGAAGTTGCACATTGCGAAGCATCTATTTCTTCAATAGACTGGCTTCCTCTCTTCTTCATGTCTTAGGAGATCCACGATGTCGAATCCCCGAACTCTCGGCGGCCCGGCACGCACCGACGCAGCCCATCGCGCGGCCACCGCGGCGCGCCTGGCTGATCGCGGCGTCGCGCGTTGTCGGGCCGGCCATTGGAAGGAAGGTCTCGTCGACCTGGCGCATGTCTTCTCCCGCTACCGAGGCCATCACCTGCCGAGCCAGGTCTACTCCTACCTCGGTTTCGGCCTAGCGCGGCACCGTCGCCAGATCCCGAAGGGGATCCGCCTGTGTCGCCAGGCGATCCGTCTCGAGTTCTACCAGCCGGAGAACTACCTGAACCTGGCGCGCACCTGCTTGCTCTCCGAGCGCTATCGGCGAGAGGCGGTCGCCGCGGTCCGTGACGGTCTGAAGATCGATCCGGGGCACGCGGAGCTGCTCGCCCTCCAGGCGCGCTTGGGCGCCCGCCGTCAGCCGGTCCTCGGCTTTCTGTCGCGGCGCAATCTTCTGAATCGTCTGCTCGGCTGGCTGCGCCACCAGCTGAGCGGCGGCTCTGGTAGCACATCGTCCGAAGTGAGCGCCGAGCCCATCGCGGACGACTCAGCGACCGGTCTGGCGATCGCCTGACGCGACGACGCACCGGCAGTCGTCGTCGGTTCGTCGCCGGGCCGCGAGGCACGGGAACGCAGACCGAGCCCGCGCACCGCACGGCCTCGGTCATGCTCTACAATGCGCCGGATGTCACCATCCGTTCGCCCGTTTTCCGGCCTCGTTCCAGCCCCAAATACACCGCGACGCGTCCGCATTGGTCTGCTTACGAGGTTCCCCGTTGCGATCTGCCTCGCCGCAGCGCTGTTCGCTGCCGGCTGTGGTGGAGACGCCTCCGTGGCCGACCGGGAGGAGTCGTCCCCGGCCTTGCCCGGGCCGGCCAACATCTTCCTGCTGACCATCGACACGCTGCGCGCCGATCGACTGTCGTCGTATGGCTACGTGCGCAACACGTCGCCGAATCTCGATCGCCTGGCGGCCGAGGGCGTGCGCTTCGATCGGCCCGCGGTGCAGTGGCCCAAGACAGGGCCGAGCTTCGCCTCGATCTTCACATCGACCTACCCGTCGCAGAACAACATCGTTCGCCATGTCGGCATCGAGTTGCCGTGCGAGTTCCGCATGCTCGCGGAAGAGCTGCAGGCGCGCGGCTATGCCACCTATGCGGTGGTGGCGAACGGCGCGGTGGCTTCGGATTTCCGCTTCGATCAGGGATTCGACCGTTTCATCGAGACATGGAAGATCGACCCGCCTCCGGCCGGTCTCGATCCGAACGGCGCCGAGGCGGTCAACCTGCAAACGGAGCTGCTGCTCGACGAGATCGACCCCTCGCAGCCCTACTTCCTCTGGGTGCACTACCTCGACCCGCACTTTCCTTACGAGCCGCCCGAGGCCGTGCGCGACCGTTTTCAAGACGACGAGCACTTCGACCCCAGCATCAAGATTCCAATCACCGACAACCCGAATCAGCAGATTGTCAAGCTCGGGCGCGCCCGCATGCTCGACGGCCGGGACGAGCTGGCGTTCTACGAGGCGCGGTACGACGCGGAGATCCACTACGTCGACGATCAGGTCGGCCGGCTGATGGAGTCGATGGAGCAGCGCGGGCTGCTCGACGGGACCCTCACCGCCTTCACGTCGGATCACGGGGAGTCTCTCGGCGAGCATCTCTACTATTTCGATCATGGCCGCTTCGGCTTCCAAACCTGCGCCCGCGTGCCGCTCGTGCTGCACTATCCGGAAGCGTTCGGGCCGCGGGTGGTCGATGAGCCGGTCGGCCTCATCGACCTGGCGCCGACGCTCCTCGAGGCCGCTGGCGCCCAGCTCAAGAACGGGGTTTGGGGACAAGGTCGCTCGCTCGTTCCGTATCTCTTCTCGGGTGAGCGGGCGCCGCTGGCGCCGCACGACGCGACCGCCGACGGAGTTCTGGGCACCGGCGCCGACGCGGAGGACGCAGCCGACTTCGCTGCCGCCGATTGGGTGGCGCCGGCCGGCATGGCGTTTACCGAGGCCGGCTTCGCCAGCAGCCGCCGCTGGCAGCATTGGGTGCAGGACGCGCGGTTCAAGCTGGTCTACACCCAGGCCTTCAAGGAGCAGCGTTTCATCGGCGGTGGCGGCCAAAAGTTCGTGCTCTACGATCTCGAGAGCGATCCGGGAGAGACGCGCGACGTCTCCGCCGAGCATCCCGACACGGTCGAACGGCTGAAGCGCGTGCTGTGGCGCCAGTTTCGCGCTGCGTCCTTCCCGGTTCGCAGCGATGCCGAGAGCTGTGGTGGCCAGGGCGAGATGGGCGAAGAGACCGAGGCCCTTTTGCGCTCGCTCGGCTACCTTTGATCGCCCGCTCACGATCTGCTGAGCGGCGCTGAGAGAGAGTCGCCCGCAAAGATACGACGGGAAAGAAACGACGCCCGCCGCCAGATGGCAGCGGGCGTCGTGCCGCGTTCGGGAAGGTCGTCAGGCGACGACAGCGGGCTGCGGGTCCGCCGGTTGTGGTTTGTCGGCTCCTGCCTCGCCTTCTGGCATCGGGCCACCGCTCCGGATCGTGACCGCCAGCTCGCCGTCGGCGACTCCGAGCTCAATCGTCTGACCCTCACCGACCTCTCCAGCGATCAGCGCGCGGGCGATCCGTGTTTCGAGCTGGCGCTGGAGGTAGCGCTTCAGCGGCCGCGCGCCATAGACCGGGTCGTAGCCCTGGCGCGCCACGAAGTGGCGGGCCGCGTCGGTCAGCTCGAGGTCGACGCCGCGCTCAGCCAGACGCGAGCGGAGATCGGTCAGAAGAAGGTCGACGATCTGCTCGATCTCGCCAAGCTGCAGAGGCTTGAACAGGACGATGTCGTCGATGCGATTCAGGAACTCCGGCCGGAAGTGGCCGCGCAGCTCTTGCTGTACCGCGTCCCGCGCCGCCTCGCGCAGTTCCCCTGCGGCGTCGACTCCATCGACAAGATGGTGCGAGCCCAAATTCGACGTCATGATCACCACCGAGTTCTTGAAATCGACCGTCCGCCCCTGCGCATCGGTCGCCCGACCGTCATCGAGGATCTGCAGCAAGACATTGAAGACGTCCTGGTGTGCCTTCTCGATTTCGTCGAAGAGCAAGACGGCGTACGGCTTGCGACGGACCGCTTCGGTCAGCTGTCCGCCTTCCTCATAGCCGACATAGCCGGGAGGTGCGCCGAGCAGACGCGAGACGGTGTGCTTCTCCATGTATTCGGACATGTCGAGGCGCACCATCGCCTCTTCGCTATCGAAGAGGGCGTGGGCCAGGGTCTTGGCCAGCTCGGTCTTGCCGACGCCGGTCGGGCCGAGAAAGAGGAAAGAGCCGATGGGCCGGCGCGGATTCTTGATGCCGCTGCGCGCTCGCAGCACCGCGTCGGCGACCAGACGCACCGCCTCTTCCTGCCCGATCACCCGCTGATGCAGGATCTCGTCGAGCCGTAGGAGCTTGTCTCGCTCGCCTTCCATCAGGCGTTGAACTGGTACGCCGGTCCAGCGCGAGACGATCTCGGCGATCTCGTCCTCAGTGACTTCCTCGCGCAGCAGTCCACCGTCCGATTGGTCAGCGGCCAGGCGCTCTTCGGCCGCGGCCAATGAGGTCTCGAGATCCGGCAGGCGGCCATATTGCAGCTCGCCGGCACGCTGGAAGTCGTTCTCGCGCGTTGCCTTCTCAAGCTCGTGGCGGACCGACTCGATCTCTTCGCGCAGGGCGCGGACCTCGTCGATCGCGTCTTTCTCTCCCTGCCAGCGATCGCGCATCGCGTCGGCCTCGGCGGACAGGTCGGCGAGCTCGCGGCGCAGGGTCTTGAGGCGCTCTTTCGATGCCTTGTCCTTCTCTTTCTCGAGCGCCGCCTCCTCGATCTCGAGCTGCGTCACGCGGCGGGTCGCCGCATCGAGCTCAGCCGGCATCGAGTCGATCTCGGTGCGCACCATCGCCGACCCCTCATCGACCAAGTCGATGGCCTTGTCGGGCAGGAACCGGTCCGAGATGTAGCGATTCGACAGGGCGGCGGCAGCGACCAGGGCGTTGTCCTGAATGGTGACGCCGTGATGCACCTCGAAGCGCTCGCGCAGGCCGCGCAGGATCGACACCGTGTCCTCCACCGACGGCGGCTCGACCAGCACCGGCTGGAAGCGGCGCTCGAGCGCTGCATCTTTCTCGATGTGCTTGCGGTACTCGTCGAGCGTCGTGGCGCCGATGCAG
>JBCBCF010000136.1:0-11519 GCA_038530905.1 Acidobacteriota bacterium
CTCGCGCTGCTCAATATTGATAGAGGATCGTCGTCGCCGAGCCGTCGCTCTCGAGGCGGATCGAGGCACGCCGAGCGCCTTTCGTCAGCTCGAAGCCATCGCCCACCGCTCGCCGCTGCCAGCCTGCAGCGTCCAGTTGAGCACCGAGACCGGAGCGCACCTCCGCCAGGCCACGGTTGGTCAACAGCGTGGCGTCGCGCCCGGACGCGCTGTCGCCGAACGCAATCAAGCTGGCCGGCACGAACACCGGGAGATCTTCGGGGAAGTCGGTCGGCAGAACGCCCGAGAGCCGTGCTGCAGGTGGCGGCGCTTGCACGTCGTCCTCGATCGAGGGTGAGGGCAGGCCGACGACATCTTCCGCTTCGAGCGGTGCCGGTGTGTCAGCGTGTTTCCCTTCGCCGGTGCAGGCGGCGGTCAGGAGCGCGACGAGGAGGGCGACTCCCAGAGCACCAGCGGCGCGCCGGCCCGAGAGGGTCGACAGAGTGGAGCGATGCGAAGAGATCTTCAGCATTGGAATCTGCATCGGCGAGCGTCTCCGGAGAGTCAGTCGATGGAGTCGGCAGTTGAGGGAGTCAGCAGCTGAGGAACGGGCGCAGCAGGTGCGCCAGGTCGAGATCGCGCTCGCCGACCCGCTCGACCCGCAGTGCCCGCATGCCAATCGCCTCCGCGCCCTCGACGTCTTCGAGCATGCGGTCGCCGATATGGATCGCCCGCCGCGGGTCGGCCACGCCGAGGCGCTCGAGACAGCTTCGAAAGATGCGCGGATGCGGCTTCTCGACGCCGCACGCGGCCGAGTAGATCACGGCGTCGAAGCGCAGGCCGAGCTCGTCGAGCAGCCGCGGCAGCCGGTGGTCCCAATTGCCGATCACGCCGAGTCGCAGGCCCGCCGCGCGCAGCGTCGTGAGGGCGTCAGGGACGTCGGGAAAGACGCTCCAGGCGTCGGCGTGGGCAAACCGATTCCACAGCTCAGCGCTGGCGAAGCGGCTCGGCTCGGCGAGATCGAGATACCGACACAGTCTCGCTAGGCTGCGGTGCCAGAAGGCGCGTTCACCGCCGGGAAAATGCGTATGACGATCGCGCAAGTCGCGGGTCAGGCAGGCCATGTCTTGCCAGACCATCGGCAGCCGTTCCCGCACCGCCGAGGCGCTCGTCGGCAGGCCGTGGCGTCTCAGCACCTCGGCGTGGATCTCCGCGCGGCGCGGGCAGTGGAGGAGCGTGCCCAGCACGTCGAAGGTGATCGCTTCGATCGGCTCTCGCCCGTCTGCGGGACCACTGCTAGGCTGACGCGCGATGTTGACGAGTTTGCGGATCTTTTTGGCCTCCGGCTGCGTCTCGGCGTGGCTGGTGCTGCTCTTTGCGGGTTGGGTGGCGTCGGGAGCGCTTCATCTGCTTCTGGTGATCGGCCTGCTGGCGTTTCCCTGGGTGGATCTGGCGCCATCGCCGCCTGACCCCTCCTCGACGTCAGACGGCGAGTCTTCGTCTCGGGTCCAGCCGGCGTCGAACCGGCGGTAGGTTCCGCGCAGGCGGCCGACGGTCCGCCGCGCGGAGTAGGTGAACGCCGCGAGCGCGAGCGCAAGCAGCATCGCGAGCTGCCATGGATAGTCGAGGACTCCGGCGAAGACCGTGAACGCCACGGCGGCCGCCGTCCCTTCGATCCACAGCGCAGCGAGCGCGCCGACCGTTCCGCGCGTCGATCTGGAGGCGTTTCTCAGGTCGGAACCTCGGGTCATCCTGCATCCTCGCGGTGCTCGATTGGATTGCGGAGCACGCCGACGCCCGTCACTTCGACCTCGAGCGTCGATCCTGCCTCGAGCGGGCCGACGCCTTCCGGTGTGCCGGTCAGCACGACGTCGCCTGGTTCGAGCGTCATCATGCGCGATGCGTAGACCAGAAGATCGAGGATGTCGACGATCATCTGCCGGACGTGTCCACGCTGACGCTCGACGCCATCGACGCGGGTGACGATCTCGAGCGCCTCGAGATCCGGCTCGACGGCGATCGATGGGCCCAGTGGGCAGAAGGTATCGAACGACTTGGAGCGGGCGAAGGTGGCATCGCGTCGCTGCAGGTCGCGAGCGGTCACGTCGCAGGCGGCGGTGACGCCGAGGACGGCGCGACGCGCCTGCGCACGATCGGCACGCCGCAGCGTTCGGCGCACAACGACGCCGATCTCGCCCTCGAAGTCCACGCGCTCGCTCTCGGGCGGCAGCAGGACCGGCGAGCCGGGGCCGATCACCGCTCCCGGCGACTTCAGGAAGAGGAGCGGTTCGTCCGGCACCGCATTGCCCAGCTCGGCGGCGTGAGCGGCGTAGTTGCGACCGATTCCGATCACCTTGCCAGGCAGAACCGGGGCCAACGGGACCGCGTGGTCGAGGTCGAGCGACCGACCGGTAGACCAGGCTGCCACGGGCTCCTCGAACGGATCAGAGTGCAGCCAGCGCACGTCACCGTCGCGCTCGACGGCGAAGAAGCCCTCAGGGCTCAGACGAAACAGGCGCATGCTGGTCGCCTACGAGCGCGGCCGGACCACGAAAAACGCCGCTCCCGGGCGGCGGGAACGGCGTCGTGTCGGCGGCTTGGCGCACGCGGTCGCAGCGCGGCGGGATCAGCCGTCGTTCAGGGTCGAGTCACGACCTTCCGAAGGCGCAGACGAGCCAGGCGCCGCGCCCGAGCTGTAGTCGATGCCGACCGGGATGGTCGCGCCGCCGATCGGATCGACGAATTGCTCGAGGGTGTAGTCGTTGACGCCCGGTTCGGTCAGCGGCGCATCGAACGCCTCGTAGCGACTGCCGCCGTCGCCGCCGTCCCCTTCCCCGCCGCCTTCGCCGTCGTCGACCAGGTCGTTCGGCGTCCAGCCGAGGAAGAGCGTCGCGGTGTCGACACGGTAGCCGAAGCCGCTTTCCTCTGCCTCAGAGCTCACGTCCGTGATCTCGTCCTTACGCAGGGCTGTCCAATTGCCCTGGTCGGTCATGATCAGGACGACGTCGTCGTCCCAATTGGCTTCGATCGGCTTGTAGCGCGTCTCGAAGCTGGTGCCGTTGTCCATCGTCACGGTGAAGAACTGCGCCTGAGCCTCGCCGGCGACGAGGGTGCAGACGAACAGCGAGACGACGAGGAGAATCGCGTGGGGCTGTCGCATGCTCGAAGCCTCCTGGCCGCGTCGAAGGCGACCGGCGTGGGTTCGCTGCCGTCAGTCGGGGGATCGATTCGTGAGACGGCTCGGACCTCGCATGATAAACCGACGGCCCGGAGCGGCGCAAGGGCTGAAAGTGCGCAACTGTCGATGAACGCTGTCGTTGCGCCGGCCGTGGACGATTCGGTCGTCGTCGCTCAGATAGACTTCAAGGTCCGTGGGCGGGCCGACTCCTCGCTCGCGTCTTCCATGGCCACTTCTTTCGCCATCAACGGCTTCGGCCGCGTCGGCCGCGCCCTGGCGCGCGTGGTGCGCGCGCGGGATGACCTGCGCTGGGCGGCGGTCAACGATCTCGGAGCAGCGTCTGATCTCGCCGAGCTGCTGCGTCGCGACTCGCTGCGCGGACGCTACGCGGGTGACGTCCGGGTCGTGAGCGACCATCTCGAGGTCGACGGCGAGCGCGTTGTCGTCTCGCGTCAGGCGGATCCCGCACGCGTGCCCTGGGAGGCGGCCGATGTCCGGGTCGTCGTCGAGACGAGCGGAGCCGCCGTCGACCGCTCCACGGCGTCGGGCCATCTGCGAGGCGGCGTCACCAAAGTCTTGATCGGTGCGATCTCGCCGGACGCCGATCTCGTGCTGTGTCGTGGTGTCAACGACGACGCGTACGATCCGACGCGTCACCATCTGGTGTCAGCAGCATCCTGCACGACGCACTGTCTAGCGCTGGTCTTGAAGGTCCTCGAGCGCGAGTTCGGCGTGCGCAGCGCTCTCATGAGCGAGGTGCACGGCTACACGACCGATCAGCGGCTCCTCGACGCCGTTCATCCGCGCGACGCGCGACGCGGGCGCGCCGCCGCCCTCAACATCGTGCCGACCTATTCCGCGGCACCGGCTGCCGCCGCGCAGCTGCTTGGACTCGAGGGTCGCATTGCCGGCAGCGCGGTGCGCGTGCCGACGCCGGCGGTGGCGCTGCTCGACGTCGTCGCGACGCTGCGCGCCGAGCCAACAACCGCAATGGTGCGCGCAGCCTTCGAGGCGGCCGCCGGCCGCGACCTGGCGGGTCTCCTCGACACCTGCGACGGCCCGCTCGTGTCAAGCGATTTCGTCGGCGATCCGGCATCCGCCGTCGTCGATCTGCCATCGATCCAGCGCGTTGGCGAGCTGGTCCGAATTCAAGCCTGGTACGACAACGAATGGGGCTATGCACATCGGCTCGCCGAGCTGGTGGCCCGACTTGGAGAGGAGGCGACATGAGCCAGCTTCGGACGCTCGACGAGCTCGGCGAGCTGCGCGATCGGCGCGTGTTCGTGCGGGTCGACTTCAACGTTCCAATCGACGGCGGCAAGGTGCTGGATACCACCCGCCTCGACGAGGCGCTGCCAACCCTCGATGCGCTGTCGCAGCGTGGCGCCCGCCTCGTGCTGGCGTCGCACCGCGGTCGTCCGAAGGGGCGGCGCGACGAGAACCTCAGTCTGCGGCCGGTGGCCGCCGCCCTCGCCGGCCGCTGGGGTCGCCCGGTCGCCTTCGCTGAGGATTGCGTCGGCGAACCGGCTCGGCGCGCGGTCGACCAGCTGGCCGCGGGCGAGGCGGTGTTGCTCGAGAACCTGCGCTTCCACGGTGGCGAGAAGGCGTCGGACCTCGAATTCGTGGCGCGTCTCGCGGAGCTGGCGGACGTCTTCGTCGGCGATGCCTTCGGTTCGGCGCATCGCGCACACGCCTCGGTGGTCGGGGTCGCCAAGGCGCTTGCGGCGCGCGCCGCGGGCCTGCTGATTCAGCGAGAGGTGGCAGCGCTCAGTCGCCTGCTTGAGGCGCCGGGCCGCCCGTTTGTCGCGGTGCTGGGTGGCGCCAAGATCGAAGGCAAGATGGACACCCTGGTCAATCTCCTCCCCAAGCTCGATGCTGTGCTCGTCGGCGGCGGCATGGCCAACACGTTTCTTGCCGCGCGCGGGCACGATCTCGGGAGCTCCCTCGTCGAGGCGGATCGACTCGATCTGGCGCGCGACCTTCTCGCCCAAGCGCAAGCGGCGGACGCCGAGATGGTTCTGCCGAGTGATCTGGTCGTGACCGACGATCTGGGGAACCCCCAAATCGTCGAGACGGTGGACGTCGACCACGTGACGGCCGACCGGATGGCGGTCGACGTCGGTCCCGAGACGCGTCAGGGCTTCGCTCGCCGTCTCGAATCGGCGGCCACCGTGTTTTGGAACGGGCCGCTGGGTGTCTTCGAGACGCCGCCGTTCGACGCCGGCACCACGGCACTCGCCGAGGCGCTGGTTGCCGGCAACGGCTTCACCGCCGTCGGTGGCGGCGAGACCGTCGCCGCCGTCCGGCGTGCCGGCGTCGCGGACCGGGTGGGCCATGTGTCGACCGGCGGCGGCGCGTCGCTGGAGCTGCTGGCGGGCAAGGCGCTGCCGGGAGTCGAGGTTCTGCGGACGGAGTCGACATGAGCGGGCGACGGCGGCTGGCGGCCGGCAATTGGAAGATGCACTTCGTCCGCGCCGACGCGGAGCGCTTCGGCGAGGCGCTGCGGCAGGGCCTCGAGCGCGAGGGGGCTGCCGCGAAAGAGGTCGATGTCGCGCTCTACGCTTCGGCCACTCTGCTCGCGCCGCTGCATGCGGCGCTCGACGGGTCGGAGATCGCGGTCGGAGGCCAGGATGTCCATCCCGAAGAGCGGGGGGCCTTCACCGGCGACCTGTCGACATCCCAGCTGCTCGATGTGGGCTGCTCCACCGTCCTCTGCGGCCACAGCGAGCGCCGCCGCGATCACGGCGAAGGCGACGCGTTGGTGGCGCGCAAGGCGCGGGCCGCTGCGGATGCTGGGCTCGAACCGCTCGTCTGCCTCGGCGAAACCGCTGACGAGCGGCGCGCCGGCCGCACCTCGGACGTCCTGGCTCGGCAGCTCCAGCCGGTCCTCGATGCCGAACCCGGTCGCTTCGCTCTTGCCTATGAGCCGGTCTGGGCCATCGGCACCGGCGACACCGCAACGCCTGAGATGGCGCAATCGGCGCACGCGACATTGCGCGGCCTGCTGGCCGATCAGGTCGGCCCGGCGCAAGCGGATCGCGTGCAGATTCTCTACGGCGGCTCCGCGAAGCCGGCCAATGTTGCCGATCTCCTGGCTGGTGAAGACGTCGACGGCTTTCTCGTCGGCGGCGCCAGTCTTGACGTCGACGATTTTCTGGCTATCATCAACGTTTGCGCCGAGTCGCGCGCTCGCTGACGCCGATCGCCGCTCCGCCGACCGCAGGCCCGATGGTTCTCAAGGGCCGGCCTCAGGAGCTGCCGATGTCGCGGACTGCTGGCCGCTCCCGAGAGATCGCCGCTCGCCGCGCCTTGACGTCCTGCCGTTGCCAGGCCTCCATCTTCGTTCGCTCGCCGCGGAATCGCAGAGCCGATCCGGTATCGGCCGCCTTCGCCAAAGGAATCACTCGCCATGATGTTCGTTCTCTACACCATCCACGTGCTGATGTGTCTCTTCTTGATCGCGGTGGTGCTCCTTCAGCAGGGCAAGGGCGCCGACCTGTCGGTCTTCGGCGGCGGTGGCACGCAGACCGCATTCGGCGCGCGCGGAGCGGCCACGGTGCTGCACAAGGCCACCGTCGGCTCGTTCATCGCGTTCATGCTGACGACGTTGGCCATCGGTGCGCTGCAGAGTCAGCAGTCCGACGATCTGCTGCGGGATCTGCCGGAAGCGGTCGAAGAGGTCGACGAAGCGGAAACGCCGGCCGCCGCTGAGGAGGCGCCGGAGGCCGGCGCCATCGACGCGGAGCCGGTGGACGCGCTGCCTGCCGCCGACGCGGCTGAATCCACCGACGGCGAGGCCGAATCGGCCGCTGCGACCGGCGACGGTGCTCCGGACAACAGCGCCGACGGTGCGCCAGGCGCCGGCGCACCGGGCAGCGAGACCTCAGACGACAGCACCCCAGACGCAGCGCAGATCCCCTGAGGATCCGAGGGGCGGAGGGCGCCGCGCCGGACTTGATCCCGACGCCGTCTCGCTCTAGAATCTCGCCCCTTGCGAGCGCGCCTCGAGCGCTCGCCTCCCCGGTGCCTCCCGGTGCCGGCCTCGCGCCCCCAGCGCGACCGCTTCATGCCGAAGTGGCGGAATTGGTAGACGCGCACGGTTGAGGGCCGTGTGGAGTAAAATCCGTGCCGGTTCGAGTCCGGCCTTCGGCACCATCCCTTCCTTCGCCAGCGCCAGATTCTCGCGCGAGATCGCTCGCAGGCTCTCGAAGCCGCAGCGCGTCAACGCTCGTCGGAGCGCGTCCGTACCATCCTCGACCGCGGCTCGATCTCACGATTCCGTGCGACGCGACGCCGGGTCCGAGGTTCGCCATGTCCGATTCTGCCGTGGTCGACGCGAGCGCTCCACCGTCCGTCACCAAGGTCGCCGCTGCGCCCGCCCGCTCGCGAACCGGCATCGTGAGGTGGTACAGCGTTGCCAAGGGCTATGGCTTCATCGAGCCCGACGATGTCGGAGCCTCTGGCTTGTCCGGTGAAATCTTCGTGCATCATTCCGCCATCGCCGGCGGCGAAGAGCTTGCCGACGGCGACCGCGTGCGCTTCTCGATCCTCGAGACAGAGCGCGGTCGCCGCGCCGGAGCGGTCGAACGGCTGAGCTGAGCCGCGACGGGCGGCAGCGGCCGACTCATCCGGCGGCGACGAAGCCCCCGTCGGCGGTGAGAACCTCGCCGGTCACATAGCTCGCCGCGTCCGACGCCAGGAAGACGATCGGCCCCGCCATCTCCTCGGGCTGGGCGGGCCGGCCGAGCGCGGCACGGCGGCGGTACGGCTCGAGATAGCTCGGCGTCTCGACCAGCGCGGCGGCGAATCGCGTCGCGACGACTCCTGGCGCGAGGGCGTTCACCCGGATTCCGTGTTCACCCAGCTCCTGGGCCAGCGTGCGGGTCATCGAGACGACCGCCGCCTTCGTCATGCCGTAGACGCCCATCTGGGGCGCGCCGAGCAGGCCGAGGATACTTGCCACGTTGATGATCGAGCCGCCAGCGCCGCGTTCCATGCAGCGGCGGGCCACCGCTCGGGCGCAGGCGAAATAGCCCTGCAGATTGACTTCGAAAGTCTTCGCCCAGCGCCCGGCGTCGGTGTCGAGCGTCGGGCCGAAGTAAGGATTCGTGGCGGCGTTGTTGACCAAGATGTCGACCGGACCGAAGGCCTCGGCTGTGGCCTCGACCAGCTGCTCGATCTGTTCCGGATCGCCCGTGTGGCAGGTCAGCGCGCGCGCCTCGCCGCCGGCTTGCTCGATCTCGGTCACGACCTCTTCGAGCGCCGGCAACTTGCGCGCGGCGACCACAACGCGGGCGCCGTGTGCAGCCAGCGCCTTGGCGCCTGCGGCGCCGATGCCGCGACTGGCGCCGGTGACCAGAGCCACCTTGCCGTCGAGTCGGAAGAGCTGATCCATGGGGGTCTCCTCGGTGCGCTCAGCGGCGCAGAAATTCGAGAATCAGATAGCCGGCGGTGAGCGTCATGATCCACAGCACGATCTGACCGACCGTCCAGGTGCGGCCGATCACTCCCGCCGGCACGAAGAGGTCGTGCGCACCGTCGATCACCGTCCGCACTCGTCGCATGCCGGCGGCGATCGCGCCGTGCCAGGCGCGCGACACGCTACGCGTTAGCGGCCCGAGAGCGGCCGGCGCCAGACGCCGGTAGGTCCAGTCGAAGTCGATGTTGGTCGACCGCCGTTCGTGTGGATAGATGCCGAGCTTGTTGAGCGCCACGAACGCCAGGATCGCGAAGAACAGGAGCTGGTACTGCGTCAGCGAGTGGAGAGTGGTGTAGGGCTCGTAGTGGACGTCGAAAGGCAGGATCCACCCGTAGAAGGTGCCCGGCAGGCAGCCGATCAGCAGGCAGAGCGCAGCGGTCACGCCCATCGCCACGAGCATGTGCCAGGGAGCCTCGCGCGGTCGCAGCCCCGAGTCGTGAGCGAAGAACGCGAAATACGGGATTTTGATGCCGGAGTGGTCGAGAACGCCCGCCGAGGCGAAGAGCAGCGCCAGGAAGACGACGGTGCGGTGCTCGTAGGCCGCCGCGGAGAGGATCATCGACTTGGTGACGAAGCCGCTGGTGAGCGGAAAGGCCGAAATCGACATCGAGCCGACGATGCAGAAGCCTGTCGTCCACGGCATCGACTTGTAGAGCCCGCCCAGCTCGGTGGCCTTTGCTGTGCCGACGCGGTAGAGCACGGCGCCAACTGACTGAAAGAGCAAGCTCTTGTAGAGGATGTGGGCGAATGCGTGCGCCGCGGCGCCGGCCAGCGCCAGCTCGCTGCCGATGCCGATGCCGACGCACATGAAGCCGAGCTGGTTGTTGAGGCTGTAGGAGAGAACGCGGCGCAGGTCGTTCTCGAGGACGGCGTAGAAGATCGGAAACGCTGTCATCACGACGCCGATCCAGACCAGCGCCTCCGTGCCCGCGAAACCGCGGGCCAGGGCGTAGATCGCCATCTTGGTCGTGAACGCGGACAGGAAGACGCTGCCGGTGTGCGTCGCCTTCGGATAAGCGTCCTGCAGCCAGTTGTGCAGCAGCGGAAACGCCGCCTTGATCCCAAAGGCGAGGAAGATCAGCCAGGTCGAGAGATCCGCCTGCAGGAGATCGCCGGAAAACAGCTGGCCAAAGGCGAGCGGCGGGTCGTCGCCTGCCGCCGCTCCGTCGGCGAGACGAAGCAACAGGCCGGCAAGCAGCAGCACTCCGGACAGGACCTGGATCAGCAAATAGCGCATGCCGACGCGGAAGGCCGTGCGCGGATCGCGATCGGCGTTACCCGGCTCCGGCGCCACGATCAGCACCAACGAGGCGACCGCGGTCACCTCCCACCAGACGAAGAGGGTCGCCAGGTCGCCGGCGAAGACCGCGCCGATCGCCGCGCCGGCGTAGATCAGACCGGCGGCCTGCTGCTGACGATCCTCCACGTGGAGCGCGTACAGGCACGAGAGGACGGCGGCGATGTGGAAGATATGTCCCCAGACCCGCGACAGCGCGTCGAGGCGGACCGGCACGAGGTCGAGTCCGAAAATCGACGCGGTGATCGTCAGGTCGCTCGGCAGCGCAAGAAAATGCAGGTAGCTGGCGACCGCCAGGCCGAAGCTGGCGACCGTGAGCGCCCGCCCGCGCAGCCATGGCAGGAGCAAGAGCAGGCCGCCGAGCATCATCGGCGCGCCGGGCGGCAGGTTCGAGAGCGCCTCGATCACGGCTCCGCCTCCGGCGCGTCAGCGGCCGCCTCGGGCGCTGACGGCGTCAGCGGATCGATCGGCCGGTCGTCGCCGTAGTAGTCCTCGGGCCGCTCGACGACGCGACGCCACGCCTTGGCGACGAGGACCAGGCCGAAGAACGAGGCGAAGCCCCACAAGGCGTAGAAGGCAAAGAATCTCTCGAAGCCGAAATGCGCGTGGTCGAAGGCGTGACCGACCAAGCTCACCACCAGACTGACGACGAGCACCAGGGCGCAAGCGGCGTAGAGCAGGCGGATCAGCAGACGACCGCCGCCGCGCTCCAGCCAGCCGGGGGATTCGGCGGTCGGGTCGACGCGAGACACCTCGGCGCGCAGCGTCCCGATCGCGATGCCCTGCTCGCCCGTCGGCTCGGCCGTCCTCGCCGCTTCAGGAGTCATCTCAGCATGCCCTCGAGCAGCTCGACGATCGGATCGGCGGTGAAAAAGAGCACGAGGCAGCCGGCCGCGGTCACGAGCGGCGGCAGCACGCAGAGAAGCGGCTCGCTGCGGCCGGCGGCGGTCGCGAAGGCGTCGTCCTCTCGCGGCGGCAGGAAGACCGTCTTCAACACCACGGGCATGAGATAAGCGAGGGCCAGGAGCGAGCTCGCCATGTAGAGCGCGACCACCCAGACGCGCTGGCCGTCGGCCGCGCCCTCGGCGAGAAGCCACTTGGACCAGGCGCCGCCGAACGGCGGGATCCCGGCGACCGACAGCGAGCCCACGAAGAACGCGAACATCGTCAGCGGCATGCGCCGCCCGATGCCATGCATGCGGCTGATCTTCTTGCGGTGTGCGGCAACGTCGATCGCACCGGCGCAGAAGAACAGCGTGATCTTGCCGAAGGCGTGCATGACGATGTGGAGGCCGGCGCCGAGCAGCGCCTTCGGCGCCACGAGCGCCGCGCCGAGGACGATGTAGGCGAGCTGGCTGATGGTCGAGTAGGCGAGGCGTGCCTTCAGCTCGTCCTTGCTGAGCGCGACGATCGACGACGAGAGGAGCGTGAACGCGGCGACCCAGACGAGCCACGCCGAGGCGCCGGTCTCGCGCAGGAGATCGAGCCCGAACACGTAGACAACGATCTTCGTGACGGTGAAGACACCCGCCTTCACCACCGCCACGGCATGCAGCATGGCGCTGACCGGTGTCGGCGCCACCATC
>JBCBCF010000137.1:0-11471 GCA_038530905.1 Acidobacteriota bacterium
CGGCGCTCGAGGCTGTGCGCGTTGAGAACGAAGAGCTTGAGGCCCAGGCCGCGTCGCTTCAGCGCGAGGCGGCGCGCGAGCACGCCGAGAAAGTCGCGATGGTGGGCATTCTGGAGGCTGAGCGGCACCGTTTCAAAGAGGAGCGAGATCGCTTCGAACGGGAGCACCATTGGGCGCGTCATCTCGAGGCTCTCGAGACCGCGCGAGCGGCAGGCGAGATCGAACGAGCCGAGCTGCGGGAGGAAAGGGCGGTCGCTCGAGCGTCGCTCGAGGCAGAGCGCCTGGCGCAGGCCGACGTTCTCGCCGCCAAGGCGGCGGAGGTCGCCGCGCTGCGAAGCGACCTGGAGGAAGCCCTGAGCACCGTCGATCAGGCGCAGCGCGCGTCCGACGCACGGCAACAAGCCCTCAAAACGCAAGCCGCCGCACTCTCGAACGAGCTGCAGTGGATGGCAGGCTCGATCACCTGGCGTCTGCGCGCGCTCTGTCTCTCGGTTCCCGGGATCCGCCGGTTCGTCAGCGCGCTTCGGCGATTGCGCTAGCCGCCGCTCGAGATCCAGTCACGCTCTCGACGTCTTGTCGAGGCGCAGCCACGGCTGGCTGTCGCAATCGAGTCCCGGAAGCTCGGTGACCGCGAATCCGCGGCAGGTGCAGGCGTCGAGGATCCACGAGCGCGCGTGGCGAATCACGCCCGGCTCGGTCGACACGTGGCTCGTGCCGACCCACGTATCGCCTTGGTAGTCATCCTCGGCGCTCGTCGCTGGCAGATAAGACACGAGGAAGACGCCGTTCGGCGTCGTGTGCTGCGCGAAGCCGTCGAGCGTGAGCTCGACGCTCGCCTTGCTGCAGTGGGTCCAAATGGAGCCAGCCAGGAAGAAATCGAATGTCTCGCTGAACACCGAGGTGTCGAAGCGCTCGTTGAAGTCGAAGCGCGGCCGTGCCCGCTCGAGTTCAGCCGGCTCAAAAAGATGGCGGCGCCCTGCTTCCACCCGCTCCCGAGCGGGTTCGATCCCGCAGTAGCAGCCCTGGTCCAAGAAGCGGACTAACCAATAGGCGACGCGCAGGCAGCCGCAGCCGATGTCGAGCACTTTCGACTCCGGCAGGAGGCCGTGCTCCAGCAGGCGTACAAGTTGCGCCCTGCCGCCGGCTTCGAACGTTTCGCGCGGAACGCCCAGAAAGCCATGCGCATCGATCATCACCTCGGCGCGCTGCTGAATGCTCGACATCGTTGCCTTCGATCCTCAGTGCCTCGGGGACCGGACGCATCACCTGACCTTCGGCCGCCCAAACGGTACCACCGGCATGCCTCTCGAGATCGGGCTTTCAGCCACGATGCGACGCATCGGGGAACGCCTCGAGATCGCTTGGTGCCAAGGAGGAGATTAAATAGTCTTAGGCAAATAAATCGATGGAAAGGGTGTCGCCATGCCTGTTCTGACGTCGTCTGTTGTCGCCCGCTGTTGTCTGCTGAACGCGCTGCTTCTCATCGCGCCGAGCGTCGTGCTGGGACACGGCTCGATGCAAACTCCGCCCAGTCGCGTTTTTCAGTGCCGTTTCGCCGACAATCCGGAGAATCCGGAGAACGCGGCTTGCGCGGCGGCGGTCGACGCCGCCGGTAGCTCGCAATTCCTCTATGACTGGAACGGCATCCGTCAGGGCGCCGCAGCAGGGCAGCATCAGGCGGTCGTTCCCGACGGCGAGTTGTGCAGCGGTGGCGGAGACGAGTACGCCGGACTCGACCTGGCGCGCGACGATTGGCAGGCTACCGAGATCTCATCGGCCGCCGACGGAACGTTCGAGTTCGTCTACCTGGCGACGGCGCCGCATTCGACCCAGGACATGCTGTTCTTCGTGACGCCGCAAGGCTGGGATCCGGCGAGTCCCTTAACGTGGGAGGCTCTCGACTTCGTGGACCAGCCCGGGGAGGCCGACGACCCGATGGATCCGTTCTGTCGCCTCACCTCGGTCGAGCTGGAGACGTTCGAGGGCGTCGGCGACGTCTATCGGATGTCTTGCCCTCTGCCCGCGCGGACCGGCCGGCACGTGATCTACCACGTGTGGCAGCGCAACGACAGTCCAGAGGCGTTCTATGCCTGCATCGACGTGATCTTCGGCGAGGGCGGCGCGCTCTTCCGCGACGGATTCGAATCGGGCGACGTGTCGGGTTGGGAACCGATGCCCTGAACCCAACGCTTCCGCCCCGAATCTCTTGAGGAGGTTGGCCCGTTCGGCCGAGAAGATGCGCAATTTGGTTAGACACCCGAACCACGGACCCACGGGTCCGCTCGTCCATCGAATCGGAGGGAAACCATGAGCGACACAACCACCAACGACGGCCTCTTCTTCACCATCAAGAACGACTGCGACAGCGCGGCCAACGGCTTCGCGGTCGGCGACAAGCTGTACCTCCTGAAGATCGACTCGGCGACCTTCATGCGGCCGGTGTTCCAAGGGGACCTCGCGGCGGGAGAGGATGTGCAGGTGATGACCGGCGCGAACAGCGACGGCAACGGCGTGGTGCTCTTCGTGCCGCCGGTGTCGAGCTCGGGTCAGGCGGTCGAGATGACCGTGTCGCCGAACGAGACGGTCAAGGTGCCGAGCGACTTCTGCGGCAGCTCGGGCGCCGCGGATCGATCGCAACTCCGGGCCGACTGATCAGGCGCTGAAGATCGAGCGCGTCGGCTTCCGGTCGGCGCGCTCGTGATCGAATGAGGTCATGGAATCTGATCAGGCTCGGGGCGTCGCGCGGCGAGTGTGGATGGCTCGGTCGGCCGTCTTCGGATGGCTGGCGCTCGGTCTGCTGGCCTGCCAGCCCGAGACACCCTCCGGCGCCGAACGATCGTCGGGGATCACGCCGCTCGACCATCTTCCCGCGCTGCGCGGTGACTATTTCGCCTTCGACTCTCGCGCCGTCGGCCGTGGCTTCCACGTCTACGTGCGCTTCCCTGAGGGCTACGATCCGCAGGGCGAGATCGACTATCCGGTCGTCTACCTCCTCGACGGCGACTCACTTTTTCCGATCCTCGCCCCCCAGCATCTCTTCCTGACCTACGACGATGGTCTGCCCGAGGCCATCGTCGTCGGCATCGCCTACGGATCGTTCGAGGCGCCCATCAATCGGCGCGGCTTCGACTACTCGCCGGCGGCAGCTGAAGGCGAGCCGGATCGAGGCGGCGCTCCGGCCTTTCACGACTTCTTGGCGAACGAGCTGGTCCCGACAATCGAGTCTCGGTATCGAGCCGACCCCGCGCGCCGAATTCTCTTCGGTCAGAGCCGGGGCGGCGGCTTTGTGCTCTATTCGGCCTTCGTCGCACCGGATCTGTTCTGGGGGCGCATCGCCAGCAATCCGGCCTTCGAGCCGGGACGCGAGCTGTATTTCGCCACCGAGCCGACGGCGAGACCCATCGCGTCTCGCGACGATTTGAGCTTGATCGTCACCAGCGGCTCTCGCGACCGCCCTGCCTTCCGCCAGGCTGCGCTCGATTGGTTCGAGGCCTGGCGGACCGTCGAGGATCCGCCGTGGGCGATCGAGTTGATGACGCTCTCCGGCGGGACCCATGCCGCCGACAGCTCTCGCAGCTATCGCTCGGGCCTCCGCTGGCTCTTCGGATGGCAGCCCGAGGCCGGGCCCCCCGACGGTTGATTTTCCTCGCTCGAGGCTCCATCCTCCGAGGCGATGTCCGGATCGCCATCTGATGGCGAGCGCCGCAAGGCGCTTGCCAGTGTGTATGCCCTCGTCGTCGTCGATCTGATCGGCTTCGGCATCGTGCTGCCGATCCTTCCGTTCTATGCCGAGTCATACGGCGCAGGAGCGGTGGAGCTGGGCGCGCTCGTCACGTCGTACGCAGCGATGCAGATGATCTTCGCGCCTCTGTGGGGCAGGCTGTCGGATCGGGTTGGCCGGCGACCGGTGCTTCTTCTCACAATCGCGGGGACCGCCGTTTCGCTGGCCCTTCTCGCGATGGCCGACTCGCTGCTCTGGATCTTCGCGGCGCGGATCGCGGCGGGAGCGTTCGCCGCCAACGTCAGCGTCGCCGCGGCGACGATCACAGACCTGGTGCCGACCGAGGAGCGCGCTCGATACCTCGGTCTGCTCGGAGCCTGCTTCGCCGTCGGATTCACACTCGGGCCGGCGATCGGCGCCGCGCTTGTCGGCTTTGGTGAGTCGGCTCCGATCTTCGCCGCGGCGGCCCTTGCCGCGCTCAACTGGCTGGCGGCACTGCGCTATCTGAAGGAGCCGACGACATCTCGAGCGACGCAAAGGGAGTCGAGATCATGGTGGCCGAAGGAATCGCGCCTTCAGCGGATGGTGGTCTCGAGCTTTTTCTTCGCCGTTGCAATCACGCAGCTCGAGACGCTCTTCCCCTTCTTCATGCTCGATGTCTACGGCTGGGACGCTCGCCAGGTGGCGATCGTTTTGGTCGGGATGGCAGTGCTCACCGGCGCCGTCCAAGGTGGCGCTGTGCGACCGCTGGTGCAACGGCTCGGCGAACGGCGGCTGTGGCTCCTCGGTACAGTCCTCCTGATCCCGTCGCTGGCGCTCGTGCCGGTGGCCCCGAGTGTCGCGCTCTTGGCTCTGCCGCTGGCGGTGGCCTCGGTCGGTCGCGGCATTGCCCAGCCGGCGATGATGGCCCTCACCACCCGCGCCGCCGACGACGCGGCCCAGGGCGCGGCCCTCGGCGCCTATCAGAGCGCGGCCTCGGCGGCCCGCGTCATCGGGCCGATCACTGCGGGTTTGCTCTACGCGATCGATCCGCTCTGGCCCTTCCTTCTCGCCTCCGCGGCTATGAGCGTCGTCGCCGCCCTTGCCGTCGGCCATCCGCCGAACGAGGTCGGGGAGCCCGCTGATAGGCTGCCTCTTGATGTCCAGGGAGGGCCTTGAAGCGTGCTGATCGGCATCCGCGAGATCGAGGAAAAGTACGAGATCCTGTCCCAGCTCGGCGAGGGCGGCATGGGCGCGATCTACAAGGCTCGTCACCAGCTACTCGACGAAATCCGGGTCATCAAGACCATCCGGCCGCAGCTTCAGCAGGACGAGGATCTTCAGAAGCGATTTCTGCGCGAGGCGCAGGTGGCCGCAAAGCTGCGGCATCCCAACATCGCGACGCTTCACGACTTCGCCTTCACGCAGGACGGCACGGCCTACATCGTGATGGATTTCATCGAGGGCCAGAACCTGCGCCAATACCAGCGCGCGGGCGGTCGCCTCGACGTCCCGCACGTGATCGACATCGCGCTTCAGGCTCTCGACGCGCTCGGCTATTTGCATCGAAAGAGCTACGTCCATCGAGACATCTCGACCGACAATATGATGATCGGCTCGGTCGACGGGCGCGCCAGGGTGACGCTGATCGACCTCGGCCTGGCCAAGAGCCTCGAGGACCAGAACTGGCAGACCAAGACCGGCATGGTGGTCGGGAAGGTCCGCTACATCTCGCCGGAGCAGCTCAATTCCGGCACCAGCGGGGTCGAGGTCGACGCGCGCAGCGACCTCTATTCCTTTGGCGTCGTTCTCTACGAGCTGCTGACCGGCGAGCTACCGATCACGGGCGGTGACGACGTCTCGCTCATCGCGGGCCATCTTTATCGAGCGCCGCGGCCGTTCGCCGAGACCGATCCGGGGGCGTCGGTGTCGCAACCGCTGCGTCGGGTGGTGATGAAGGCGCTCGAGAAGCAGGCGAGTGAGCGCTGGCAGAACGCCTCCGAGTTCGCCTCGGCGCTCGAGGACGCTCGCCGCCAGCACGGGACCCAACCCGTGCACTCGCACCTGCCGCCGCTCGAGCTGCCGTCGTCGACGGCAGCGCAGCCGCCGGTCGATCCGGACCAACCGACGATGACCGTCGACGTCGCGGAGGTGCACCGCACTCAGCACGCCGCCGCGCCGATGATCTCGTCCGAAGGGCGAACCACTCGAATCGGCCAGCTCGACCCGGAGACGGGACAGGCTCGACCCGGTCCGGCGACCGTGCCGATGGCGGTGCCGCTGCGCCAGCCGGCCGAGTCCGTGCGCCCGCCCGACGCCGGCGAGATCACCGCCCAGATCACGCGCGACGTTGAACTGCCGACGGAGCGTCGTTCAGGGCGCGCGCCGGTCGCGGCGGCGATGGCCGCGATCCTCCTCCTAGCGGCCGGCGCCTGGTGGTGGTTCGGCCGAGCGGAGGTCGAGCCGTCGACGTCGACAGCCGTCGCCGTTGGGGACACTGCCGGCAAGGCCGATCGGGCTGCGAGCCCCGACCGGCCCGCGACCGCGAGCGAGATCTTCTACGGCGATTACCACGCGCTCGTCATCGGCAACAACAACTACGAGAAGCTGCCGGATTTGCGGACGGCGATTGCCGACGCGCGCTCGGTCGCCTCGACCCTCGAGTCGCGGTTTGGCTTCGAGACGGTGGTGCTCGAGGATGCCACCCGTGCCGAGATGCTCGAAGCCGTCGAGGCCTATATCGAGCGGCTGACCGCCCGAGACAATCTGCTGATTTACTACGCCGGTCACGGTCAGCTGCAGAACCTAAGCGAGTATTGGCAGCCTGTGGACGCCGATCCGGTGCGGACCGAGAATTGGATCCAAACGCGCTACGAATTGACCGCTCTCCTCGACCGCATCGAAGCGCGACACCTGCTGGTGGTCGCCGACTCCTGCTACGCCGGCACACGCAGTGCGCCGTCGCCGCTCGACGACCTGGCGCCGACGATTGCCGATGCGGAGAGGCTGCGCGATCTGGTGCAGCGGCCGTCGCGCATGGTCCTGTCTTCAGGGAGCCTGTCGCCGGTGCTCGATGCTGGTGGTGCACGCCATTCAGTCTTCGCGCGCGCCTTTCTCGATGCGCTCGAAGAGACCTCGGCGCCGACGCTCGTTTCGACACTCTTCGCGAGCTTTGAACCCGAGGTGGTGAACGCCGCTCGGCGGCTCGAGTTCGAACAGCGGCCGGCGTTGGCGCCGATGGCGAGCTCCCGCGACGAGGGTGGCGAGATGGCCTTCGTGCCGGCGTCGGACGCGGCGTGAGGGCGACCGGCGCTTACGGAGCCTCCTGCGGGCGGTCGCCGCGTCTGCCCGACTCGGGACCGACGATGAGTGCTCGCAAGAGCCGGGCCTCGGCGTCGTTGCCGAGTTCTGGGAGAGTGCCCCGGGCTCGCTCGATGTCGCCGAGGCGGTAGGCCAGCCGCGCGTTCAGGATCGTCACCTCGCGATCGATCGCTCGACGGTCCTCGAGCCTCGTCGCGGCCTGAAGCGCGGCGTCGAGCGCTCGGAAGGTCTTGCCTGCTTCGCGATCAGTGAGTCTGGGAGTCGCCTGCCGCAGCAGAGCCCGGGCCTCGAGAATCGATGCGCGCGCCTCAAGCTCGGCGCCGGCCAGGCGGCGCTCGCGTCGCGACAGCTCGGACGGGGGTCCAGCCTCCCGCGCCCGGCGCAAGGCGGTGTGCACGTCGCGGAAGGCACCGTGAGCCAGCGCCATCCAAGCCCGGCGCAGAGCGATTTCGCCGGTGTCTCTCGACGCGTCGAGCCACTGGGCGAAGACCTGGCCGCGCGGGTCAACCTCGACGCGAGCGACGTCATCCTGGATCTCGAGGTCGAGGCGCTCGCCTGCGAAGACGATGATCCGTTCGCCGGTCTGGGTCGTGTGCTCAGCCCCGGTCGCGCCCGTGCTCGGGTCGGTCGCGAACGTGACCGGGATCTCGATTCGCAGGCTGGGGTCCGGGGCGTCGACCGGCACGCGGACGACGTCGAGCTGGCCGCTGCCAAGGTCAACGACCCGAGGGACCGTCGCCACATCCAGGCGGTCGATGACCAGGCGTCGTGGCTGGTCGGAGCGTGACGGTTCGAGGCGATAGGCCAAGATCGGCGCCTCGACGCGTTCGATGATGCGCTCAACGAGATCGTCAACCTCGGGGCCACCAGCGGCCGTGAGGTGCGACATTACGGCGTCGACCGTCAGATCGATCGGCGCCGCACGCGCCAGCCGACTGAGCCTCTCGACGAGGAACGCCTCGCCGAGGCGCAGCGCCAACGCGTCGAGGAGGAACGGACCGAGAGCGTAGATCGGGTCAACGCTCTGGCGGCGTGTCGGTGCCTCCAGAAGCAGCGCCAGCCGTCGCTGGGCGTCACGCCGTCGGGCGTCGGGAGAGTCGGCGAGCGTTTGGCGCAGTGCCAGCCACTCCGCGACTGCTTCGCTCCACCAGCGGTGCTCCGGACGCGTCCAGCCGACCGCATGTCCCCACCACTGGTGCGCGAGCTCGTGGGCGACAGCGCGGATCGCGCTCTGCTCGAAGCCCGGCGTGCCCGCGTCGCCGCTCACGGAGCCGCCGAGCCAGATCCAGCCGGGCAGCGAGCGGGATCGGCCGACACCGCCGAGGATCACCGTCGGTTCGCCAAACGGTGCCGGGCCGAACTGGCGGACGTTGGTCGCCAGAAGTCGGTCGATCCGACGCGCCAGGCGGTCGAGCTCGCGACGGCCGATGTTCGGCCCGCCCCGAGCGACCACCAACCGTCCGCCTGGCGCCAGATTGATGGCGCGCAGACGCCCGATCGCGAGACCAAAGGCGCGGGCGGGCGTTTCGAGACGCCGGCGCTCGAGACGCCTTCCGGCGGCCGCGGCTGCTGCAGCCCGGTCTGCATCGAGCGGAGAGATCGGGAGATCGTGGCCCGATGCCAGAAGCTCGCGGTCTTCGGGCAGCTCGACGGTGACATCCCAGGTCATCCGGCGGTCGAGGCGGGGCAGCCAGGCGACCTGGTCGGCCGGCATCCAGAGCTCACCGGTGGCCGGGCGGAGGCCGTCTCCGGTCCACCGCGCGCCGACCGTACAGCGGCTGGTGTTCGAATCCCTGGTCGGCGTCGCGTGTCGGCGGCCGATGGCGAGCTCGAATCGACCGTCGCTCGGCGCACCGTCGAGGACGAGCCGGGCCGGCTCAGCCGGGGCCTGGATCTCGATCGGATCGCAGGTGGCGAGCGTCCAACGGACGGAGCCGTGCAGGCTTCCGTTCGCGTCGACCACGACGACCAGCTCGGCGTGATCGGCGGGCGCCGTTGGCCAGCGGAGTGTTGCAGGCCAGCTGGCGCCTGCGTCGAGTGCTGCCTCGGCGGGCGCAGCGAGACAGAAGAGGCAAGATGCGAGCGCAGCGGCGTGAACGCCGAGGCAGCGGGAGGCACGACGATGCATCGGAGGCGAAGAGTCGGAAAGAGGAACGGTGGACGGCTCCAAGGCCTTCGTCAGGCTATCGCGACCCGCCCGGCGTAGAATCGGCTGGTGAGCCAGAACGGAGTGAACGTTCCGCCTTCGCCGCCGGCGAATGGCGCCGAGCCGACACGCATCGGACCCTACGAGGTCGTTCGCCGCATCGGCCGCGGCGGGATGGGTGAGGTGTGGGAGGCCTTCGATTCCCGGCTTCATCGGCCGGTGGCCATCAAGCGGCTGCGGTCCCGCGTTGCGATCGCTGAGCTGCAGCGGCGCAGACTGCTGCGCGAAGCGCGGTTGGCCGCCCGCCTCAACCATCCGTCGATCGTTCGCATTCACGACCTGTTGAGCGTCGATGGTAGCGACCACATCGTCATGGAGCTGGTCGACGGGACGCCCTTGCGTCGCCTGCTCGCCATCCGCCGACCGCCATTGAAAGAGGCCCTCGACATCGGCCTGCGGATCGCCGAGGGGCTCGAGCACGCCCATGGCCACCATCTCGTGCATCGCGACCTGAAGACCGAGAATGTGCTGGTTGGCGATCAGGGCGAGGTGAAGATCGTCGATTTTGGCCTCGCCCGCCCGGCGGCTGGCGGCGAGCCGATCACCGAGTTGACGAAGCCGGGCGCCGTCATCGGCACCTGCCGATCGATGTCTCCCGAGCAGGCGCTGGGTCAAGAACTCGACGAGCGGAGCGACCTCTTCTCTCTCGGCATCCTCTATTACGAGTTGTTCACCGGCTGCTCTCCGTTCCTCGGCGCGACCCAGCTGGCGACGCTGCAGCAGGTGGTTCAGTCGCCGCACCTGCCGGCTCTCGACGTCGAGCCCGGCCTGCCGCCGAATCTGTCGGCGTTGATCGACGAGCTGCTCGAGAAGGATCCGCAGGAGCGGCCTGCAGGGGGCTCGGTGGAGGTCGCTCGGCGCCTGCGCGAGATCCGAGACGAGCTGCCAGCCATTCTGACTGCACCGCCGTCTCCGCGCGACGCGAGCTCGGCCGGCGATGACATCTCGACCGCCGAGCGGCGGCCATCCACCGAGAGCGGCGACCACGAGCCGACCCGGGTCCATGGTCGCCGACCGAGTCGTCGGATGCTGGCGGTCGGCCTCACGGCACTTCTCACCGCCGCGCTGTTGGCCGCTGCGCTCTGGACCGGCTCCTGCGGTGGTGAGGCTGCGCCAGAGAATGCGGAAGCGGGCGAGGAAATGTCGACAGTCGATCGATCGCCTGGCCAGCGGGCGCTCAGAGTGGTGTCCGCCTGAAGCGCGTTCCCGACGCCGGCGGTGAGGCAGGTCAGGAGAAGAGAAGCAGGCCGAGCGCGGCACCGACAGCGACGAGAGTCACCGGTCCGACTCGGAAGCGCAGCACGGCGATCACCGCGGCGGCGAAGAGCAGCCAGGCCAGCGCCTGATCCAGAGTGCCGCGCGCGAGCTCGATCGTGACCGCTGCCATGAGACCGACCGCCGCGGCGTTCACCGCATCGAGGAATGAGGCGGTGATGATCGACCGCCGAAGGCGCGGCACCAGCGGGTTGAGGAGCGGCACGAAGACGAAGGCCGGGAGAAAAATGGCGACCGTCGCGACCGCGGCGCCAGCCCAGCCACCGAGCCACAGCCCGACGCAGGTGGCCGTCGTCAGGACCGGGCCGGGCGTGAGCTGACCGATGGCGATCGCGTCCAGGAGCTGACCGCTGGTCAACCAGCCGGAGGCGTTCACCAGCTCGCGCTCGATGAAGGCGACGAGCACGTAGCCGCTGCCGTAGAGAACGGCACCGGTCTTGAGAAAGAAGAGGAAAAGGGCGAGGAGGCTCGGCGCGGTGGCGCCGAGGGCCAGGCCGGCTGCGCCCGCTCCGGCTCCGGCTGCGGCCCCGGCTCCGGCGGCCGAGCCGGCCGCTGCTGCTGCAGTCGCATCGGCGTCGGCAGCGGTGGCGGGTCGGCCGCTGCCGACGGTCGCCCCCAGGCCGAAGAGGAGTCCAGCGAGCGTCTTGGTGCCCGCCGCCTCGCCTCCCGACCCGCTCCGAATCCGGCGCACGCCCCAAAGCATGATCCCGCCAATCACCGCGGGCGCCAGCAGCGAGGTCACCGGACCGACGCCGAAGAGAGCCGCGGCGGCGGCCGCCAGCGCGATCAGTGGCAAAAGGACGAGCGCAGCTGTCTCCGACGACGGCCGCAGCAGCGCCTTCTTGCCGAGGCGGTAGAGCGCCGCCAGCACCAGGGCCAGCACGACCGCCTGGATTCCGACCAGGACTGGCTGCGCCTGCGGCAGCTGGCCGAGCTGCAGGTAGAGCCAGGCCAGAGTGGCGGTCAGCG
>JBCBCF010000138.1:0-11381 GCA_038530905.1 Acidobacteriota bacterium
AAGTCTTCGAAGCCTTGGCCGAGGCCGGATTGGCTCGCCTCGAGGTGGCGCACCGAGACCACGGCGCCGGTTCTCCAGCCGGCGCCCTGAAAGCGCTCCGCGAGGGTCTCATGGGCCTCCGGCAGCGGCGTGCGCAGGTCATAGACGCCATGGTTCTTGCCGTAGAGACCGGTCGAGATCGAGGCGAAGCTCGGATTGGTGACGTTGAAGGTGCTGAACGCCTGCGTCCAGACGTCGGATTCGGCGGCCAGGCCGTCGAGCGCGGGCGTCTCCGAAGGATCGGCGCCCCACGCGCCCAGGTGGTCGGCGCGCAGCGTGTCGATCGACAGAAGGAGAACGTTGGGGCGCTCGGGTGAGCCGGGCGGCCGGGGCGCTCGGCGCCGATGCCAGACGGCGGGCGAGCCCCAGCTGACGTCGGTCGGCCCACCCCGACAGCTTGCCTCGGTCCGCAGGACCAGCGTCGCGCGCCGGTCGGCGAGATCGTCGAGAGGCAATTCGATCGCTCCGCGGCCGAAGACGGCCGGCAGTCCGCTTGCCGGACGGGGCGCGAAGCGGGCCAACTCCATCCGCTCGGCGGCGCGCGCGGACGCTTCCACCACGTAGGTCGGTGGACAGGCGTCGTCGGGCGGCACGATGGGTACGAAGCTGAGATAGGGCTCGGCGCCGAGGTCGAGGCTCCACGACAGCGACGCGCCGACGCGGGCCCTGAGGGCGTCGACCTGGCCGGTGACCTGCAGGCCGCGTCGACGCAGGCCTTCGCCGAGCGGTTCGAGCGTCGGGACGACGGGCTCCGCTGCCGGCTGGTCGTCGACCAGCGGCGGCAGGCGGGCGAGATCGAGCCGATGCCATGCGTCGTCGGGACCGCAGCCGGCGAGCAAGCCGAGCGCGAGCAGCGTCGGGAGGCCGGTCCTGAGGGATCGAAACGGCCGCCCGATCACAAGTAGCCCAGCGCTTTGAGCTTCGCGCGCTCTTCCGGACTCGCCTCGATGCGTACGAGCGGCGGACGCGCGTCGCGGCGGAGGGCTTCGAGGCGTTGCTCAGCGGCGCGCTGGAACTCGGGGGGGCAGCTGGTTGCGCTCCAGCGGCCCGGCTCTCCGCGCTGGCATCGCCGTTCGGTCTCCCAAGCCAGAAGGCGCTGGGCACGCTGCTGCACGGCGAATAGGTGGTCGGCGACCCGCATCGACTCGAAAAGGGAGTGCAGAGGAGCCTCGTGCTCCTCGGCGACCACCTGCGTTCGGCGGGCGAGCTGCGCTTCGACCAGCTCGACACCGTCGGCCCTCGGCGGTTCGAGGCCCGCGGCGCTGAGGAACGTCGTGAAGACATCGGTCGAGGAGGCAAGGGCGTCGAGCCGGCGTCCGGACCTCTGCCCCGGCCATTTGACGAAGAGGGGAATCTCGAGCAGCGGCGGATCGAGGCGGTTCGAATGCGAGAAATAGCCGCCTTCCCCGAAAAATTCGCCGTGGTCGGCGAGAACCACGACCATGGCCGAGTCGAGGCGGCCGAGGGCGTCGAGATGGTCGATCAGGCGGCCGAATTGCGCATCGACGAAGGCCACCTCGGCGCGATAGGCGTCGTGCAGCAGCTCGACTCCGTCGGCAGCGAGCGGCACCTCGCGATCGATCAGGCGTCGGAAGGCCGACGCGTCGCCCTCGACCGCGCGGCGCCACGGATCGTTCGGTGACCTCGCCTGCAGGCGCTCTTCAAGCCTGAACCTCGCCCGCTGATCCGCTGGTGCGAGGTACGGGTAGTGCGCGTCGAAGAAATTGATGAAGAGAAAGGCCGGCGCCTCGTCCGGCAGGTTGTCGAGCGCTTCGAGCGCAGAGTCGGCCAAAGAGTCGCCGATGATCTCGAGGCCCGACGGCGAGAAATAGCGATCGAAGCCCTGGGCGAGGCCGAAGCGGAAACCGGCGAGCGTGCCGCCGGCGAAGCCGAGGGTAGAGATCCCGGCGGCGCGCAGCTGCTCGGCGAGCGTCGCGTGATCCTGCGCCAGCGCCGCCGTGACGACGCCGGCGCCGTGGCGGCTCGGCGCCAGGCCGGTGAACATCGAGGCGTGTGACGGCAGTGTCCACGGGCTGGTCGAATAGGCGTGCTCGACGACGTCGGCGCCCTGAGCGAACGCGTCGAGGCGCGGCGTCAGCGACTCCCGCGCCGGGCCCGCGGGCGCCTCGCCGCCGTCGGGGGCGGCGAGATAGCTGCCGAGCGCGTCGCGGCGCATCGTGTCGAGGGTGATGAGGACGTAGGTGGCTGGGCTTGCGGCGCTTCGGGGATCCTCTCCCCCGAGCTGACGAAAATGCGGAGCGCCCCACAGGAAGAGCCCATGATTGGAGCCTTCGACGGTCGCGGTTGCCGTGTGCGGCTCCCAGGGACGGCGCGCGCGCAGCGGCAGCCTCAGCGCCGCGCGCTCGTGCGGCGCCAGACGCACCTCGGTTGAGGCGCCGCGTGCCTCGAGTCGAAACACCGCGGGCTCGTGGCTGGAGTTCTGGACGCGAAACGACAGTTGCCCGTCGTGCGACGGCAGTCGAATCGGCACCGGCTGTGCGCCGAGAACCACGAAGCCACCGTTCTTCTCGGCGCCCTCCGAGCCGGTAACGCCGAAGCTCAGCAGATCGCTGACGAACCAATAGCGATACCGCTGGCCAGGCTCGAGGTCGATCGACGCTTCGCCGAGCCTGGCGCGAACGGTCGACAGGGCCAGCTCAACGTTCGCATCGACGACGACGATCAGCCGATGGAGACCGGCGACCAGACGCTCCGGCGTCAGCTCGAGCCGGAAGGCGCTCTCGGCCTGGGTCGTCGCCAGACGCTCGCGCGTGCCGTCGGGACCCACCCAAAGAATCTCGAAGGGCGGCGCCTCGCCGGCCGGCTGGAAGTCGAGCCAGAGGCTGAAGTCGGTCGCTTCGCGCACCGGCAGGAGCAGTTCGGCACCGGTCGCCACCAGCCACTGGCCGCCGTCGGCACTCGCCCGCCAGCCGCGGTCCGGGAACGGCAGCATCGGCGGCCCGAAGATGACCGTGCCGATTCGTTCTTCGAGCGTTGGGACGGAGAGCGAGTCATCGCCACAGCCGCCGAGAGACAGGAGGTGTGCGATCGATATGGCGAGAGCAAGCGCTCGGACGCGCGGCGTCGACGCGGCGATGACTGCGGACCCGCGACGGCGCCCGTGGCGATGGCTCGTGCGTAGCTGCATGCGGGGACTCGAAGCGAGGCGGTAAGAGGCTGGTCAAGCATCGGGCCGCGACGGCAGCCCAGGCGTTCGACGGCGGCCCGGGCGTTCAACGGCGGCCCCGGGTTTGACGGGTCGCGGGCGCCGGGAGAGGATCGCCGGCATGCGCCGAGTCGCCGCGGCCCCTCGCGTCGAGAGCGAGAATAGCACCGGGAGCCCTGTCGACCCATGAGCGGCGGCGCCCGCTCGGTGGCTCTCGGCATCCTGGCCAGCAAGATTGTCGGCTTGGGTCGCGAGACCGCCGTCGCGCTGTTCTTCGGCGTCGGTCCGCATGCCGACGTCTGGCGCAGTGCTCTGCGCGCCCCCAACCTGCTGCAGAATCTTCTGGGCGAGCAGACGCTGTCGGCCGCGTTCATCCCGATCTACTCGCGGCTCGTCGACAAAGGCTCGGCCGAGGACGCTGGCCGCTTCGCCGGCGCCGCGCTCGGCCTGCTGACCGTCACCGTCTCGGTGGTCGTCGTGCTCGGCATGCTTTTCGCGCCGCAGATTGTCGCCGTGCTCGCGGCCGGATTCCTCGGGGACGCGGAGAAGGTCGCGGCCGGCACCCTCGAGGTCGATCGCTACCAGCTGCTGGTGCGCGCGGTGCGCATCGTCTTCCCGATGACCGGGTGCCTGGTGATCTCGGCCTGGGCGCTTGGCATTCTCAACAGCCATCGCCGTTTCCTGCTGCCGTATCTTTCGCCGATCGTCTGGAACCTGGCGATCGTCGGCTCGTTGGTCGGTGTCGCGACCAGCGGCGGCTGGCTCACGTCGCCGGCCGCGGCGCCGGTCGACGTGGTCACGCGCTGGCTCTACGCAGCCTGCTGGGGCGCGCTGGCCGGCGGCGCGGCGCAGGTGGCGGTGCAGCTGCCCGCCGTGCTGCGGCTGGTGCCGAAGCTGCGGCCGTCGTTCGATCTCGCGGCCCCCGGCGTCCGTCGGGCGCTCTCGGCGCTCGGCCCGGCGCTCGCCGGCCGCGGTGTGGTTCAGCTGTCGCTCTACGTCGACGTGTTCCTCGCGAGTTTCTTGGCGCCGGGCGCGCCGAGCGCCATCGCCTACGCGGCGACCTTGATCAATCTGCCGCTCGGCGTGTTCGGGATGTCGGTGGCGGCGGCGGAGCTGCCGGAGCTGGCCCGCCGCGATGCCGGCTCGGCGTCGGGCGAGATCGCGCGTCGCGTGCGCCGCGGGCTGCGCCAATCTGCGTTCGTCGTCGCGCCGTCGGTGGTCGGTCTCTTGGCCTTCGGCTTTCTCGTGGTCGGCCTGCTGTATCGCCGCGGCAACTTCGGCGTGACCGACAATTGGCTCGTGTGGGCGGTGCTTTCGGCCTACGCTCTGGGCCTGCTTGCTTCGACGATGTCGCGGCTGCTGCAAAACGCCTTCTTTGCGCTCGGCGACACGAAGACCCCGGCGCGGGTGGCGACGGTGCGTCTGGTCGCCTCGGCCGGTCTCGGCGGCTTCTTGATGCTGCCGCTGGATCGCCTGTCGGTGGCTGCGACCGTCGGCCTTCCTGAACCAGCGCGGCCGCTTTTCTTCGGCGCCTGCGGCCTGGCCCTGGCGTCGAGCGTCGCGGCCTGGAGCGAGCTGCTGCTGCTGGCGCGCGCCTTGCGCCGCGCGCTCGATGATCGCGGCTTGGGCAGCAGCGGAGAGGCTGGTCCCGTGGTGCCACTGGCGCCGATCGGCGCTCATCTCCTCCGCTCGCTGGTGGTCGCCGCGCCGGTCGGGCTCGGCTGGTGGGGGCTCGCAGGACTCGGTCCGCCGTTCTGGGCGCAGGGCCTTGTGGTGCTGCCGGCGTTCGCCGTCGTCTACCTCGGCTGGGCCTGGCTGCGTGGCGCGGAGGAACTGCAGCTTTGGCTCGGTCGGCTGGGCTGATCGGCCCCTTGGTACGCTCACGAGATGATCCGTCGGCCAGGTGCGGCGCGCGGGATCGACACCGCGGGAGACGGGCGTTGAGCTGGCGTCGATTCCTGCCGGCGCTCGCCCTGTTGGCCCTGGCTTGCGCCTCCGAGGATCGCTTGGCGCCGACCGTCGCGCCTGAACCTCCCGATCCCGATGCGCCCCTCGAGCGCGCCGTCCTCGAGCGCTGGCTGACCTCGCGCGGCGCTGCGATCGACAATCTGATCGTGGCTTGGGACGTCGATGCGGAGATGGTCGACTGGGCCGAGGCGCAAGTCCGACCCGGGCGCGCCGAAGATCGGCTGCGCGCCCTCGCCGCCGCGCTCCTTGGCGACGCGGCGGTCGATCGCGAGATCAAGGAGTCGGCACCTGCTGACTCGACCTCATCGAATGCCAGCGGCGGCCAGGCCGCGGTCGCGCTGCGCTATACCGCCGAGCGCACCGCCACCGCGCGGGAGGCGTTCGACACCGGCCGTGCCAACTGTCTGGCCTTCACCAACCTCTTTCTCGGCCTGGCGCGCGCTCTCGGCCACGACGCCTACTTTCTCGCCATCGAAACCGTCGAGACGATCCGCCGCGAGGGCGATTTGGTGATCGTCTCCGACCACGTCGGCGTCGGTTGGGGGGCCGGCTCGAGCCGGCTGGTCTTCGATTTCTCCGCCACGCCGTCGAGCGAGCGGCGGCTGCGCCGACTGACCGACCTGCGGGCGCTGGCGATGTTCCACTCGAATCGCGGGGCCGAGGCCGTCCGGGGCGGTGAGCCGATCGCGGCGGTCACCTGGCTCGAACGCGCGGTCGAGATCGACCCTGGATTCGCGCCGGCTTGGGTCAATCTCGGCGTTGCGCGGCGTCGGGCCGGTGACGTCGAAGGGGCGGAAGACGCCTACCGCAAGGCGCTCTTGATCGATCCTCGGGCGGCGTCCGCCGGTCGCAATCTGATCGGCCTGCTGCGTTCAGACGACCGCCTCGGCGAGGCCGAGGCGGTTCGTCAGGCGCTCGCCGAGGCGCCCGGCCGCGACCCCTTCACCCATCTTCTCCTGGCCGATCTGGCGCGCTCCGCTGGTCGGCTGGGTGAGGCGGAGCGTTTTTATCGCCGCGCGGAGCGATTGGGCGATGCCGAGGTCCGATCCGAGGCCCTGAGCGGTCGCGGTTTGCTCGCGCTGCGCGGCAACGATCGACGGGCCGCGGGTCGTCTCCTACGCGACGCCGCAGCCTTGGAGGTCTCGATCGGCGTCCGTCAGCGCCAGCTGAAGGCCCTGCTCGACGCGCGGAAGCCCTAGCGCCCCAGACCTTCGCGGCTGAGGGTCGCGGCCCGGCCGCGCGGCCGACAGAGGCGATGCAGGTCGGTGGCGCGATCTGCGCTCGTGCCCTTCGCGTCGCGCGTCGCGGGCCTCTCAGGGGAGGATCAGCTGCACGCGCACCGGTCGATTGGCGCGCAGCAGCTCGATCTCGAGAGCGTCGCCGGGTCGCCGCGCGGCGGCGATCGAGGCGAGATCGTCTCGCGTCTCGATCTGCTGCCCGGCCGCGCGCAGCAGCAGGTCGTCAGCGCGCAGACCGGCTCGCGCCGCGGCCGAATCAGGCACGACCTCGTCGACCAAGAGGCCGCGCAGCCCGAGGGCGCCGTAGTCGACCGCCGACACGCGGACGCCGAGGCTGGCGCGCGTCGAAGGAGTCGACGAGGCGGTGGAGCCACCGGGCGGGCGCTGTGAGCCGGCCTGCCTGGATGCCGGTGGTGGTGGCGCCGGCGGTGCCGTCTCGGCGACGCGCGGCCGGCGCCGAGGCAGCACGCCGGTCTCTTGTGCCCGCATGACGGAGGCGAGGTTGGCCTGCGCGGTGGTGGATTCCGGATCGATGTCGAGGGCGCGACGCAGCGCGCGCTCGGCCTCGTCGAGGCGACCGAGCTCGAAATAGACGCTGCCGAGGTTGATGTGCACGTCAACGCGCGTGGGATCGAGTCCGCGTCCGCGCTCGAGGGCTTCGGCGGCGAGCTCGAGATCGCCGAGCGCCTGCAGCGCCAGGCCCTGATAAATCCAGGCGTTGGTTTGTTCCGGTCGCCAGTCGGCGGCGCGGCGGGCGGCGGCCAGGGCACCGCGCGAGTTGCCGACGGTGTCGTAATGACGAGCGAGGTGCAGCGCAGCCGTGCTCGCCCAGCCGCCGGCATCCTGCGGATCGGCGGCGATCGACCGTTCGAAGGACACCACCGCGCCTTCGTCGTTGCCGAGCCCCTGCTGGGCGAGCGCGAGATTGAGCCACAGGCTGGCGTTGTCAGTGAAACGCTCGGTGGCTTGGCGCAGCAGCGCCACCGCCTGCACCCAATCCTTGGCGTCGAGGTAGGCGAGCGCGAGGTTGTTGATGGCGCCCGCGTCCTGCGGCGCCAGGTCGTGAGCGCGACGGAAGGCTTCGGCAGCGTCGCCATCGCCGAGGCGCCGACGCGCCACGCCGAGGTTCGACCAGGCCGCCTGGTTGCCTGGATCAATCGCCACCGCATCATCGAGCGCGTCGCGCGCCTCGACGTTGGCTCCTTGGCGCAGGAAGATGGCGCCGACGTTGGCAAGGGCGAGAGAGCGCAGCTGAGGATCGATCGCCTGTGGCTGCGAGGCGGCCAGGCTTTGGAGCTTTTGAAAGCCCTCGATCGCGTCGTCGAGGCGATCGTCATAGAGGTGGACGAGGGCCAGGTTGTAGAGCGCCTTCGGATGGTCTGGACGCTGGGCGAGCGCGGCAGCCAGCCGCTCGCGCGCCTCTCCATGGCGCCCGGCGCGCAGCGCCTCGAGACCCTGACGAATGGCCTCCTCAGCCTGCGTCTCGCGCCGCTCGACGATCAGCTGCTGGGCGTCGTAGAAGCGCGGCAGCAGAGCGTCGCCGTAAACGGCCGGATCGATCTCGAGGTCGGGTGCTGCCCACAACGCTTCGACCAAGGTCTCGGTGGCGCGGTCGGGGAGGCCTCGCTCGTCCTCGAGCCAGGCGACCGTGAGCAAGATTCTGCCGCGCTCCGCCGGGTCGTCGGTGTACTCGGCCGATCGCCGGTAGAGGGCGGTGGCTGCGGCGAGATCATCGCGCGCAAACGCGTCGTCGGCGAGCCGCTGCAGCTCGAGGGGATCGCGGCTGTCTACGATGAGTGGCGCCGCCTCGGAGGCTGACGATTCCTGGCCCGGGATCGGGACCGCCGGGTCCTGACGGGCATCGAGGTTGAGGGCCGTGAAGCTGACGACGGCCACGACCAGCCCGAGCGCCGCGCGAAGGGGAGGCGACGCGGTCTGGGGTGGCGAGAAGGGCGTGCGGTTCGGCATCGCGTGAGGTCGAGGCATCGATCAGCCCGGCGGCTCGAGAGTCTTCTCGCGGATGCGCAGGCGCTCGCTCGGCAGATCGAAGCTCACCAGCGTTTCGGTCAGCGAGCGCACCTCGATCTGCTGAGCGAGAGGCGCGTCGCCGGTCGTCGGGCGAATCTCCAGAGTGTACGTGCCTGGTGCGAGCCGCGTCTGCCGAATCGGCGTCGGGCCGATCTCCCGGCCGTCGACCGAGACGATCCCCTGCGGCCTCCGGGGCAGCGCTCGGACGGTGAGGAGCGCGGGGGGCGCCACGGCCGGCCGCAGGCTGCGGCTCTGGCCGGCAGCGAGCTGAACGCGTGACGCGCGCTCGACGCGATATCCCGGCTCGTCGACCTTGAACGTCACCAGATGCGTTCCGGCGGGGAGCTCGAGCGTGCGGTTCCCGCGCAGGCTGTAGACCTGGCCGGCGACCTCGGCGGTCATCTGGCGAGTCCACCGCGGCGCCGTCAGCGTCAGCCTCGCCGGCTCGACCGCTTCGGCCTCGGCCACCTCGACCTCGGCTGTGTCCGCCCCGGCTGCATCGTCGCGTGTCTCGCCGGCGTCAGCCTCGCCGCCCATGCCGTCGGCCGCTGGTGCCGGTGGCGCTTCAAGGTCGTCCGATGAGGTCGACCCAGCGGTCTCGGCGTCCGGAGGGTCGAGCTCGTCGCCCGTTTCGGCGCTTTCAGCGCCGGGCGCGCCTGCTTGTTCAGCCGTTGTTTCGGCTTCCGGGGAGGCCGACGTGCCGCGTCCGAGCCACCAGCCGAGGCCGACCGCGGCGCCGAGCACCGCAACCACGAGCGCGATCAACCAGCCGCGGCGCCAGGCCGGCGGCGAGGCGGACATCGCCATCGACAGCGGCGGAGCAGCCACCTCCACCGGTCGCGAATCGGTGTCGAGCTCGACCTGATCGATCCCGCCAGCCCGCCGCGGCGGTGGTGGCGGCGTCGACGGGTCCGGCAAACGTCGCGTCGACGGCGGCGTGCCTCCGTCAGCACCCGCGGGCGGAGATGCGTAGGGGCCGTCACCCTCGGCGAGCAGTGCGGCGGCGTCGGTTGCGCTCGCGCCGGCAGGGCGCGCGCTGAGCCGGCGGGTGGCCGTCATGTCGTTGTGCGCCGCCGCCCGAATCGCCTCCAGCTGCTCGACCAGGGCGGCGCCGTCTGCCAGTCGGCGCTCAGAGTCCTTCTGCAGGCAGCGCTCGATGAGCGACGCCATGACATTCGGAATCGCCGGCCAGATCTCATCGATCGGCGTTGGCTCTTCGTGCAGGATGCGATAGATGACCTGTGACATCTGCTCGCCCTGAAACGGTCGCGAGTAGCCGAGCAGCTCGTAGGCGACGGCGCCGAAGGAGAAGACGTCCGTCGCTGTCGAGATGGTCCCGCCCCGCACCTGCTCGGGCGCCAGATAGCCGGCGGTGCCAACGGTCGTGCCGGTGCGCGTCAGGCCGCTCTCCTGCGCCGCCAGCTTGGCGATGCCGAAGTCCATGATCTTGACCGTGCCGTCGTCGAGGACGCGGAGGTTGCCGGGCTTGATGTCGCGGTGCACGACGCCGCGCGAGTGCGCGTGCTCTAGGCCGTGGGCCACCTGCAGAAGAACGTGCAGTTTCTCCGGCCAGGGGAGCGGCTCTCGTCGCTTGATCTTTCGATCGAGATCTTCACCGCTGAGGAACTCCTGCACCAGGTACGGCAGATCTCCCTGGATGCCGAAGTCGTAGACCGTCGTGATGTTGCGGTGGTGCAGGTTCCCCGCGATTTCGGCTTCTTGAAAGAAGCGATCGCGGATCTCGTCGCGCGTGGTGGTGCAGGTCTTGATCGCGACGACGCGCTTGATGAAGGGGTCGAAGCCACGCCAGACTTCGCCGAATCCGCCAAAGCCGATCCGCTCGATCAGTTCATATTTGCCGAGAGACTGCATGCCTGAGCCGGACGAAAGCCGCTGCCGGTCGCGGCCGGACGGCGTCGAAAGAAGGTTCGAAACATGAACGGGGAGAGGCCCTCACCGAGCCCGATCGATGGTAGCACGCAGCCGGCAGGGGTCGGCTCGTCGTTGTCAGCTCAGACCCGCGGCGGATGCGGGTGCGCGCGCCATGGCGATGCGTTCGCGCAGCCGGCTCAGAGCATCCGAGTCGCCGTACATCGAGGTGGCGAGCTCAAGAGCCTCCGTCGCTTCATCGACGGCGCTGCGGTCGAGCATCGCTTCGATGGTCCGCGCCGCGTCGGATCGACGCGCCGAGCGCGCCAGCGCGTCGACATGGTCCTGCGCGGCCCGTCGTTGGGCGGCAAGATGCGGCGTGGCGCCCAGCTCCGCAATCCAATGCGCCAGTCGCGCGCGCGCCCGCGAGCCGACGGTCTGGCGGTGAAGGATTTTCTGCGCGCGGTCGCCAATCCGGGAGAGGCAGCGCTCGGCGCGGCGAATCAGGTCACCGCGCTCTGCGGCGACTCCTTGGGCGACGCGTCGCCGCAGCGCTGGCGCGCCCGGAATCGGTCCGAGCAGCCGCTCGCCGAACGCGAGGGCGTCGATCGCCTCGCTCCAGCGTCCGTCGTCGATCAGTCGCTCGACGGTCTGCACGGCGTCGGCGACTTTGGTTGCCCGGCGCGCGTCGAGCGGTCGGCGGCGCGGCGAGAGATCGTCGCCACGGTCTGCCTCGGCGTCTGCTGCCGCGGCGAGCCGCATGGCGAGCTGTCGGGCTCGGCGATGGTCGGGCGCCATCTCCAGCACCTCGTCGAGCAGGACCTGGGCGCGGGCGAGCTTCATGCCCTCGACCAGCTCCTCGGCGCGCTCCAGCAGACCTGAGATCTTGAGATCAGCCGCGCCGGGCGCCGCCGCGTCGGCGTCGACCGTCGGCACCGCGCCGGGGATCTCGCGAGCGACCGCTTCGAGATCGGCCAGCACGTCGTCGCAGGTCTCGTAGCGAGCGTCCGGATCCTTGGCCAAACACCGGGCCACGATCGGTGCCAGACCGCGCGGACAGTCCGGCCAGACGC
>JBCBCF010000139.1:0-11378 GCA_038530905.1 Acidobacteriota bacterium
GGCAAGTCTCGGTGCTTTCCGGGTCCGCGGCGCAGAAGTCGAACCAATGATCGACAAGGTTGGCGAACGGCGCAGCGATCAGCATCCGGGGGCACGCCGCATTCAGCTCGGCGCCGAGCTGGGTCCCGAGCCGAAATTGAGCCGCAGGGATCCGGCGCAATGCCTCAGGAACCCCCGGCGCGTTGGGACTGGGATACCTCGCAGGATCGGCGACCCACGGTACCTTGATCGAGCCGTCGATCTCGTTCGAAAAATGAACGATGTTGACGGACGACCAGAACGGGTTGCTGCAGCGGCAGGCCGTGAGATCTCCCGGGCCGACACGGTATCGCTCGTACTCGGCGCGATGGAGGGCTGTTTGCCTCTGATAAACGTTGCAGTCGACAGAGCCGAAGACCTGCTTCGCTCGGCCTTGGAAACCGGTCGTGTTGTAGTCGCCGAACTGAAGCTGCAGGTTCGTCGAGTCTTGGCAAATCGCGTCGGGACTGAAGCCGTAGGTTTGGCTGGTGAATCCCAACGACGGCCAGCCGTCGGCTGGATACAGCGATCGCTCGTCTGGTTGGAAGACGTTCTTCTCGACCAGCTCACCATCGTCGACGAGGTGGTGATGCCAGACGACGTCTTGGATGCCGTGATGCATCAGATAACGGCGCGCCGGATTCAGATCGCCCAGGCCGGACGCCGAGAACTCCTCGTCGGAAAGCGATCGCTGCGCGTCGATGCACGACACGTCGACGGTGGGGTCGTCGGTCGTCCGGTCGGCGACGAAGACCACCGCCGTCGTATCCCGCGGGCAGTCGGCTCCCTTGAGGACGAACCACTCGTTGCGGAGCCCGGTGAAGGAGTATGCGACGCCTCCGCCCTCGCGATTCCAGCAGTTGGTGCCGATTAGGCCGTCGACTTCGAAGATCTGTCCGGTCTTGAGGTAGGTGCCGGCGAAGATTCCGCCCTGCGTATGTTTGCAGGTGATGCGCAGGCGGTCGGGGGCCTCGGCCTGGAGGCTGAGCGTTCCCGCGGCGAGCAAGAGGACGGCCGCGAGCGTCAGGCCGCTCCGACGGCGGGCGCTGCGGGGGGCGGCTTGCCTGGGGCGGGACGTTCCGTAGATCGATGTGGACGTGGGCCGAGCCGACAGCGCGATCGATCGTGTCGGGCGGGAAAGACAAGCTGGACTGTTGAGCATGCGGCGAGGGTAGTGATCGAAAGATTTTCTGTCAATGGATCGACAGGCGACGGTCGAGGTTTGGTTTCGCGAAATCGGCAGCCTCAGCGCGTGCGGTCGATGCATCACTCGGCGATCGCAGATTTTTTATCTTTCTTCTTCGCCACCAGCGGCCGTGCCGTTTGGATCCGTCGGGCGAGGATCGGAGCTGCGGAACAGGCTGTAGCGCTCGGCCTCCAGCCAGGCGAGGTGCTGGCGCACGAGAGCTTCATGAGGAAAGAGGAAGGCCAGCGCGTCGGAGTCGACGTCGATCGACGCCTGCAGGTTCTGGCGGATCTCGATGCGGCCCTGATGCTGATCGTGAAGGATGCGCGGCGCCAGCCGGTTGGCGTTGATGAAAATCGCCAGGAACGTGGCGAGCGCCGCGCAGCGAATCGCGAGGCGCGCGCGGGCGATCCATGGCTCGGGCGCGGGCGTCGGTGGCTTGACGGTCCACAGACCGAGAGCGCCGAGCCAAAAGAAGTTGGCGAGGGTGTTGTAGCGCGAGCTGAGTGCCTGCTCGAGGCCCAGATGCGCTCGGCCCGAGGCGGTGGCGAGGGCGACGAGCGTAGCGAAGGCGAGGAAGGTCGCGTACGGGAGGGCAGCGCGCAGCCAGGCGTTGCGATGGGCGCTGCGCCATGCCTGGTCAAGGCGGAGAAATGCCAGGATCGCCGTGCAGGCGGCGAGGCCGACGCCTCCGTGGAGCGACTGCCAGCCGTAGAAGCCGATGATTGCCTTGCCGAGATAGATCGCGACGTAGCTGACGACGAGCTTCGTGGCCGCCACCGGATCCTCGATCGGTGGCGAGTCGCGGGCGATGTCCTGCAGGTAAACCATGCCGAAGACGACGGCGACAACGCACCAGATCACCCCTCGGGCCAAGCGTCGTCCATTCGACACGTCGCGCGGTCCGGCGACGACCAGCGGCAGCGCCGCCGGCCACAAGAAGAGGCTACTGCCGAAGGAACAGCCGGCGGCGAGGGTGGTTGACGCGGCGGCGCCCAGGCGTCGCCACGAGCCGCCGTCGTCGCGCGCCAGGATCGCGACGGTGGCGAAGGTGAGCAGCGCCGCCAGAAAGATCTGGATCTGCCAGCCCCAGATCCAGTTCTCCCACTGGAGCGGCGAGAAGATCAGCATCGAGGCGATGGGGAGCGCCGCCCAGGCTCGCCAGCCCGCGGGTTGCTGCGCGTCGTCCATCCGCAGGTCGCGCAGGAGCAGCTGGCCGAAGATCCCCAGGGCGCCGAGGGCGAGAATGATGTTGAGCGCCAGCTCCCACCAGAGGTTCCAGCGCGTCAGGTGCCCCATGCCGAGCATGATCGCCTTCGGCAGCAGCAGACGGTGTTCGTTGTGTGGCGCCCAGAGTTGATGCCAGCCCAATCTTCCGTCGGCGAGCGCCTGGAAGAGCGGCACCATCTCGAATTGGTCCCAATGCGGGAGATCGACGCCATAGCGCGCGACCAGACCGATGATCAGGATCGGAGGGAGCGCGGCGAGCAAGAGCGCCGCGCGTCGGGCCGAGGACGACTTCATGGTGAGGAGGGAGAGCGATGGGATGCTAGCATCCGCCGCCGCTCGCTCCGGTCTGTGCGGCGATGACGCAGAACCTCGCTGCGCCCTGACTCATGGCTGCTTCTCCGCATCTCTCACGCTCGATCTGGCGCTGGTGCATCCCGCTGGTCGTGCTGCTGATCCATCGTCTGTGGCTCTTTATGACGCACGGCGAGGCCTTTGCTCGCCTCGTCGCGGCAAATCCTGGCTTCGTCCTCGCCGAGATGCCGATGCGGGACGCGCTGGTCGAGCTGCCGGTGCGGGCACTGATCGGCTTGCAGCACGGACCACCGCTGCCGAGCCTGCTGATGGCGGGGGTTCTGGCCATCGCCCCGGCACCGCTGGCGACGGCGTGGACCCTTGTCGCGCTGCAGGTTCTGGCGACCGCGGCGACGGCGCTCGGCATCTTGGCGCTGGCCGATCGTGTCTGGAAGGCCCGCTGGCCGGGGCCCGCGCTCGCCGTGCTGTGGGTGCTCTCGCCGGACGCCGTGGTGTTCGAAACGCATTCGCTAGGCCAGCTCGTTCACGACACCTGGATCGCGCCGCTGCTGGTGCTCGCGACGATTCTGACGCTGACGCTCCGGGAGAGCCCGAGCCAGGCGTCGGGGCTCGGTCTCGGCGCGGTGGCCGCGACGCTGGCGCTTCTGAGCCCGCTCTATTCGTTGATCGCCCTGCCGCTGATCGTGGTCCCGGCCTGCAGCGCGCCGCGCGGGCGACGGCTGCGGACGATCCTGGCCGTGCTCGTCGCCTGGCTCGCCCTGCACGGGACGTGGACGGTGAAGAACGGCGTGGCGAACGACGACTGGCGCCTTTGGACGTCGACCGATCGCGGCGTAGCGCTGGCCGAGTCGCTGCAGGCCAGCGGTCAGGGCGAGGGCCTGCAGCTGGCGATCGCGGACGACGCATCGGCGCCGAAATGGTTCCGAAGCTGGGCGCGGGAGACCGAGACTTCACCCGACATGCCGACCTGGGAAGGATCTGAGCGCCTCCTGCCGGTCGAGGTGCGACGGGCCGACGTCGAGCGCCTGCAGTGGCTCGAAGGCCACGCGCGCGCCGAGGGCGGCGCGCGCCTGCGCCTCGTCTCCGACTTGCTCGATCGTGCCTGGCGGCGCCACGTGCTGGAGCATCCGCGCGTCCTTCTCTTCGAGCTGCGTCTGGGCCTGGCGCAGTTTTGGTTCCCGATCCGCCAGCACGGGCGTCACGGGCTGTCGCTCTTCGCGGTCGAGCCGACGATCGAGCGCAGCCTTCGGGTCCATCGGCGCCCCGCCCAGCTGCTGCGCGGCGAGCTGCCGGAGTCGGTGGTTCGCTTCGGCGGCGAGGCACCGGCGGGGGAGCCGGTCGTGCTCGGCACGCTCGACACCGCGGTCGTGATTCTCGACGCCATGACTCTGGTTGCCGTTCACACGTTGCTGCCGATCGCTCTCGGCGTCCTGGTCTGGCGCCGTCGCCCGGGAACGTGGACGCGGGCTGATCGACTGCTCGTGGCGAGCGCGGTCCTCTACGCGTTCGCGCTCGTTCACGGCAGCCTGCTGGAACAGGCTGAAGCGATGCGGCTGCGTCTGCATGTCGCACCTCTGCTTTGGCTCGCGACGCTCGAGTGCTTTCGGCGTGGCGTCGGGTGGGCGCGCGCCTCGGTGGCCGGGCGCGGCGTCGGAGTCGTCAGGCGCGGCGCCGTCTGAGCCCAAACCGGACCAAGGCGGCGAGGATCAGCGCGCCGAGCGTGGCGAAGCTGATCGACCGGCCGACGAGGAAGCTGTCGGGCCGGTAGCGCATCGTGATCGTCTGTTCACCGGCCGGCACGCGAACGGCGAGGAAGGCGATGTTGGCGCCGATGATCTCGAGCGGTGATCCGTCGTCGAGTCGCGCGCGCCAGCCGTCCCAGGACGGCTCGGTGACCACGACCCACGCGTCGTCGGCGAGCGACGTTTCGAGGCGCAGCCCGTGGCCGTCGCGTCGCGCGGTCACGGTGCCCTCCGTCGCGTTCTCCTGCGCTCCCACCTCGCCTCGCGGCACGGCACCGGTATGCAGCCAGGCGACATGGTGGAAGCCGCGGGCGCGCTTCATGCGACCCAGCAGCTGCCGCGGCCTGAGGTCGATCTCGACCCGCCGCGGTACGAACGCCCGGGGCATCGCCTGGCTGTTCTCAAGCAGCGCGAAGTTGCCATCGACCGCGACCTGGCTCCAGCCGGGTGGCGACCCGTGATCGGCGCGAGCAAACGCCCAGCGCACACCGAGCAGGTCCAGGAAGGGTAGGCCCAATCGATGGACGCGATTGAAGAACACCGACCGCTGGCTCGGCCACAGATGAAAGGTGCGGCGGAGGTTGCGCAACATCATCGGCTGATAGCCGCGGATGTCCTCGAGCCCGTAGATCGAGCCGAGGTTGCCGGGGAAGACGTGGCCAACCCCGGTGAACCGCCATGGCGTGTCGGAGTCTTCGATTGCGTCGAGCAGCGGCACGTGCGGGTACGCGTCGTCGCGCTCGAGGGTCGGGAAGCGATCGTGCGCCTCGCCGGCGCGCTGAACGAGACCCAGAGCGAGGACGGCGACCAGCGTCGCGGTCGCCGTGCGACGTCCGCGCGGCCCGACGAGGAAAAGAAGACCGGCCAGCGCCAGCGGAGCGAGCAGCCAGATGGTCTCGCGAGCCAGGTAAGCAGCCGATAGGCCGCGATCGACGAGGGTCGGCCACACCAAGATCAGAACGATGCTCGCGGTGAGCAGAAGGGCGCCGCCGAGGGCGGCCGGAAGACGGCGATCGCGGTGCTGCAGCCAGGCGTCGGCGCCCAGCGCCACCAAGGTCGACATCGCCCACAGGGCCAGGAACACCCATCGCCGATGGATGCTGATGTCGAAGAGCGGCAGGCTCGACAAAAGATGCGTGATGCCAGGAGCGCCGGCTCCGAGCGCCACGCCGATCGCCACCGCCGCCGCCAGCCCCCAACGTCCGCGCCACGGATGGCGGATCAGGCCATAGATCGCCAGGATCCAGAAGGCGCTGCCGATGTAGGCGCTCTGCTCGGCAAGGAAGAATCGCGGCCGATCGTCGGCTGCCTCGCGCCAGCCGGTGCCGTACGCGAACGGCACGACCTGGACCGTCGCGCGCTCGACTGCCTGCGGCCAGGGCACGCTGTGATCGCGCGCGGCGAAGTTCTCCTTGCGCTGATGGTAGTTCGCCGTCTGCGGCAGCGCCTCGATGATCGGCAAGAGAAAGATGGCCGACACCGCGCCGGCAAGGAGCCCGCCGCCGACCGAGAGGGCCAGGGCCCGCGGCCACGTGCGCGCCGGGCGCCATGCCATCTCGAGCACGCCGAGCACAGCGCCGGCCGCCGCAATGTGCAGGACACTCTCGGGGTGGCCGGCGAGCAGCACGAGGCTGAACGACGTCGCCAAGATGCCGAAGCCGCTCCACGAGCCGTCGCGGGCGATGCGCCGGACGCCGACGAGGACCAGCGGGAAGAGGGCGATCGTCATCCCCATGGGCCAGACCACCCACGAGATCGTGAAGCCACCGAAGGTCCAGGCAGTCGCCCCGAGCAGCGAAGACAGCGGCGCGCAGCCGAGCTCTCGGGCCCAGCAGAACCCGGCCAGGGCGGCGAGCAGCAGGTTGATCGCCGCCAGATAGGTCAACGACAGGTCGAACGGCAGCAGCAGCGCCAGCAGGTTGGGCGGGAAGTACGGCGCCGACTGTGCCGACTGCTGCAGCGAGTCGCCGGCCAGCATGTACGGATTCCACAGCGGCCAATCGCCGCTCGCCCAGGCGCTGCGCACCGCCGCGTGCCACGGCGCGATCTGGAACGTGATGTCGCCCGCGCTCTTCGTCAGCGTGTCGCGATCGGGCTCTCCGGCCATCGAGTGGAACGGATCGAAGCGCGCCAGCATGTCGATCGGCGCGTAGACCTCGCCCTGCAGCAGCGCCTCGCCGGTGAAGCAGAGCGGCAGCAAGGCGAGGACGAGGGCGTCACGCCGCGCGATCGGCCGGACCCAGCGGTCGGTGGCGACGAGGGCGGCGGCCGCGGTGGCGAGGTAGAGGAGAGGAAGGGCAACGAGGTCGGGCATGGCGCTCGATTCCATCGAGAGGGCGGTGAAGATATCAGCGCGCCGGCCGCTTGTTCGCGCTGAGAGAGGCGCATACCATCGCCACTCGACACGACACGCAACCGCCGACCGACGAGAGATCCGATGATCGACGAGAGATTCGATGACCGAGCCTGAGGCCGCAACTCCAGCGCCCGCGCGCCCCGACGTTCAGAAGGTCTGCGTGACCGGTGCTGGTCAGATGGGAGCTCAGATCGCCATCATCGCGGCGATGGCCGGCCTCGATGTCGGTCTTCACGATGTGGCAGAGGAGCAGCTCAAGGCAGCGATCGATGGCAATCGCAAGCATCTCGATCGGCGGGTCGCGAAGGGCAAGATGACGGCTGACGAGGTCGACGCGACCTTCGCTCGCATCGCGGCGACGACGGAGCTGCCGGCCGCCTGCGCCGACGCGGACGTCGCGATCGAGGCGGTGGTCGAGCGCCTTGACGTCAAGCGCGAGGTCTTCGCCCAGCTCGATGCGGCGCTGCCGGCCCACGCGGTCTTGGCCACCAACAGCTCCTATCTCGGCAGCTCGCGCCTCGCCGACGCCACCGGCCGGCCGGATCAGGTGCTGAATATGCACTTCTTCTACCCGCCGTTGATGATGAAGCTGGTTGAAGTCGTGCGCCATCCCACGACCTCGGACGCCGCGGTCGAGACGACCGTGGCGCTCGCCGAACGCCTCGGCAAGACGCCGGTGCGGGTCGAGAAGGAGGTCCCGGGGTTCTTGGTCAATCGCATTCTGCGGGCGATCTCCAACGAGGCATACGCACTGCTCGAGAATGGCGTCGCCACGTTCGAGGACATCGACCGCGCCTGTCGGCTCGGCCTCAATCATCCGATGGGCCCGTTCCAGCTCGGCGACTTCAGCGGACTCGACATCGGCTACAACGCGCGGCTCGAGGTCTACGAAGAGACAGGCGATCCGGCAGACCGGCCGCCGGAGGCGCTCGCCCGCCGCGTCGAGCGGGGCGATCTCGGCCGCAAGTCCGGCCGTGGCTTTTACGACTACTCCACCGACCCACCGACTCCGACGGAGGATTGATTGATGCAGCTCGAAGATTCAGTGGTCTTGGTCAGCGGCGGCGCGTCCGGGCTTGGCGGTGCCACGGTGCGCCGCCTGGTTGGCGCCGGCGCCCGTGCCGTGGTGGTCGATCTCGACGCGGAAAAGGGCGAGGCCCTGGCCGCTGAGCTGGGCGACGGCGTTCGTTTTGTCGCCACCGACGTGCGCGATTCGGCCGCGGTCGACCGCGCGGTTGCGGCGGCTGGCGAGCTCGGGACGCTGCGCGTCGCGGTGAGCTGCGCTGGCGTCGGGCCAGCGGCCAAGACGGTCGGGCGCGACGGCGCGCCGCACGATCTCGAGTTGTTTCGCAAGGTGATCGAGGTCAATCTCATCGGCACCTTCAACGTGCTCAGCCGCGCGGCGGCGGCGATGTCGCAGAACGAACCCGACGACGAGGGGCAGCGCGGCGTGGTCGTCAATACGGCGTCGGTCGCCGCCTTCGATGGCCAGATCGGGCAGGTCGCCTATTCGGCGTCGAAGGGTGGCGTCGTCGGGCTGACGCTGCCGGCTGCGCGCGACCTCATGAAGCTCGGCATCCGGGTGGTCACGATCGCGCCGGGGACGTTCGACACGCCGCTCCTGGCCGGCATTCCGGAGAAGGTGCGCGAGGCGCTGGCGGCGGGCATCCCCTTCCCGCGGCGCCTCGGACGCCCGGAAGAGTTCGGTCAGATGGTCGAGTCGATCGTCCGCAACCCGTACCTGAACGGCGAGGTCATCCGCCTCGACGGCGCGCTGCGGATGCCGCCGCGCTGAAGGCGATCGCATGAGCGCGCCGAGGCCGACGCAACTCGTCTTCCTCGGCGCCAGCAATCTGGCCGCCGATCCGCAGCAGGCAGTCGCCGCCGGCCTGGCGGCCGCGCAAGTCGCGGCCGACGACGCCGAGATCTGGATGGCGGCCGGGCACGGCAGGGCCGCGACGGTCGACTCGCGCTTCCTGCTGCGCCAGCGCACGAGCCTGCTCGACTGTGATCTGTGGTCGCCGCTGCGAGACCGCGGCGGGGCTGAGTTTGCCCTCGTCGCCGATCTCGGCAACGACCTCGCGTACGGCGTCGCGCCAGAGCGCATGCTTCGCGGGATCGACGAGCTCCTCGGCCGGCTGGAGGGCGCACGCGTGTCCGTCGTCGCACCGCCGGTCGCCGCTCTCGAGCGACGCTCCCGCACCTGGCTGCGCGTCGTCCGTCGCGCCTTCTTTCCGCGCTCACCCGTCGGCTTCGATCAGCTGCTCGACCGGCTGCGCGTCGTCCGAGACGACCTCGGTCCCCTCGTCGCCCGTCACCATCGGACAACCCTCGTTCATCCCGATCCGGCCTGGTACGGCCTCGATCCCATCCACCTGCGTCGCCGCACCCGCGCCGCCGCCTGGCGCGCGATCCTGGCGCCCTGGGCGCCTCGGTCGTCTGAGAACGACGTCTGAGAACACCTGTTTCGGGGATCGTCGACGCGTCGCGGCCCGGCGTTCTCGAGCCATCGACACAGTCGAGAGCACGAAACCGAGAGCACGAAAAAAGCCGGCTCGAGTCGAGCCGGCGGGAAGCAATGCGAGCCGTTGGGGCCGCGATTGGGCCGTCGGCGACCCGGCTCGCTGCCTCCTCTCCGAACCAAAAACGCTGAACCGCTGAGCCGAACCGAGGCTTGTGGTTCAGAAGCCGGACGTCTCACGACGTCGACCCATAGTTGATCGCATGCTCCTTACGATGCGGATGACGGGTCCTCCGCTTGAGCCATTTCGCCGCCGTTTCGGCTCGACTGGACGGCCGGGAGGACGGATGCGGCGCGGGGAAGCTCGACCATGAAGGTGGAGCCCCGCCCGACTTCGGTCTCGAGGTGCACGGTTCCGCCCATCGCGTCGACCAGGCCGTGGACGATCGAGAGGCCGAGGCCCGAGCCCTGGGCGGCGCGGGTTTCCGACGGCTCCGCCTGCGTGAACTGCTCGAACAGGCGCTCACGGAATTCGTCCGGGATGCCGGGGCCCTGATCGGCGACGGCGAGGCGGACCTGGTCACCAGCGGCGGTCGCCGACAGATCGACGCGAGCGCCGGGCGGCGAGAATTTGATCGCGTTCGACAGCAGGTTCTGGAGGACCTGCATCAGCCGATCGCGGTCTGCAAGACACCACAGATCGGTCGGTCCTCCCACCACGTCGAGGGAGATCTCTCGCGTGTCGGCGGTCGGTCGCAGGCTGCGCCCGGCCTCGATCAGCAGCGGATCGATCTCGATCGCTTCCGTGCGAAGGCTCATCTTGCGCGCCGCGAGCTTCTGCAGGTCGAGCAGATTGTTGATCAGCCGCAGCAGGCGCTCGCCGTTGCGGTGGGCCAGCCGGATCATCTCCTCGGCGCGGTCGGGTCGAGCATCGAGCCGACCGCTGGCGAGCAGCGCCAGCGACGCGAGGATCGAGGTCAGGGGCGTGCGCAGCTCGTGGCTCACCGTCGACAAGAATTCCTGCTTCATGCGGTCGATGGCGCGGCGCTCGGTGACGTCGCGGAAGATGCCCTGCGCCGCGATGAGTTGGCCGTCGACAACGCGGCGCGTGATCGTGCCTTCGACGGCGATCTGTCGGCCGTCGCGGCTCACGAACATGGCTTCGAGCCTTGACGGCCCATCGGCGCGGAGCACCGCCTCAGCGGCGGTCTCGCCATCGGTTGGAGCGCGCAGGACGGCGCTGAGGACGAGATTCGGCAGGTCGTCATCGCCGTAGCGCAGTGCCTCTTTCCAGGCCCGGTTGACGAAGCGGAAGCGACCGTCGGCGCCGACGCTTTGGATCAGGTCGTGCGCGTTTTCGAGCAGGTCGCGAAAGCGATGCTCGGAGCGAACGAGCGCGCGCTCGGCCCGCTGCCGCTCGATCGACGCGCCGACCGTGCGTGCCGCGATCGCCAGCGCTTCGAGCTCCGTGGGGGACCAGGGCCGCGGATGCTGCGCGTTCGACACCGCGAGGTAGCCGCTCCACGCGCCGTCGACGGCGACCGGCACCACAGCGAAGCCGGCCAGGCCGAGGTGTCGAATGTCCTGCCGATCGGCATCTCGAAGCTGCGGGCTGTCGGCGTGCAGCACGTCGCCTCGGCGCAGCGGCTCGGCAAAGCGGTCGAAGAGCTGAAAGGCGGGCGAGCCGGGCTGCGGAGCGGGCGCGGCGGTGAAGGCGCGCAGCGCCGCCGGCAGGTCGATATGTGGAGCCAGCCAGCGAAAGGACTGGCGCGCCTCGTCGGCGGCCTCTCCGGCGCCGAAGAGCACGAGATCGACCCGATCGGCGGCCGTCGCGCGGCCGAGGCGGCCAAGCACCTCCTCCACGCTCTCCTGCCAATCGCTCGTGCTCAGCAGACGGGCAGCGGCGAACGCGACCGCCTCGAGAATCCGATCGCGGCCCTCGAGCGCCTCGCGGATCCGGATGCGCTCGCGGATGTCCTCGCACAGCGTGATCGTGACGAAGCCGTCTCCGTCCCGAACGCGATCGGACACCAAACGCACGGGCACCAGCTCGCCGGTCTTCGTGACGTTCAT